>DSAQ01000141.1 GCA_011046395.1 Pseudomonadota bacterium
ATCTCCATACCAGAAAAGAGAACAGGATGCTTTTTTTATGACTTCATACTACAGTGGTTACACTATCAATACCTAAAACGGACCCACAAATTCTGCGGAGGAACCATTAAAATATAATTATACCTTAACTTAAACGCCCTACGCTATAAATATTCCAACAATCGTTTCAGTTGAAAAATTGCGTGCTGCGCCTGGTCCGTTTAGCAAACAGTCAAAATAAATAAGCTTGATCAGTTGCCTGGCTGTATGATATTTTTTTTAAAATCACAGGATAGACAATAAATGGGACGTAATCGTAATAAGGGAATAAATATTCTTACCCAGGTAATGTCAAAAGTTTTATGAAAAATGAGGAAAAAACATGAAAACACAGAGTGCACAGAGGAATTCTCTGTGTTCTCTGTGGTTAATTTTTGACAATACGCTTACCCATTTAAGGGGGGCCATACGATGATAAAATTCAATGGAATTAATCACCTGGCGATGGTCACCGGAGACATGGATAAGACCATCCGTTTCTGGAGGGACTTGCTGGGCATGAGGCTGGTTGCCGGGCTGGGGCGACCCGGCTACAGGCACTACTTTTTCCAGATCTCAGAAAACGATCTGATCGCATTTTTTGAGTGGCCCGGGGTTAAGCCTATTGAGGAAAAAGATCACGGCCGGCCGGTCACCGGTCCCGTCGTCTTCGACCATATCTCCTTTGGCGTAGAAACCGAGGAAGACCTCTGGGAAACAAAAGATAGACTCGCTGCAGCCGATGTCTGGGTGACGGAGGTAATCGACCACGGCTTTTTCCACTCGATCTACGCCTTTGACCCCAACGGCATCCCCATCGAGTTCAGCCATAACGCAGAGGGTATAGATATTCGGAAAAATCCGGTGATGGCAGATTCCGCCCCCTCTGCTGTAACCCGGGAAGGCGCAAAGCCTCAACTTGATAAATGGCCACAGGTAGAAAGTCCAACCACTCTGGAAGATCGCAGGGTCTATCCTGGCGATGGGAGCGAGCTATGGCATAGAAAGAACAGCCTTGAAAGCAAGGACTAAAGGTGGTAGGGTCACTAAAATTAGCCCAACTATTGGTATAAATATTGCCGCAAGGGAGTAAGACATGAACGAATTTTGTATTATCTGCCACGACCGTGAGGACCTGAGCGACTGGGTCCATCCGGTGTCAAAAGAGCAATATAAAATCTGCGGCTATTGTGAGAAAAACATTATCGGCCTCTGTCAGCATTGCGGAGATATCGTCTTCAAGGCAGACCGTTTTGGTTATGACGACTCAGGAAATATTATGTGCCCTAAATGTGTCCATCTGGCCGAGCTTTCCGAGGACAGGTGTTCGAGATAAATCCCTCCTTCGGTCGTTTAAAATATTGGCCTGCCAGGCATATGTTCAGCACCATGATAGTGACAGTCGATACAGGGTTTCATCGAATGTGAATGAGTGTGGCACTTATTGCAGAGGGTATTCCAATCAGTATTGGTGTTTGCTTTTACGTCGGTAACACCACCATTAACCGTCTTCCGTATCAGATAGCCGTAATTAGGCGAGCCGTGCGGCTCATGGCAGTCCGTACAGGATAGAACATAATTCGAGCTTACAGTTATATCGTAAGGCGGTTTCACTATTATCCCTCCGCCCATGGAGTGGTCACTATCTCTACTTCGCTGACCGTGCACATTACCCGCCGAGCTCCAGTCAATCTTTCTCACCGTCCTTCCTAAGGTAGTGCTTTCTATTGTATTTGTGGCGTTGTGGCAATCGGTACAAAATGTGACGTAATCAGGAGTCTTCGCTGCCTGTATGGCCCGGTCGCTGCTTGCGCCATCAGGCTCCAGATTGATCGAACCCCGATAGTATGGGGGTTGATAACCTGTCCCGTAGGTGACACTGCTCATCCGTTCCGCAGGATCATCACCCCAGAGACTGGTATGCTGCGAAGGGCGGGAGATGGCCGTATATGAAGGATTCCCCGGATACGCTTTGTTTCTCTTGGCAATATGGACGTTATGGCAGCCGGAGCATGGGTTACTGTCAGCAGGAAAGTCGGCAAAATTTATATGGCTGCCGCGGGCGCCGGTGATGAAGTCATTTATATCCTTCAGATTATGATAAGAAGGGCTATAGAATGCGTCGAAGATATTATCAGGACTTGTAAGACTTAGCGCCCCGCCAAAGGTATAGCTGTAACTGTAATTATTAAAGGCCTGATTTTGCAAAGAACCGGCCCCTGAATAATGGCAAAAGAAGCAGAGATTATCCCTCTGCAAGTACGGGTTTGAAATGGCGCTCGTATTGAAGTTATTGGCAAATAGACACCATTTAGACGGCTCACCATCCACCGGTTCCGGCTCGTCCCCGTCTATACTGGCGTGTTGTTCATGGCAATGCGCACAATGTCCCTTGCCATATTGCGATGTGCCCCTCCTGCTCACACCATAGGCGCTATCGCCGTGCGCTGAACTGGTATAAGGACCGGCATGAAGGTTACTGGAGGATACTAAAATCCAAATGACGAGCCATACAAAAATACGCTTCATTCAGTCCTCCAGATCCGACTATGTTTATTATAATGTCCAATAGGATGTGTCAATAGGCAGATAAATAACATCACGATCAGGGTAATGTTGATGTCCATAGGTTATATCGCCCTGCGGAAAAGACCGCAATTGGCCGGAGGTCCTTATTTTCGTTAACTATTCGGCCAAGCTTAAGGGACGTAGCAGCAAAATAAATGCCACATACTTTTAAAAATTATTTATACATAAAATTTTAATCATTACAAACAGATACAGACGATAATCTGCGAGCAAAGGTAAATCGTCTTCCTTACTTGTGAGAACTATTTTTCCACTCTTTGAAAGAAATTGCTTTCCACTTTATGTTGTTGGCCGCAAGGTGAAGGCATTGGGCCGAAAGGAGTGTCGCCACGCCCCGTAGGAGCGGCATCCGTCCTCGGCCGACCTGGAGGCTTGCCGCGACACCGTTCGCACCTGGAAGGTGCCCCTACAGGAGAGGCATGAAATTAGCGCCCGGTAAAATAGGTAGTGGATTTGAGATTGGATTTCCCTTGACAATGGCCCGGGCTTTCAATATATAGTGAACATACGTTCACCTGAACATGCGTTCACCCTTCCGGGAAGATAATTTGCCAATACCCTGACAGCTGAACGCTTACACCTTATGTAACGTCAAAAACCGGGGCGGAAGCAGTCCGCAAGCAGCATGAACAGACGTAAAGCACCTGAATCGAAAAAGATTATCCTTGAGGCGGCCGGCGAGGTCTTCGCCGAAAGGGGTTACTCAGGGACCACTATCCGGGAGGTCGCCCGGCGGGCCGGTATAAGTATCGGGGGTATCTACATTTATTTTCAGAATAAGGAAGAACTTTATCTCGAACTCACGCGTGACCACATGGAAAGCTTCCGGAAGCATACCGAGATGCTCAGGGATAAGGAACCTCTCGCTGCCCTTAAGTCCTTGATAGAATACCATCTGGATTACGCTATTAAAAAGACCGGTCTGGTCTCTATGCACATCAAAGAGTACGACCTGGAATTTAAAAAAAACCTTAAAAAGACCTTCTTTGACTCACAGCAAAGGCTGGTCACGGACATACTCAAAAACGGGGCCGCGAAAGGAATATTTAAAGATATCAACTGCAAAGAGACGGCAGAAGTAATACTTTTCAGCCTGAGAGGGGCCATCCTGGATTATCTCTTTGGTCAGATCAGCGACTTAAAAAAATACGGCGAGTCTCTTTACCGGTTGATGCTAAACGGGATAAGGAGAGCGGCATGATCAGAGCAAGGGTTGCTTTCCTGGGGTATGTATTAACTCTTCTGGCGGCGGTTCTGACATTTAACAGCCCGGCCGCCGCCCGGGATTATTCACTCGACGACCTTTACCGCATTGCCCTGGAGCGCGCGGAAAGGATAAAGATATCAGAGGAAGACCTCTATATCACAGAAAGAGGTAAAGACAAGGCCCTTGCCGTGCTGCTGCCCAGGCTTTCCGCCTTTGGGGATTACACGCGGTATAGCGATGACAAGACCTCGGCCTCAGGTTTCATCATCCAACCCGAAGATTCTACGTCATGGGGGTTAAGGCTCGACCAGACGTTATCTTTAAGCGGCCGGGAAGTCACCGCCTTTAAAATATCAAAGGAAAACATAGAAAAAAGCCGGCATGACCTTTATGCAGCGAAAGAGGAATATCTTTTTGGAGTCTCCTCGGCCTATTACGATGTCCTCAAGGCCCAAAAGGCCGCGGAGATCGCCAGGGCCAATGTGGAGAGGTTGACCACACACAGGGATGCCGCCTCCATAAGGCTCAAGGTAGGCGAGGTAACCAAGACCGCCCTCCTCCGGGCAGAGGCAGAGTTATCCGGCGCGCGGTCGGAACGGGTAAAGGCAGAAAACAGTCTCAAGTTAGCAAAGGCGGTGCTGGCCCGGCTGGCGGGGATAAGCGAAGACTACGAGCTTAAAGAGTCCGGTGTCAAGGCCGAAACCTTCAAAGACCGTTCTCTCGTCTCGCTAAAAGAAGAGGCCGTCACTGAACGAGCAGAGGCGAAGTCTCTCGATCTCCAGAAGAAATTGGCAGAAGAGCAGGTCCGATATGTACGTGGGGCCTACTGGCCAACCGTTTCTGTCGAGGGGGTTTATTCGAGGGAAGAGGACAGCCCGGCCTCCACCTTTGTATTGGAAGAAACCACTTATGGCGGGATCAGGTTAAACTTCCCTTTCTTTGAGGGCGGGCTTAGAAGGGCGGAGGTGAAAGAGGCAGAGGCCAGACAAAGACAATCTGAACTCATCTATGAAGATTTAAAGAAGACCATAAATATAGAGGTTGAGAATGCCTACCTGGATCTGATAACCCAAAGGGAAATCCTAAAATCCCTTGAAGACCAGCTCGCCTTTGCCAGGGATAACTACAATGCCACCTCCAAGCAGTTTGAGTTCGGCCTGGCCAATAGTATAGATGTGATGGACGCCAACACCCTGCTGGTCACCTCAGAAAGGCAGTTGGCAGAGGCAAGACTTAACTATCGGTTGGCAGACTTGCGACTGAAGCGGGCCACAGGGACGCTGTTAAAGACAGCAACCAGCGGTCAGTAGTCAGTGGTCAGTGGTCAGTAGTCATATGCTCTTCATGGGGTTGGTTGACCCGTGATTATTCATGGGGCCTTGAGAACTCAATCCGCTCATCATCGATATTTGGAGGATCTCTGATGCAACTCAACGGAACTGTTTATGAACCACTTAAATGGAGTGTGCTTTTGGCGGCGCTGTTAGGCGGCCTTTTGCTGGGCGGCTGCGACCGCCGGCAGCAATCTCCGCCGCCCCCTGTCCCGGAAGTAGCCACGGTGACAATCCAGCCGCGAAAGGTCGTGCTGACCGCCGAATTGCCGGGCCGCACATCCGCCTATCTCATCGCGGAAATCCGGCCCCAGGTCAGCGGCCTCATCCAGAAACGTCTGTTCAGGGAAGGTTCCGATGTCAAAGCCGGACAGGTGCTTTACCAGATCGATCCCGCCCCCTTTCAGGCGGCGCTCGACAATGCCAAGGCCGCCCTCGGCAGAGCCGAGGCCAATACGCCCTCGATTCGTTTGAGGGTTGATCGCTACAGGGACTTGCTCGCCGACAAGGCAGTAAGCCAGCAAGACTACGACGATGCCTCGGCTGCCCTGAAGCAGGCCGAGGCTGATATTCAGTATTGGAAGGCGACCGTAGAGACGGCCCGTATCAATCTGGGCTACACCCGCGTCATCGCCCCCATCTCCGGCCGCATCGGCAGATCCAACGTAACGGATGGGGCGCTGGTGACGGCGCATCAGCCACTAGCCCTGGCAACCATTCAACAACTGGACCCCATTTACGTGGATGTGGCCCAATCCACCACCGAACTGCAGCGATTGAGGCGCTGCCTGGAGGACGGCCGCCTCAATCAAAACGGAACGCGCCAGGACAAGGTCAAGCTCATCCTGGAAGACGGCACAATGTATCCCCTGGAGGGAACGCTTCAGTTTCGCGATGTCTCGGTGGACCCTACTACCGGGTCCGTCATCCTGCGGGTTGTCTTTCGCAATCCAAAAGGCGTTCTCCTGCCGGGCATGTTCGTCCGGGCGGTGGTGAAAGAAGGCGTCAATGAACGGGCCATCCTGATTCCTCAGCAGGCCGTGTCACGCGATCCAAAGGGAAACCCCTTCGCGCTGATCGTGGACGGCGAGGGAAAGGTTGGGCAGAGGATGCTCACTCTCGACCGGGCCATCGGCGACCAATGGCTCGTCTCAGCAGGGCTTGCACCCAACGAGCGTGTGATCGTCGAGGGTATGCAAAAAGCGCAGCCCGGCGCTGCCGTGAAGGCGGTTCCTTTTGACGCAGGCCGGAAAGAAGTTGCGGACCCCGCGCGTACGGCCCAACCGGCCGCAAAATCGAAGTGATGGAGACGTGTGATGTTATCTAACTTCTTTCTGGATCGTCCGGTCTTCGCCTGGGTCATCGCTATCATCATTATGGCGGCCGGCGGGTTGGCAATATACAACATGCCCATCGCTCAGTATCCCCCCATCGCCCCGCCGGCCATCGCCATCGATGCCTTTTTCCCCGGGGCCTCGGCGGAGACGGTAGAAAACACCGTGACCCAGATCATTGAGCAGAAGATGACCGGTCTGGACGATATGCTTTACCTCTCCGGCACCAGTTCTTCGTCCGGCGCCGCCCGCGTCGAGATGACCTTCGCCCCGGGAACAGATCCGGATATCGCCTGGTCCAAGGTGCAGAACAAGCTGCAGCTCGCCATGGCCAGCCTTCCCGATGTGGTGCAGCGCTCCGGCGTCAAGGTCAGCAAATCCACCAGAAATTACCTGATGATCGTCGGGCTGATCTCGGAAGACGGCAGCATGAGCGGCGACGACCTGCGGGACTACGCCCAGTCGAATCTGGAAAAGATCCTGTCCCGGGTGCCGGGGGTGGGCGAAGTCGAGAATTTCGGCACCCAATATGCCATGCGGGTCTGGGTCAACCCCGACAAGCTGACCAACTATCACCTGACCATGGAGGATGTCATCCTGGCGCTCAGGGCCTACAACGTCGAGGTCTCCGCCGGTCAGTTAGGCGGGACGCCGGCCGTAGAGGGGCAGCGCCTGAACACCGCCATTATCGTTCAGCATCTGCTCCAGACCCCGGAGGAATTCGCCGCCATCCCCATCCGTATCAATCCGGACGGTTCGGTGGTCCGGATCAGGGACATCGGCCGGACGGAACTGGGAACCGAGCGCTCCGATATCATGGCCAACTATAACGGCAAACCCTCCGCAGCCATGGCCATCCGTCAGGCTGCCGGCGCCAATGCCCTGGATACGGCCCAAGCCGTCAAGCAGAAACTGGAGCAGATGAGCCGCTACTTCCCCCCCGGCATGAAGGTGATTTATCCCTACGACACCACCCCATTTACCAAGGTGGCCATCGATGAGGTGGTCAAGACCCTTTTTGAAGCGGTCCTGCTGGTCTTTGTGATCATGTATCTTTTCATGGGTAATATCCGGGCCACCCTTATCCCCACCATCGCCGTGCCGGTGGTGCTGTTGGGGGCCTTCGCGGTTCTGGGGGCTTTCGGCTTCTCCATCAACATGCTGACCATGTTCGCCATGGTGCTGGCCATCGGGCTATTGGTGGACGACGCCATCGTGGTGGTGGAGAACGTGGAGCGGATCATGGCCGAGGAGGGCCTTTCGCCCAGGGAGGCCACGGCCAAGTCCATGGGCGAGATCACCAGCGCCCTGATCGGCATCGGCCTGGTGCTCTCGGCGGTCTTCGGCCCCATGGCCTTCTTTCAGGGCTCCACCGGGGTTCTCTACCGCCAGTTTTCCGTGACCGTCATCGCTGCAATGCTTCTTTCGGTGGTCGTGGCCCTGATCCTGACCCCGGTCCTCTGTGCGTCGTTCCTTAAACCGATACCTGCCGGGCATGAACCAGCGGATAATGCGATCTTTTTCCTGCGCCCCTTTTTTAGATGGTTTGATCGGGTCTTTGCTCGGATCAGAGCCCTCTATGTGGGAGTCGTCGGCCGCTCCTTTTCAAGAACGGCGCGATACGTGATGATATACCTTTTGATTGTGACGGCGGTGGGATTCCTCTTTCATCGGATGCCCACATCCTATATCCCGGATGAGGACCAGGGCATCCTGCTGGTCCAGGCCATGCTGCCGTCGGGTTCCACCCTTGAGCAGACTGAAAAAGTCATGAACAGGGTAAGGGACCATTTTCTGGAGCATGAGAAAGACGGGGTGGAATCCGTCATGGCTGTCGCCGGGATCAGTTTTGGCGGCCAGGGACAGAATATGGCCCTGGGATTTGTCAAGCTCAAAGACTGGAAGCTGCGCCGGCGGCCGGACCTGAAGGTCAAGGCCATCGCCGGCAGGGCCATGGGGGCATTTTCACAGATAAAAGGCGCCATGGTGTTCGCCTTCCCGCCGCCGCCGGTCATCGAACTGGGGATGGCCACCGGGTTTGATTTTCAGTTGCAGGACCGTGGCGGCCTGGGCCACGAAAAACTCATGGCGGCCCGTAACCAGCTCCTCGGCATGGCGGCCCAGGATCCACGACTGGTCAGGGTTCGACCCAACGGCATGGAAGATGTGCCCGAATACCACATCGACGTGGATTGGGACAAGGCCGGCGCGCTGGGGGTTTCCATCAGTTCCATTCACAACACCATTGCGGCGGCGTTTGGCAGCGCCTATGTCAACGACTTTATCCAGGCCGGTCGGGTCAAAAAGGTCTTTGCCCAGGCGGATGCCCCCTATCGCATGCTGCCGCAGGATCTGGAAAAACTCTATGTGCGGAACAGCGTGGGCAGGATGGCGCCCTTCTCTTCCTTTGCCTCCTGCCGGTGGGCTCAGGGTTCTCCCAAGCTGGAGCGCTACAACGCCTTTCCTTCCATCAACATCTGGGGC
The DNA here is from genome assembly GCA_011046395.1 of Pseudomonadota bacterium. GTDB lineage: Bacteria > Desulfobacterota > QYQD01 > QYQD01 > QYQD01 > QYQD01. The sequence continues at coordinate 8,964 of DSAQ01000141.1, forward strand.
GAACCGGCCCCGGGCAGGAGTACCGGCGAGGGGATGGCCGCCATGGAAGAGATCGCAGCAAAGCTACCCCAGGGGATCGGCTTTGACTGGACCGGGCTGTCCTACCAGGAGCGGATGGCAACGGCTCAAGGGCCTATCCTGTACGCCTTTTCCATTTTCGTAATCTTCCTTTGTGTGGCCGCCCTGTATGAAAGCTGGACCATCCCTTTTGTCAATCTGTTGATGCTGCCGCTGGGTGTATTAGGCGCGATACTGGCCACTTCATTTCGGGGGCTGCCCAACGATGTCTACTTCCAGATCGGATTCCTTACCACCCTCGGCCTTTCGACAAAAAATGCCATCCTGATCATTCAGTTTATAAAGGAACGGATGGGACGTGGCGACAGCCTTATCGATGCAACCCTTGGAGCCGTAAAAACACGATTCCGACCCGTCATCATGACCTCCCTGGCTTTCTTTTTCGGGGTCCTGCCGCTGGCCATTGCCACCGGCGCCGGCGCCGGCGCAATGAACGCCATCGGCACCGCCGTTTGTGGTGGAATGCTCTCCGCCACATTCATCGATCTCATTTTTATTCCACTGTTCTTTGTCCTTGTATCCAACATATTCAAAAGGAAACAAAGAGGGCAACCCCCTGAACACTCTATTGCATCCACCGGCCCCCAGGAGGTGAGTTAACATGAGAAGACAAATAGTATTTTGGGGACTGCTGGTTCTTCTGGGCGGCTGTTCCTTGGCCCCGAAATACACACAGCCCTTGGCGCCGATTCCGGCAGAATGGCCACAAGGCCCGGCCTACAAAGACACGCAGGCCATAGCCGAAGCACCGACCGTCCGGGAACTGAGCCGGCAGGAATTTTTCACCGACCCAAAGCTTCAACAGATTATCGAGACGGCTCTAAACAACAACCGGGATTTGCGGCTTGCCGTCCTGAATGTGGAAAGGACACGCGCGCTGTATGGTATTCAACGGGCTGAACTCTTCCCGGCGGTCAATGCGGTGGGGGCGGGAGGCAAACAGCGCCTTTCCGCCGACCTTTTAAGCCCCGGCGATTCGAGGACAATTGAACAATACAGTGTTGATCTGGGTATCGCTTCCTGGGAAATCGATTTTTTCGGCCGTATCCGCAGCCTGAAAGAACAGGCATTGGAAGAATACCTGGCCACGGATGAGGCCCGCCGCGGCGCACAGATCGCATTGGTGTCCGAGGTCGCAAGGGTGTACCTGACTCTTGCCGCTGACCTGGAAAATCTCAAACTGGCCCGGTCCACCCTTGAAACGCAGCAGGGAATCTATAATTTAATCCAGCGGCAATACGAAGTCGGGCTCGCCAACGAATTGGATCTGCGCCGAGCACAAACCCAGGTAGATACCGCCCGGGGAGATGTCGCCCGCTTCAAGCAAATGGCGGCCCAGGACCAAAATGCGTTAAACCTTCTGGCCGGCTCTCCGGTGCCGGAAGATATCTTGCCGGCGGACCTGGCAAGCGTTAATCCGCCCAAAGAAATTTTTGCAGGCCTGTCCTCCGAGGCGCTTTTGAACCGGCCGGACATTATTGCGGCGGAACATCGGCTCAAAGGGGCGTATGCCTTTATCGGCGCGGCCCGGGCCGCTTTTTTCCCGCGCATTTCTTTGACTACATCGGTCGGGACGGCCAGCGACGAGCTGTCCGGTCTTTTCGGCTCCGGGTCCGGCACGTGGAGCTTCGCCCCGCAGATCGCCGTACCGATTTTCGATGCCCGAACCTGGGCCGCGTACAGGATCAGCAAGGCTGAACGGGAAATTGCCCTGGCCCAGTATGAAAAGACGATCCAGACCGCCTTCAGGGAAGTGGCCGATGCTCTTGCCGTGCAAGGCACGGTGGATCAGCAGGTGTTTGCCCAGCAATCCCTGACAAATGCCGTTGCAGATACCTATCGCCTCTCAGAAAAACGCTATTCAAAGGGGATTGACAGCTACCTGGGCGTCCTTGATGCGCAGCGATCCCTTTATGCCGCACAACAGGGGCTTATCTCGCTCCGCCTGGCCAAACTCGCCAATCAGGTGCGGCTTTACGCGGTATTGGGGGGAGGCGGTGAATAGTTTCCAGCAGGATGCGCTCTGTTCATTTCAGTTTAAAAGGGCTGTGATGACATGGTGCATAGACAGCGATTTACCGCTCTAAGCTTGGAGGAGGGAGCATGACAATTCAAAAAAAATTGCTGGTATTGGTTGATGGTTCCGAACGAACCATACAAACGGTTAACTATGTAAAGGATTTTATGCCCGTTGATGAGAATACGCGGATTGTGCTGTTTCATGTCTTCAGTGGCATACCGGAAGAATATCGGGAGTTGGAGAAGGATCCAACTTGCGCAAACGCCGTCCATCAATTGAGAAATCGGGAAATGGAGGAGGAAAGAAAAATACGGGCGTATCTGGAACAGGCGAAAAAAATTTTGATCACAGGCGGATTTTCGGAACAGTCAATTGAGATCAAATTTCATTGCTTAGAAAGAGGGCTCGCCCGGGACATAATAGATGAAGCGAGAAAGGGTTACAGAGCAGTCGTCCTGAGAAGGCGGGGGATGGGTGCACTGAAAAATATCATAGTTGGCAGCGTTGCTGTCAAGCTGTTACAATCTTTAACATTTATCCCAATGATAATCGTGGGGCAGGCCCCTCCCGTCAAGAAAATTTTATTGGCCGTGGATGCGTCACCTGCTTCGATGAAAGCGGTTGAATTTGTCGCCTCATTGTTAGGCGGCCATGGGTATGAGGTCTGTATTTTTCATGCAATTCCAGGCTTGGGGGCTATAAATTTTGAACTTTCTGAAGTTAATAAGCCGGAACTTCCCGAAGTTAAAGTGTCTGATACCTGCATTGAAGCTTTTAAATTAAAAGTGGTGCGACTGTTTCAGGTTATAAAAGACATGCTTATGGCATCCGGGTTTGAATCTGAAAAAATATCTGAAAAAATAATTTCCGGTGTACTCAGCCGATCCGATGCCATTGTCAAGGAAGCAGAGGACGGGGGCTACGGCACAATTGTTGTCGGGCGAAGGGGCCTTTCAAAAGTTGAAGCGTTTTTCATGGGCCGGGTCGGTCATGCGGTTGTTTATGGAGGGAAAAAATTTACAGTCTGGGTTGTCTGATGACATGTTGTGGGTATAGCCCCCGCTCTTCCCTGCTCCGGTGGGCGATTGTTAGCCGGGTTTCGCATACCCTGCGCCGACGATTACCCTGTTTTGGTTCCTCAACACTTACCCAGACTTGTAAAGACGAAAGCACGCTATGAATCAACGTTCCCAAAGTTCAGAGGTGGTCTAACGCCGAGATAAAGGTAAAAAAAGGGGGTGATGCCTATTCACTGAGCAACATAGCGTGTATCGTGTTAAGTAGTAAGGAATGCCATTTACCGTGAGATCATTAGATGGAGGTTTTGATCATGAAAAAGAGAATGGTTATTTCATGCTGTGTATCCATTTTGCTGATTGGTCTTTTCGCCTTCCCAGGCTATCCCCAGGAAAAGGGGAAATTGGACGACCTAATCCAGACTGCAAAAGAGGCTGGGGAAAAGATCAAGAAACATGGAGAATCCTTGGTCAGGGAAGGAGAAGAGCTGTTGGCCAAGGCAGATGAAAAAAGCAGGGCACTGGGAAGAGACCTGAAAAAAGAGGGAGAGCATTTAATCACCCAGGGGGAGCGGCTGGTTGAAAAAAGTGAAGAGATATCAAAGAAAAAGTTTTCAGATGCATCTCGCTTTTTGAAAGAAGAAGGACAGAAACTAATAGATACGGGCAAAAAGCTATCCCAAAAAGCAGAGGAGGCCTTTAAGCAAGCCGGTGGGAAAGTTAAGGAGGCCGGTGAAATATTAAAAAGGAAAGCAGAAGAAAAAGGCCTAAAAAAATAACCGGAGGTCATGAAAATGGCAGGGAAAATAATCGAAAAAATCAAAGAAGATGTGGAAGAAGTCATCAAAAAGGGGAAAGAAGTTCCAAAAACGGTACGGCAAAAGGTGAAGGAAACTGTCGCCACTGCCCTGGAAAAGACCGAGGTAACAGGAGAGAACATCAAGAAGCTTACTGAAGAGGCGGTCAAGGGAGCGGTGGAAGCGGTAGAAAAGGCCGGTGGCAAACTGGCCGAGGTGGCTCACAGCGCCGCAACCGGGGCGATAGAGGCTATAAGTGAGGCCGGAGATAAGACCAAAGGCCTTCTCAAAGATGCTGCGGCCGGGGCCGTGAAAGGTTTGGAACACGCCCTGGAAACGGCTAAGGAAAGCACCAAAGAGGCTACGGAGAAGGTGAAGGGTGAGCTTCGAGAGGCCATTCGAAAGATAAAGGAACGCTTTTAGGAAAGGAGGAAAACAATGGACATTATCAAGAAGGCAATGCTGTTGGGGCTAGGCGTGATCAGCCTCACCAAAGAAAAGGCAGAGGAGCTGGTTGATGACCTCATCAAACGGGGAGAGGTGGCCCGGGAAGAAAGATTTAAAATTGTGGATAAGCTGCTCAAGGAGGCTGAAAAACAGGAAAAGGAATTGATCGGAAAGATAACCGGGTCTGTGCAAAAGGTAATAACCGATCTGGGGCTGCCTACCAAAAAGGATCTGGAGGAGATATCAAACAGACTGGAGGACATAGAAAAAAAGATATCTCCGGCCGGAGAGAAGAAAGAGACAGAGTAAGGGCATGTCCATCTTTAAGGTTCGTGAGACCTATCAGGACCTGAAGCGATATGGCCACATTGCCACTATTTTTATCCGGTATGGATTCGGAGACCTTCTGGATCGACTGAAGGCCAGGTACTATGTACCGTGGCGAAGGAGGCTGTTAAGAAAAGAGCGGGAGGAGGTCGGGCCCCTTTCTACTCCGGAGCGGCTGCGACTGGCCTTTGAGGAACTGGGCCCGACCTTTATCAAACTCGGGCAGATATTGAGCAGCCGGCCGGACCTCCTTCCACTGGACTTTATCCGGGAATTTAGCAAGCTTCAGGACAAAGTGCCCCCCTTCCCCTTTGGGGCCGCTAAAGATATTATAGAATCCCAACTGGGCCGTCCACTGGCTGAACTTTTTGAAAGCTTCGAAGAGACGCCCGTGGCGGCCGCCTCTCTTTCACAGGTGCACAGGGCCAAAACAAGGGACGGGGATGAGGTAGCGGTTAAGGTCCAGAGGCCGGGTATTGAAAGCACTATTGAGACAGATATCCGCATCCTGTATGACCTGGCCACGTTGGCCGAACAGCGTCTGCCGGAAACCAGACATTATGAGCCGGTCAGGATTATAGATGAATTTGCCCGGACGATCCGGCGAGAACTGGATTTCGTGAGGGAAGGCCGTAATATCGACAGGGCCAGGAAATACTTTGCCGGTGATGAGACCGTTTACATTCCCAGGGTTTACCGGGAGTTGACTGCCCCTAAGGTCGTGACCATGGAATACATCCATGGCATCAAGATATCAGATCTGGAACAATTACAGGCAGCCGGGCTGGACCGTAAAACCATCGCCATTAATGGAGCCGACCTTATCCTCAAGGAGGTCTTTGAGTGCCGTTTTTTCCATGCTGATCCCCACCCCGGGAATCTCTTTGTCCTTGAAAATAACGTGATTGCGCCCGTGGACTTCGGCATGATAGGGATGCTCGATGAGGAGACCGCCCACCAGATGGCTACTATATTGATGGCCGTTGTGGATAAGGATGTGGACTCGTTGGTAGATGCCCTCCTGGCCATCGGCCTTACACCGGAACCCATCGACCGCATTAATTTTAGACTGGAGTTATCCGACTTTCTGGAGCGTTACTATGAAGTCCCACTCAAGGAATTGAATATCGGCGTTATTATGGACGAACTCATGGATATCATCCGCCGTTACAGGCTCCGGCTCCCCTCGGACATGGTAATGATGATTAAAGCCCTGGTAATAAACGAGGGTGTAGGGAGAATGCTTTACCCTGAATTCAACATCGTCGAACATGCCAGGCCCTATGCCCGGGAACTTCTTATCCGGCGGATGGAACCCTCCAGATGGTTAAAAGAAGTATCCAAGACGGTTAGGGAGGCTGCTGTCTTCCTAAAAAAGTTGCCCTCTGATGCAGGGGAAATCCTCTCCAAAGTTAAAAAAGACGAATTAACCATCCAATTTCAGCACCGGGGGCTGGAGAAATTTATCAGGGAACTGGACCGCTCCAGTAATCGCCTGAGTTTTGCGGTAGTGATTGCCGCCCTTATTATTGGGTCGTCCCTTATATTTCAAACAGGTTTTGGCCCCAGGCTGTTTGGCTACCCTCTCCTTGGCCTCGCCGGTTTCCTCCTGGCCTGCATCCTGGGTATATGGTTACTGATAGGGATCTTACGTTCGGGAAGGTTGTAATCCTTACAACGACCGAGGAAACTATGAAAAAACCAACACTCAGACAGACATTAATTATCATCGCGGTATCGATAGCTGTACTCTCTCTGTCCTGGTTCATATGGGATCAGATAAGGCAAAAAATCCCTGAGGGACTGATTGTGGCCAGTGGAAGGATTGAAGGAAGGGAGGTAACCATAGCCCCGAAAATTCAGGGACGAGTAAAATCGCCCCTTGTGGATGAGAGTGATACCGTGAAGAGAGGCCAGCTTCTGGCAGAGATTGTCTCGGATCAGCTTGAGGCCCGGTATTTAAATGCCAGAGAAAGTGTCTCCCTTTCAAAGGCCCAGGTAGAACAGGCTACGGTGGACCTGGGATTCACCATAAAAGATGCCGCTGCCGCTATTAATGCAGCCGAGGCTGCTGTGAAGGCGGCCAGGGCGCAGCTTGAGAAGACGAGGGCTGTCCTGGAGAAAACCAGGAGAGATTTTGAGCGCTACTCTTCACTTTTCCAGGAACAGCTTGTTTCTGCCAGCGATTTTGACCGGGTCAGGATGAACCACGAGACCAGCCTTGCCGATGTAAATGTCGCAGAAAAGGAACTCCAAAGGGCAGAGGCGAATTTAGAGGCGGCCCTGGCCGCAAAGGATATAGTGAATATAAAGAGAAGTCACCTCCAGGGTGCGGAGGCAAATTACAAGGCAGCCGTAGCCAGAATGCAGGAAGTATATGCCGACCTGCAAGAAACAAAGATTTACGCCCCAGCAGACGGGACCATCCTTTCACGACCGGTTGAAGTTGGTGAAATAGTCAATCCAGGCACACCGCTCTATGTGATGGTAGATATGGATAAGCTATATTTAAAAGTATATATCCCTGAGCCTGACATAGGGAAAATAAGGCTCGGAAACGAGGTAAGGGTATTTGTGGATGCCTTTCCTGATAAGGCATTTAAGGGAAATATAACAAAGATATACGAACAGGCTGAATTCACACCCAAAGCTGTGGAGACCAGGGAGGAGCGTGTCAAACTTGTATTTGGGGTGGAGGTCTCGGTTGAAAACCCCGAACGTCTTCTGAAACCAGGGATGCCCGGCGATGCGGTCATTCGCTGGAAGGAAGGCACACCGTGGACAAAACCAAGGTGATAGGATCACCCTCCCCCTCCCC
>DSAQ01000109.1 GCA_011046395.1 Pseudomonadota bacterium
ACATGTTGATGTTGCATATGTTTTCTATCACGGGACAACATGAAAGTCAAGACAAAAATGCAATAAAATAATATTATTTCAAATACTTAAGCTAAAAACGACTTTTTACGAAACCATCAAAGTATATTGCTTAGGGAAATTATCCTGACAGGTCTTGACCAATGCGAACCAGTACTAAAAAAGCCGCGATAAAACTTCCAACTAAAATAAGAATAGTATGCCCTACTTGTGGCAATGACACAGATTTCTATGAGGTTGCCGACGGTGTGATCCTTACCACACGCTACACACAAAACGAGGATGGTAGTTTTACGCCTATAAGTGATGATTCACAGGTATTTGGTGAGATTAAATTCTATTGTAACGAATGTGATGAAGATTTAACCCAATTTCACAAGCATTTTCTGGAAATGCTCTTTTAACCCTTAGCCAAAAAGCGAGAAAGACAGGAATGCGCCCCCGAACGGTTATCACCGACATGAAAACCTTCTCCGAGAAATATTATGCCTTAACCAGGGGCGATATAGTGGTTGGACTCCTCAATCTTAAAAAAAATGAGGAGGCAAAATTTCTTCATCTGGTTGAAAATGGGGTCAAGCTGTTCCCGCCAGCCCTCGCTCAGGCTGCCAGCCGTTCCAAAGCCACACAAGTCTATATCCTGGGCAATGTTATGGTAGAGCATACCTTTGTAGCCCGGGATAAGCGAGATCTAATCGAGCAGATTACCAACTATAATGCCCATAACATTAAGGAGGTGGTTACCAAACAGGATCGGCTCAATTGCGGCCTGGGCATTAACGTCTGGCCGTCCATTGAAGCAGTTTACAACCATGCGTCATTAGGCCTGATGGAATTTCCCTTTGTTGTCCAGCCATTTGTTAAAAATGTTAGAGACATAAGGGTAATAATTATCGGTGATTATGTGGAAGCCTATGAGAGGATCAACCCATACAATTTCCGTCACAACCTCTACTTTGGAGGAGAAAGCCGCCCCTACACCTTAAGTAAAAAAGAACGAGCTTTCTGTCTCAAGGTAATGAGAAAGGCGCATTTTCCATATGCCCATATCGACCTGATGCTAAACAACAAGCTATACTTATCTGAAATAAACCTTCGGGGCGGGCTAAAGGGGTCTCAGATTAAGCCTGATAAGTACAGGCCATTAATCAACAAAGTCCATCAGGATTTTATTAAAAGACACCTGAGTTCCTGATTTAAAAGCACCTCTTTGGATTTCCAGACTGGTCTCCGTAGTCAAAAACCAAGGAATCCATACAGGCGCAAACGGAAAAAGGCATAGGCCCACTTTCCGGCAGACCCATGCCCTTTGTCTCTCTTTCCTACAGAAGATAACGCCGATTATACGCAGCCGGTCGGCTTCGGAAGTCCAGCCATCTTACAGGCTCCCTTACCCGGCCCGGAGGGGAAAAGCTCATAGATCTTCTTCAATGGATAGCCCGTTACCTTAGAAAAAATCCTTACCATTGGGGCAATGCCGTTTTTCTTATAATAGTCCTGCAAGAAATTGACGCACTTCCAATGCTCATCAGTTAACGTGCTGATACCTTCTATGTCCTTTACATAATCCACCCAGTTTTCATCCCATGCGCTGAGCCCCGCGGACAAGAAACCGTCTTCATCTACCTCGTAGGTTTTTCCTTTGTGATCAATCGTTGCCATTTATACTCCTCCTTTTTATCTTTTAGCTTTTAGGTGTTATCTTAACTAAAAAATGAACTGTACTTCATTTGCTGAAAGTCTCATTACTATAGCCAGAAAACTTTGTCAAGAGTTAAAAGAGAGAAAATTTACTTCCAGTTGGAACTTTATGTAATTACGTAATTTTTATGGGATATGAATTATCGCACCTATCTCCCTTTAAGTTTATGTTTTGCCACCTCCGGTACTGGGCTGAAATGAGGCCAGATATTCGCGCCACTTTTTTAAGCGCTCACCGATAATCTTCTCCATACCGCGCTTAGTCGGACGGTAATAAATACGCCCTCTTATTTCCGGCGGCAGGTGTTCTTGCGCTACCAGGGCCTCGGGAAAGTCATGGGCATACTTATAGCCGCGTCCGTAACCCAGGTCCTTCATCAATCTGGTCGGGGCATTACGGATAGGCAAGGGGACAGGCAGGCTGCCGGTTCTGGCCACGTCCTTTTGCCCTTCCAGAAAGGCCATATAGACGGCATTGCTCTTCGGAGCCGTGGCTAAATATAGAGCGGCCTGGGCCAGGGCCAGTTCTCCTTCCGGGCTGCCCAGGGCCTGGTAGGCCTGCAAGGCGGCCATGGCTACCTGCAGGGCCTGGGGATCGGCGTTACCCACATCTTCGGACGCAAATCTTATCATCCGGCGGGCTATGTACAGCGGCTCTTCTCCGGCGGCCAGCATCCTAAGCAGCCAGTAGAGGGCGGCATCCGGGTCGCTTCCCCGGAGGCTTTTGTGGAAGGCGGAGATGATATTGTAATGTTCTTCCCCATCCTTGTCATAGGCGAGCGCTTTTTTCTGTACCGCTTCTTCCGCCAGCTTAAGATCGATATGGCGGGTCCCTTTTTCATCAGGTAAGGCCAATAAGGCGGCTACCTCTAAACTGGTCAGGGCGAACCGGGCGTCCCCCTGGGCGGCGGAGATGATGTGCTCAAGGGCCTCCTCAGATAAATTAACACAAATATCCCCCAAGCCTCTTTCCTTATCAGCAAGGGCCTGTTTAAGCACTTCTTTAAGATCTTCTCCAGTAAGTGGTTTTAAAACAATTAGCCGGGAACGGGACAAAAGCGGTGGTATTATCTCAAAAGAGGGATTCTCCGTGGTGGCCCCGATGAGGGTAATCAAGCCGCTTTCTACATACGGGAGAAAGGCATCCTGTTGGGCCTTATTGAACCGATGAATCTCATCGACAAAGAGGATGGTTTTACGTCCGCTATCCTTTCTTTGGGCCTCGGCCTCAGCCACTACCGCCCTGATGTCCTTTACTCCGGATAGTACGGCCGAAAAGCTGACAAAATGGGCCTCAACGGCCCGGGCCAGGATATAGGCCAGGGTGGTTTTGCCGGATCCGGGCGGCCCCCAGAAAATAAGAGAAGGGATCTCTTTGGCCTTGAGCAGGCGGGGGATTAATTTCCCCTCTGCAAGCACATGCCTCTGGCCAATGACCTCGTCTATAGTCCGGGGTCGCATGCGGTCAGCCAGAGGAGCTGATTTACTTACGCTATACATAACTCAAAGAATGGATAACTGTCCTACATTAATGTAATCTTACCCAGATATGCTTCTTGAACACCGGGATCAGCCAAAAGTTCCTCTCCGCTTCCCTCCAGTACGATCCGGCCGGTTTCCAGGACATAAGCATGATGGGCCAGGCGTAGGGCAGCATTGGCATTTTGTTCCACCAGGAGGATGGTTGTCCCACGCGCATGAATCCGCCGCATAACCGCGAATACTTCACTTACCAGTCGCGGAGAAAGCCCCAAAGACGGTTCATCCAGCATAAGAAGTCTTGGCCTGCCCATCAGGGCGCGACCCAGGGCCAGCATCTGTTGCTCGCCCCCGGAAAGCGTCCCGGCCTGTTGATACAGGCGTTCCTCCAACCGGGGGAAGGTAAAAAAAATCCACTCCATGTCTTCTTCTATTCCCTCCCGGTCCCGGCGAAAATAGGCCCCCAGCTTCAGATTCTCCGAGATGCTGAGATTGGCAAAGACCCTCCGTCCCTCCGGCACCAGGGTGATACCACACCTGGTGACCCAGTGCGGGGCAAGGCCTTTAATCTCCCTTCCCTCAAACTGGATGGATCCTTTCTGAGCCTTAACCAAGCCACAGATAGTCTTCAAAATACTGCTCTTGCCCGCGCCGTTGGCCCCGATAAGGGTAACTATCTGCCCGGCCTTAACCCTGAAACTTATACCCTTGAGGGCCTGGATGCCGCCATAGCTTACATGGATATCACCGACCTCAAGCACCTTCCGGTTCTCCTAAGTAGGCCTCTATGACCTGGGGATTATTTTGTATCTCTGCGGGATTTCCTGTGGCGATGGTCACTCCATGATCGAGGACGATGAGATGCTCGCATAAGCCCATCACAAAACGCATATCGTGTTCGATAAGTATAATAGCCAGGGCGTAAGCTTCGCGGATGGAGTTTATAAAGTCCATCATATTACCTGTTTCCCGTGGGTTCATTCCAGCTACCGGCTCGTCTAAAAGGAGCAGTCTGGGATTAGTAGCCAGGGCCCGGGCTATCTCCAGCTTGCGTTGCTGTCCATAGGCCAATGTCCCGGCCTTCTCGTTGGCGACATTATCCAGTTGGACTTCGGCCAGGAGTTCTCTGGCCATACTCCGCATCTTCTTTTCTTCAGACTTGTAGCGCGGCAGACGAAAAATCGCCTCCCAGAAACTGGAACGAAGACGTCCATGGTAACCGATCATTGCATTTTCCAGGACGGTTAAGTCATTAAAGAGACGAATATTCTGGAAGGTGCGGGCAATGCCTCCGGCGTTTATGATATGGCTTTGTGTGCCGGTGATGTCTTTACCCCTGAAATAAATTTTCCCTTCAGTAGGTAACAGGCGCCCCGTGATCATGTTAAAAGCCGTAGTTTTTCCGGCACCGTTTGGGCCGATAAGACCGATTAGATCCCCTTCTTTCGCCGTTAGGGAAAAATCGCTAACGGCCACAAGTCCCCCAAATTTCATGGTCAGATGTTCGACCTTAAAGAAGGACACGCGCTCTTACCCCCTTCTTTTCCCTATCTTTAAAAAGCCGCAGAACCATTCCCAGGAGAACTCGCGGCGGCCCATGAGCCCCTGCCGGGCAAAGATCATAACCAGGATAAGCATTATAGAGAAAACAACCATACGCATTCCCGGTATGCCCGGGATATTATACGGCCCGATAGCCATCGGTTCTTCTACGACCCTGAGCCATTCCCCGGCATAGGTAATAATTATAGCCGCGATAATAGAACCAGTCATACTTCCCAGCCCGCCGATGACGATTATGACTAAGAGATTAAACGTCAGGAAAAAACTAAAAAGGGTTGGAGAAATGGTAGTAATCAGATGGGCCATAAGTCCACCGGCCATGCCGGCGAAAAAGGCATGAACTACAAAGGCCAACATCTTGTGCCGGAATACATTGATTCCCATAGCCGCGGCGGCTACTTCATCCTCTCTAATGGCCTGCATGGCCCGGCCAAAGCTGCTTTTGACCAGGCGGGTGACACAAAAAACAGTGAAGACAGCCACCCCCCAGGACCACCACAAGTTCGTATATTCGGACAGACCCTTAAGCCCAAGCGGGCCGTTGGTTATACTCTGGACATTATTGGCCACTACCCGAATCACCTCCCCAAAGCCCAGGGTAACTATAGCCAGATAGTCTCCGCGTACCCTGAACACCGGAAAGGCCATAATAAATCCCAGGAGGGCAGCAAAAGCGCCGCCTATCAAGAGGGAAGGCAGGAAAGGCAGATGCAGGACAGAAAGCGGCCATATAATGGGTTCGATGATAAAAGAAAGTTCCTTTTCAGCCGGGCTCAGGGTCAAAAGGGCCGTAGTATAAGCGCCCACAGCCATAAAGGCATTCGGCCCTAAAGAAAACTGACCGGCCACTCCATTTATAAGATTGTAACTGACTGCCAAGGTTACAAAGATGGCCGAGACATTTAAAATGCGGATCTGATACTCATCGGCCTGGTTTTGAACCTGGAGAAAAAAAGCAAAAAGGCCCACTATCGCGCCATAGGTACACAGCTTGTATATCCATTCCCGCCTATGCCGGTCGGACATGGCTTCTAACCTATGGTATCCTTTCCTGCCAGACCGGTAGGTCTAAAGAGTAAAATGAGTATCAAAAGGACAAAGGCAAACGCATCCCGATACCCGGCCAGGGACGGCAAGAAAGCCACCAGAAGAATCTCCGTTATCCCTAATAATAATCCGCCTAAAACCGCCCCGTGGATGTTTCCTATACCCCCGATAACTGCGGCCACAAAGGCCTTAAGCCCGGGAATAATGCCCATAAGCGGATTTATTTGGGGATATTTCATCGCCCACATGATCCCTCCTGCCGCGGCCAGGGCTGAACCCACGGCGAAAGCCAGACTGATAACGCGATTTACGTCAATGCCCATGAGCTGGACCATCTCCATGTCTTTGGCCACAGCACGCATGGCCGCCCCTACCCTGGTTCGATAGAGGAGTAAAAAAACCAGCGCCAGAAGGAAAGCGGTAACTAAAGGCACCCAGATACTGAGGCTGAAGACGTGCACTCCACCCAGTTCATAGGTCTTATCCAAAAAATCCGGGCGGTAAAAGGCCTTGGGCCGGCCGCCGAAAACCACAAGCCCCAGGTTTTCGAGAAGAAAGGAGACACCGATAGCGGTAATTAAAGCCGAGATGCGGGGGGCATGGCGCACTGGCCGGTAGGCCCCAAGGTCAATAAGGATGCCTAATAGCGCTGTAAGCAAGATAGCTATGATAACCGAAAGCCACCAGGGAAGGGCATAGACAGATATGCCGAAATAGGCAAAATACGTGGATACCATGAGGATATCGCCATGGGCAAAATTGATAAGGCGGATTATCCCATAAACCATGGTATAACCTATGGCTATAAGGGCGTAGAGGCTCCCCAGAGAGATGCCATTTAATAACTGCTGTAAAAATAAAGGAAGGTCCACGTGAGTAATCGATGTGCTTACCAGGGCCTAACTATCGTAAGATATTTGAATTGTCCGCCGCGCACCTGTAAGATAACCGCACTTTTTACTGCATTGCCGTCCGGCCCAATTTTTATTGTCCCGGATACACCGCCGAATTCGCTGGTTGAGGCCAGAGCGGTCCGGATGGCGTCGCCATCGGTGCGTCCGGCCCTTTTTATAGCATCCAGAAGGACAAAGTATGCGTCGGCGCCCAGGGCGTGGAATCCGCTAGTCTCCTCGCGCCTGGTTTTTTTGAAGAACTTCATAAATTCTTTGGCCAGGGGTGTCGCGGCCCCCTCCGGTGCAAAATGGGCCAGGAGATAAAGCCCTTCTACGGCCTTGCCGCCTATTTTTATCAACTCTGGAGCCTGGGCTCCATCCGCGGATAATATAGGTACGTTGAGGTTGAGTTCCCGCGCCTGGCGGGCAATAAGGGCATCCTCAGCGTAATAATTAGGTAAATAAAGGAGATCTGGTTGTGATGCCAGGATGCTTGTCAGTTGAGCCGAAAAATCCTGGTCTCCGGTCTGGCAATAAACCATCGATACTACCTTGCCACCCAGATGGGTAAAGGCCCTTTTGAAATAGCTGGCCAGTCCAACACAGTAATCCTGGGCGCGATCAACAATAACAACCACCCTCCGGGCCCTAAGGCTCTGGTAGGCAAACCTGGCCGCAGCCTCACCCTGAAAAGAGTCAATAAAGCAGACGCGAAACACATATTTCTTATTTTGAGTCACCAAAGGCAGTGTAGCTGTGGGACTGACCATCGGAATCTTCGCCTTCTCGCTCAAGGCTGCTCCGGCCATAGTATTTGAACTGGTGGCCGAACCAATAATGGCCTGGACCTTTTCTTTCTTGAGAAGTCGGCTTACGGCATTAGCCGCCTCTATCCGGTCGCTTTTTTCATCCACTAAAACGAGTTCTACCTGGCGTCCTAGAACTGTAGGACGCATTTGATGGGCTGCCTGGATACCAGCCCACTCCATTTGACCAAAGGCCGCCACCGGACCGGTCATGGGAAGATAGACACCGATACGAATCGGCTCACCGGCCAGGCTTAAGGATGGCAAAAAGAATGGGAGACAAGGGATAACGAAAACCAGTACCGAAAAGATCAGCTTACGGCTCATAAAATATCTCCAGTGGAATTTTAACCCGAGTCTGTCATGGGCGGAGAACCAAAAACGCCTGCTGCTCGCAGATGCCCGCCTGAAGCGGGTGGATTTCAAATGTCAAAATCCAAAGTTCCAAGGAAGTTCAAATGACAAATGTCATCCACCTACGGCGGAATTTGTTTGAGCTTTGGCATTCATTTGAACTTTGAACTTTCACCTTTGTCATTATTTTTGGCCTTCAATCTTCGGCTTTGAGCTTTAAGCTTTCACATTTTTCTGCCACAAAAAAAAGTTAGAACTAAGGTCCTAAAACGGCATTTTCAGCTTAAGAAGAAAAGACTTTACCCTGTCTATAACCCCGGTAGATTGTTCCGATTCTTCTTCCGTCTTTTTGTTGATATTAGATATATCCTCCATGGATTGCTCCCCTTCACCTGCCCCAGATTTTTCTTGCCCGCTTTCCACTGAAACGGCAATCCCCGAAGAAACGCTGTCTCTCCGTTCAGGGGTAGTTGTGCAGGCTGCGCCCCCGATAAGTAGAACCAGGACTAAAACACATATACAGTGACGGGCGATCATAGAAAATTATAAATGTACCAAAGATTATCTGAAGACGACAACTTATATCTACCCTCGTTACTTACAAAACATCCGCTGCAGATATAACAACTCTCTTTTTAATTCTGTCAGTAAAGCCCCGGCCTTACTATCTTCACCATCAAGGAAGCCTATCTCCAGTTGCCCCCCCTTACCCTGGGCCAGGGCCTTGCGCGCCCCGGCTATGGTAAAACCTTTTTCATAGAGCAGCCTCTTTATCTCCATCACCAGTTCTAAATCTGACTTCCTGTAAAGTCTCTGGCCGGAGGGCGGGCGATACGGCTTGATTTCATTAAACTCCGACTCCCAGTAGCGAAGCACATGCGGTTCTACCCCCACAATCTGACTAACCTCGCCGATCTTAAAGTAACGTTTGTCCGGGATAGAGTTATTCATGGATCAGTCAGCGCTGACGGCTTCGTAAAAAATCCATTTGCGGCGTTACGCGGCATCCTTCGTCACTGCGGCGTAGCCATGGAAATAGTTCACCGTTCACAGTTCACCGTGCACCGACAGCAAAGAGCAGACTGGAATATGTCCACGCATTATCGGTGAACGGACAACGGTCAACGGATAATAGGATTTGCGCGCCTTGCAACTGGAGCTTTTTACTGTGCCGTCTAAACCTTGAGTTCATCAGTGCTGACTCATAGTTTCTTGTTAAGGGCATCTCGCAGTTTTCTACTGGCCTTGAAGGTAACCACAGATCGGGGTGATATCTCTACTCTTTCTCCAGTACGCATGTTCCGTCCCGGCCTTGCTCTTTTCGCCCGAACCTTCAAGATGCCAAAATTCGCAATCTTAACACTATTTCCCTTTAACAACTCCTCTTTAAAGGCATCAAATATTGATGTAACCAGCTTAGCAGTCGCCTGTCGGGGGAAGCCGATCTTGTTATGAATATGTTCTACAATGTCTTTTTTGGTCAATGTCATCTTAGCCCTTCCTGCAACTCCGTTATTTTTTGTTCCCTTAATCTTCCATTAAACCTGGATAATATATCATTCACTATTCGCTGGTGGATAGCATTTACTTCTTCATCCTCCAGTGTCTTCTCTGAAGAACGGTAAATTACCCGTAAGGCCAAGCTCTTATATCCTTGCTCAATTTGCCCGCCCTGATAGACATCGAATATAAACATTTTTTCTATTATATCTCCACCCTGCTCATTAATCACGTGCAAAATCTGGCCGGCAGGAACGGATTCGGAAACGATAATAGCCATATCCCGCATCACAGCAGGATAGCGGGGGAGCGGCTTAAAGACCTTTAGGCCCTTATAGGCTTCGACTAAATCGTCAAGTGATAACTCAAACATAAATACCTTTTCTTTTACGTCAAATCCTTCACAGACAGAGGGATCCATCTCACCCACAAAACCCAGCGTCTTTGGGCCAAGTAAGATACGGGCAGACGCCTCTCTCCTGAGATAAGGGGCAGATTCCACCGCCTGGTCTAAGCTATAACCAGAGATGCCCAGGGCCTGAAAAACGGCCTCCATCCCGCCTTTGATGTCAAAAAAATCGACTTCATCCCGGGTAAAATGCACTCCCTCCGGATGGCGCAGACCGGTACACATACCGGTTAAATAGGTTTTTTCTACCGGTTGACGGCTCTCTCCCTGGTCAATAAAAATCTTGCCTACCTCAAAGAGACGCAGATTGTTATTCCACTTATTAAGATTGCTGCATACAGTAGAAAGGAGATTGGGGATAAGAGAAGTCCTTAATACCGACTGTTCTTCGGTCAACGGATTTAAAAGGTGCACGTGCCTATTTCGCTCGTCTGTCCCGGAAATCTTCAAGAGCTTAGTCGCCCTCTTATCCATAAAGCTATAGTTAATCACCTCGTAAAATCCAAGACAGCTGAGGACTGAACGGCAGATATTGGTCACGGCCTGACTCTTTATCCGGGTTGAGGTCGTCAACGAAACAACGGGGAGTTTTACCGGTATTTTTTCGTAACCATCAAGGCGTGCTACTTCCTCTATGAAATCGACTTCCCGGCTGAGATCACCACGGAAAGACGGGGCTGTCACCAAAAGGGCATCTTTCCCCGCGTCGCGCGCCTTGATGCCGATACTTTCCAATAACCGGCGTATCTCGCCTTTTTTCAGGTCGCTCCCCAAAAGGCGGTTAACTTGACCTACGCGTATAGGGATAGGTTTTCTTCCCTCCGGCCTGGAATAGACATCGATACGCCCTCTTAGAATTTTCCCCCCGCCTGCCTTTGCCATGAGAGAGACAGCGCGATCCAGAGCTGTTCCCACTCCCTCCATGTTTATTCCCCGTTCAAAGCGGTATGAAGATTCGGTGCTCAAATTTAGCCGGCGGCTGGTGCGGCGGATAGAAATAGGATCAAAATAGGCGCTCTCAATAAAAACTGACCGGGTTTCCGGGGTTATTTCAGAATTTATACCTCCCATAATCCCGGCCAGGGCGACGTTTTTCTCCCCATCCGCAATCATGAGCATATTTTCGGAAAGAGTCCTTTCAATCCCATCCAGGGTGGTGAAGGTCTCACCATTTCGGGCCCGATCGACTATAATACGCTTTCCGGCCAGGCGCTCCAGATCAAAGGCATGTAAGGGCTGGCCATATTCCATGAGCACGTAATTGGTAACATCGACTATGTTGTTGACCGGGCGGATACCTACCGCCAGGAGGCGTTTACGGAGCCATAAAGGTGACCCGGCGACCGTCACATCCTTTATGATTCGGGCGGCGTAGCGGGGACATAGATCAACGGCCCTGACCTCCACTGATGCTGCCTGGTGGATATCTTCGCCCTTTTCTGAAACATTTATTCTGGGATAACGAACCTTCTTATGTAAGATGGCCGCCACCTCACGCGCAATTCCCAACACGCTCAGGCAATCAGCGCGGTTAGGGGTCAACCCTATTTCCAGCACATAGTCTTCTAGCCCCAGGGCCTGGGCCAGGGGAAGTCCGGATTCCATGTCAGCGGGTAAGATATAGACGCCGCTCTTTTCCTCACCCAGACCAAGTTCGGCTGCCGAGCAAAGCATACCCTCCGAATACTCGCCCTTTATGCTGGTCCTGGAAATTCTTAATGGCCCGGGCAGGACGGCTCCCTCTAAAGCCAGCGGCACCTTATCTCCAATGCGGATATTTCTTGCCCCGCAGATCACGCGGTATGTATTTTTTCCAGACACAACCTGGCACAGAGAAAGGTTTTCAGCATGGGGATGCGGGAAAATATCTGTAATGTGGCCGACCACTACCTGACCCTGGCCTGCATCATAGTGCGTCAGGTTTTCCACCTCCAACCCGACCATGGTCAGGCGTTCGGCCAGGTCTTCCACAGGAATATCAATATCCACAAATTCTTTGAGCCAGTTCAACGTAACCCGCATAGTATGATAGCCTGATTTTAAGTCTAAAATTGTTTGAGGAAACGGAGATTATTCTCGTAGAAAAGACGGATATCGTCAATGCCGTACTTCAGCATGGCTATGCGCTCTATACCCATGCCAAAGGCTAAGCCAGTAACTTCCTCGGGGTCGTAACCGACCATCCGAAAAACTTCGGGGTCAACCATGCCGGCACCCATGACCTCTAACCAGCCGGTTTGCGAGCAGACCCGGCAACCTGAGCCACGACAGATCACACAAAGGATATCTATCTCCGCACTGGGCTCGGTAAAAGGAAAAAAACTGGGACGGAAGCGGAGGGAGGTCTGTTCATCGAAGATCTGGTGGACAAATATGGTTAATAGCCCCTTAAGGTCAGCAAATGAGACACCTTTATCGACCATAAACCCTTCCACCTGATGGAACATAGGGGTATGGGTGATATCCGAGTCACAGCGATAAACCTTGCCCGGCGCAATAATTCGTAGCGGCGGTCGCTGCCTTTCCATGGTGCGCACCTGTATCGGAGAGGTATGCGTGCGCAGAAGGACATTTTCAGAGATATAAAAAGTATCCTGCATATCCCGCGCCGGGTGATCGCGCGGGATGTTCAAGGCCTCAAAATTATAATAATCAAGCTCCACATCCGGCCCTTCGGCCATGGCAAAGCCCAGTCTCTCAAATATATCGCATACCTCGCTTGTGATCTGGGTTATAGGATGGAGCTTGCCCGGCGGTATAAACCGGCCGGGTAACGTAATGTCTGTCTTTGGAGCTGCCTGCCTCCCAGAGGGGACCCTTACCTGCCGGGTATTAAGGGCAGTCTCTATCTCCTTTTTGACGGCATTAGCCAACTGCCCGATACGCGGTCTGAGTTCTGCCGGCAGGCTACCCATCTGTTTTAACAGCTCAGGCAGTATCCCTTTACGGCCCAGGTACTTAATTCGAAGCGCTTCCCACTCCTCCTGGCTCTTGATCTCCGGGATGGCCTTAAGCGCCTCGTCTCTTATTTTTTGCAGCCTTTCTTCCATCAGATAAGGATCAATCTCAGATTTCAAATTTGAAATCTGAGATTAATTATTGCGCCATCTTGGCAATTTTTGCAAAGCAGGCCGGATCGCTTATAGCCAGATCAGAAAGGATCTTACGATCCAATTCTATGCCCGTTTTTTTTAATCCACCCATCAGCTTGCTGTAAGAGAGGCCGTTTAGCCTGGCCGCCGCATTGATTCGTGCAATCCAGAGGGCTCTGAATTCCCGCTTTCGCACCCTGCGATCACGATAAGCATAGGTCAGGGCGCGATCTACCGCCTCTTTGGCCGTGCGGAAGATTCTGCTCCTTCGTCCCCAATATCCCTTGGCTAAAGCCAGAACCTTATTTCTCCGCCTCCTGGCCTTAAAACCCCTTTTCGTTCTTGGCATAACAACACCCTTTCTTTAAACTCATTTTGTCAAGTAATAATAACCACACAAATAAAGTGCGGCATAGCCGCAGCCTCGAAGCTTATTGTCTATTGACCCCTAAGATACCACTCTTCAGGCCAAATTTCCAGAACCCGTCCGGATATCAAAGATAGGGTATTATCTGTCGGATATTCCTGGCATTGGACTCATCGAGCACGCTTGAGCCTCGCAAGCCTCTCTTTCGTTTGCGTGTCTTCTTGGTTAATATATGGCTGCCATAAGCCTTAAACCCTAAGATTTTGCCCGTACCGGTTACCTTAAAGCGCTTGGCAGCACCCCGATTGGTTTTAATCTTTGGCATCTCTCCCCCTAATCTACATAATAATCTCAAATTTCAAATTTGAAATTTCAAAGGTACTACGTCTTGGGGGCAACTATCATCACCATGTCCCGGCCCTCCATCTTTGGTTCGTATTCGATCTTGCCGATATCCTCTATCTCGGCACGAATACGATTTAATATATTTACGGCCTGGCCGGAAAAGGCGATCTCACGCCCCCGGAAACGAATGGATACCTTAACCTTGTCTTTATCTTCCAAAAACCGGCGAATGTGGCGCAACTTAAACTGGTAATCATGCTCATCGGTCTTGGGCCGGAACTTGACCTCTTTTACCTGTATAATCACCTGCTTTTTCTTGGCCAACTGGATTTTTTTGCTCTGTTCGTACTTAAATTTGCCGTAGTCCATAACCCGGCAGACCGGCGGTTGAGCTGTAGGAGCTATTTCCACCAGATCAAGCCCTTCTGTCTCCGCCGCCTTCAGGGCTTCCTCAAGGGGCTTAATCCCCAGTTGCGTCCCGTCTGCGCCGATTAACCGTACTTCCTTAGCACGTATCTGCCAATTAATTCTAACCCTTTTCTCTATACTATCCACCTCCCCTTATGATAAAAATAAAAGTTATCAGCGACATATCTATGCTACTGATAATTTCTGCATTTATCCTGAACCATGGCCACAAACTGATTTACCGGCATGGCCGAAAGATTTTCCCCATTCCTGAGGCGAACCGTCACGCTGTGCGAAGAGACTTCCTTGTCGCCAATAATAAGCATATAAGGGATCTTCTGTATCTGCGCTTCTCTGATCTTTAAGCTCAACTTTTCGTTGCGGAAATCTCCTTCCGCTCTGAGGCCGGCATCCATCATCTCCGCCAGGACGCCCCGGCCATAATCAATCTGTCTGTCCGTAACCGTCAGGACTACAGCCTGCACCGGTGCCAGCCAGGTAGGAAAAGCGCCGCCGTAGTGCTCTATCAAAACACCGATAAACCGCTCCAGGGCCCCCAGTATGACCCTGTGCAGCATCACCGGCCTATGCCTTTCACCATCTGCCCCTACATAAACCAGGTCAAACCGTTCCGGCAGGGTAAAGTCACACTGGATAGTGGCGCATTGCCAGCGCCGATCCAGAGCATCCTTAAGTTTTATGTCAATCTTGGGTCCATAAAACGCGCCTTCGCCCTCATGGACGGTAAACGGAATATCCTTGGCGCGCAGGGCACCCGTAAGGGCTGAGGTGGCCTGTTCCCAGTCTTCATCGCTACCGATGGATTTTTCCGGCTTGGTGCTGATCTCTACCTCATAATCAAAGCCGAAGATGCCCATGACATAGGTGACAAAATCGATTACGCCTTTTATCTCATCATGCAACTGCTCCGGCATACAAATAATGTGTGCGTCATCTTGAGTAAACTGGCGAACCCTTAAAAGGCCGTGCAAAACGCCTGATTTCTCATGCCTGTGCACTGTGCCCAGTTCAAAGAACCGCAGCGGCAGGTCTCGATAGCTCCTTACCCTGGACTTGTAAATGAGCATGTGGGCCAGGCAGTTCATAGGCTTAATACCATACTGCTGACCGTCTATTTCCGTAAAATACATATTCTCGCGGTAGTTATCAAAATGACCGGAACGCTTCCAGAGATCGAGTTTCAATATCTGCGGCCCTATCACTAACTGGTACCCTCGCTTCAGATGCTCTCGCTTTTCAAAATCCTCAATAATAAATCGTAGCATGGCCCCGCGCGGATGATAAATTACTAGCCCTGCTCCGGCCTCGTCGCTTATGCTGAATAGGTCCAACTCCTTGCCCAGGCGGCGGTGGTCACGCCTCTTGGCCTCTTCAAGCTTCTCAAGATAATCCTCGATGACTTTACGATCAAAGAAGGCCGTCCCATAGATACGTTGCAGCATCTTATTGCGCTCATCTCCCCGCCAATAAGCGCCGGCCACGCCGGTCAACTTAAAGGCCTTAACCAACCCGGCAGAGGCAATATGCGGTCCACGGCAAAGGTCAATAAAGCCCCCTTGCCGGTAAATAGAAACGACCTCTTCGGGTATATCTCGAAGAAGTTCGACCTTATATGGTTCATCCAGCCGCGTAAACAGTTCAATCGCGGCTTCCCTGGTCAGCTCTTCCCGCTGAAAGGGTCTATTTTCAGCAATAATCTCCCGCATCCGCCCTTCAATGTGCTCCAGATCCGCAGGCGTAAAGGCCCCTTCATAATCAAAATCATAATAGAAACCGTGCTCTATGGCCGGCCCGATGGCTATCTTAACCGATGGGAATAAATCTTTTACCGCCTCGGCCATGATGTGCGCAGTGCTGTGCCTCAAGATAGCCAGTTCCTCCCCCGTGGTTGTGTCTCGAGGAATGACCATCTCTCTGCCATCGGAGCTAGTTATGGAAATGAATTTTTCGCTCATCTTTTCAGTTAAAAGGGCATCTTACTGTCTAATGACAACAAAGATGCCCTCTAATCCGCCAGTAAATTTAAAACATATAATTGCTTGGTAACGTTCAAAAGTGTTTACATGGTGACAATTCAACCGATGCGATCCGGATGTTGAAGTAGCCGTTGATTCCGAGTTTTTCTTTCCAGTATTGCTCCCATTTTTTCCGGGAGTATTG
>DSAQ01000070.1 GCA_011046395.1 Pseudomonadota bacterium
ATAACATGTTGATGTTGCATATGTTTTCTATCACGGAACAACATGAAAGTCAAGACAAAAATGCAATAAAATAATATTATTTCAAATACTTAAGCTAAAAACGACTTTTTACGAAACCATCTTATTTAATGTAATACAAAAAGCGAAAAAGTGGAAGAGCTAAGTCGCGACAATGTAATCAGAAGACCTCGGCCCTATTACGTCCACCCCTCTTGGCTGCATACAGGGCCTTGTCTGCCCCTTCCAGTAGTTCCTTGGCCAGAGATATCCGTTCATCTGGAGAACTGGCTGCGCCTACGCTAACCGTAACCAGAAAGGTGTTATCCTGGAATCTGAATTCATGCTCTTCTACCGCCTTTCTTAACCGTTCCGCACAGGATCGGCCCGTAGTTCTATCGCACCTGAGGAGCAAAACAGCAAATTCTTCGCCGCCGTAACGTGCTGGCACATCGCCGGACCGGGTTAAATGTCTTAACAGCCTGCCCATCTCGGAAAGGATGGCGTCTCCGGTCTGATGTCCGTATGTGTCATTAAATTGCTTGAAGTGGTCAATGTCTATGATAATGCAAGTCAATGCATCGCCGTAACGTATTGACTTCGTAAATTCCGTAGCCAGTTGTTCCTGAAAATATCGATGATTGTAAAGGGTGGTTAACCCATCGCGGATAGCCATGTCTTGCAGTTGACGATTTCTTTCCTGTAGGGCATTGTACAGCTCTTGCAATTTGACCTGGGTGTTCACCCGTGCAATCAGTTCCCCGGCATCAAACGGTTTGGTCACATAATCCACCGCCCCCATGGCCAATCCTTTGATCTTATCGGCTGGCTCCGCCTTTGATGTCAACATTACGATGGCTATGTCCTTAGTGTCCTCATCATTCTTTAATTGGCTGCAGACCGCATAACCGTCTATTCCCGGCATTACTACATCTAAAAGAATCACCTGGGGTTTTTCCGCCCTGGCTATTTCTATTCCAGAAGGTCCGTCCGGGGCTGTAAATACCTCGTGGCCGTTTTTTACCAAAATGCTTTTTGCAAACTCCGCCATCAGGCGGCTATCGTCTATAACCAAGACCCTGGCCATCAGATTGCTCCTGTGGACAACCCAGCCAATATGGACTCCGGCATCTTATGTATCGGCACTACCTCATAGGAAGCACCCAGCTTGATAGCTGCACCCGGCATGCCAAATATTAAAGAAGTCTCTTTATCCTGGGCAATGGTATAGGCACCATTTTCGCGCATGGCTAAGAGGCCCTTCGCCCCGTCGGTCCCCATACCTGTTAATATAACCCCTACAGCTTTATTGCCAACGGTTTCAGCCACGGATTGAAAGAATATATCGATAGAAGGTCTGTAAAAGTTGACCGGCGGCCCGTCTAAGAGGCGGATGCGATAGCCTGATTCGTTACCTTCTATCCTCATATGCCTGCCACCTGGGGCTATGAGGACCTGTCCGGGCTGAATATAATTCATATCTTCGGCTTCCTTAACGGACATGGAGCATAACTCATTCATGCGCCGGGCGAAGAGACGGGTAAATTTGGGCGGCATGTGCTGAACGACAGCTATCCCCGGGGTATCCGGGGGCAAGACACGTAATACTTCATACACAGCCCGTGTGCCGCCGGTTGAGGCCCCTATAGCCACCATTTGCCTGGAAAAGGGCCGTTGTTCGTATTGGAGGGAGAGCTCTTTTTTTTGTGTCTGATCCAGTCCGGTAGTTTTTCTTATCCGGCTCAGGGCGGCTGCTTTTATCTTCTGCACAACCTCTCTGGCAAAATTCTCTTTATCCCGTGTCCCGCCGTTAACCGGTTTTAAAACAAAGTCCACTGCTCCGGCCTCTAAGGCCTCGATAGTCAGGAGTCCATTTTCTTCAGTATAAGAACTTACCATTACCACCGGTAAGGGATTGGTTTGCATAAGTTTCCGAAGAAAATCGATGCCGCTTATCCCCGGCATTTCTATATCGAGAGTAAGGACATCAGGCCTCAAGCTAGCGACTTTATCGCCAGCCTCATGGGCATCAGCAGCAGTCCCGACTACAAAAAGCGTTTGATCCTGCGTGAGCAGGTCATAAAGAAAACGTCTAAAGAGAGCTGAATCGTCAACTATCAGGACCTTTATTTTCTTCATAAATTCTACCCGCTGCCTCCCTTGATAAACTTGTAAAAAGTCAAAGTTTGGACGGCACAGTAAAAAGCTCCAGTTGCAAGGCGCGCAAATCCTGAGGAATGAGGCGTACTTGTAGCTACGCCGCAGTGACGAAGGATGTGGCGCAACGCAGCAAATGGACTTCCAACGAACTCAAGCAAGTTCGTTTTAAATAGGATGCCGCTCGCGGTATAAGTTGGCTTTTTACGAAGCCGTCTCCCTTTATTACTCGAAGAGTGTCAACCCGGATTCGTCAAGCCGTTTTCTCAGAACCCGGGACTTGTATTGTTCTTCTGCCTTTTGCATTGGGGCCATGGCCTCCATAGAGGCTATACGCTTGACAAGAGCTTTATTGGTATGAGTAAAAAAGAAGATTTTTCGGCCGTTATCGCCTCCTACATCCTCAGCTAATAGTGGAATACCTTCCAGTTCTAAAAATTTCTTTGCAAAATCAATATTGGCCTGCGGGACATTTCCATCTGATTTCCTGAATTTTATGACATGGCCCCCGCCAAAAATTTTTGCCTTGATTTTTTTTCTGTTTCCACCCATTTTTATCAGCTCGCCGATCAGTAACTCCATAGCGAACATTCCGTAACGGCCGACCTCGGTCAGGAGCATATTTTGAGGGCTGACCACACCGGGTAGCATAAAATGATTCATGCCTCCGATCTTATGTTCCTCGTCAAAGATGCATGTAGCTATACAGGAGCCCACCATCGTAGATATTACTTCTTCATTAGCAGTGGCATAATATTCTCCAGGCATCAAAATTATGACCGTTTTATTTAATTTGGGATGATAAGTGCGATACATCGTTATGCTTCAGGAATTTTCTGGTATATAGTCCTTCCCATAGGATAAAATTTATTATTTAATCCAATCAAGGACTCGGAATGTCCCAGGAAGAGAAAACCATCGTCCCTGAGCGCCCTGTGAAATGTATTTAAGATATCTTTTTTCGCCTCTTTTCCCATGTAGATCAGCACATTGCGGCAAAAAATGATGTCAAAGGGAAACGGAGATGGGCTCCCGTCCATAAGGTTGTGTTCTTCAAAAGAAATCATATTCTCAAGTATCGGCTTAACCTGAAGGCAGCGGAGACCATCCGAGGTGATCTCTGTGAAAAAACTTCTCAAATACGGGGTAGGAATGTTTTTTTTTATACTATGCGGGTAAATACCTGCGCGCGCCACTTCTAAAATCTCCCGGCTTATATCCGTGGCCATAATTTTTATTTTCCAGGACGGGTACTGTCCCCAGAAAGTGTTCGTAGCAATGGCTACGGTATATACCTCTTCACCGGTAGAGCAGCCGGCACACCAAACAGCTAATCTTCTAACACCGTTTTTTTCTCCTTCTTGCAGAAAGTGGGGGAAAACTACATCATTTAGGAATTCGAAGTGATGTTTTTCTCTGTAAAAATGTGTGGTGTGAGTGGTTAAACAGTCAACGGCCCTGGCTAGTTCGCCCTCAGCATCCGGGGCATACCGCAGATATTGAGTATAGGCATCGATCGATTTCAGTCCTAGGGACTTAAGACGGCTGTTTAATCTGGATGTGAATAACATTTTCTTATGTTCAGACAAAAAGATACCTGTTTTTTCTTCTATAAGTTTTTGGAGGGATTTGAAGCCCGCCCCGGCGAATCTGCCTGGAGCATGACCCGCGTCGTTTTCTTCAGAAAGATCATGGCTGTTCTTAAGCGGTTGCATCTAGTTCTTCCAATTCCTTTTCATCCAGAATTCGTTCTAGATCCAGTAAGATGATTAAACGGTCACCCTGTTGGGCCACGGCTTTTATATATTCCGTCCGTATGGAAGGAGAAAGCCTGGGTGTAGGCAAGATTTCTTCCGGGCTGAGTGAGATGACGTCTGAGGTAGTGTCTACGATAATGCCCATGACACGCCCTGCGATTTCTACAACAAATATAACTGAAAATTTGTTGTATTCCTTTGGTGGCAGATTAAACTTGAGCCTCAAGTCAAAGATGGGAAATATAACACCGCGCAAGTTAACCATCCCCTTTACAATATCTTTAACCCCGGGGACCCGGGTAAAACGGCGATAGCCGATGATTTCTCTTATCTTATTAATTTCTATCCCGTATTCTTCGTCATCAAGATAAAAGGTTATATACTGTTCTTCCATGTGGCCTCTGGCTCCTTAGAATTCTTCAAAACCTTCCTCCATGTTGATATCTGCTTCTTCCGGGGATATCTCTTTAAGCACGGCCTTTTGCAACATATCCTGACGTAAAGGCTTTTTCACCGGGGGCATAGTCCCCCTTTTTTCTCTTCCAGTGAGGTTTGCCGGAGTCAACGGCTCTTCCTCTATG
Organism: Pseudomonadota bacterium; assembly: GCA_011046395.1. GTDB lineage: Bacteria > Desulfobacterota > QYQD01 > QYQD01 > QYQD01 > QYQD01. The sequence goes on from DSAQ01000070.1 coordinate 4,493, forward strand.
GAATCTTCATCTGCCCCGGCCACAGCAAATTCCCTGGTTAACTTTTTCAGGAGTGCGGCCTTAGCCGCCAGCGTTTGACTAGCGCCCGCTAATTGTTCAACCAGAGCGGCATTTTGCTGTACAACATCCCCCATATCGGTAACAGCCTGATTCACTTGCTCAATACTGCGTGATTGTTCCTGAGTAGCCGCCGAGACCTCAGAAACGGCTTCGGATACAGCAGTGATGCATCCGGTTATCTTTTCCAGACTGCTGCCGGTTTGACCGACTAACTTATGGCTTTCTTCAATCTTAGCCATACTGTCGTGGATGAGATTCTGTATATCTTTAGCTGCCTCCCCGCTTCTCTTGGAAAGATTGCGTATTTCTGTGGCTACCACCGCAAAACCGCGGCCGTGTTCACCGGCCCGGGCGGCCTCCACCGCGGCATTAAGGGCCAGGAGATTGGTCTGAAAGGTGATCTCGTTAACCAGGTCCATAATTTCTACAATTTTTTTGCTGGCGGTCCACACCTCGGTCATGGCATAAACAGTTTCTTTCACTACTGATGTTCCTTCCTGCGCCAGGGTCACGGATTCCTGAGCCAACTGGTTGACCTTCATGGTATTGGCAGCGTTCTGGCTGACATTGGCGGTCATTTGTTCGAGGGTGGCGCCGGCTTCTTCTATAGTGGCCGCCTGCTCCTGAGTCCGCTGCGACAGATCCTGATTACCCGCGGAGATCTGATTTGTCCCCTGAGCCACAATGTTCGCAGTCCTTTTTGTCTGCTTTATGAGCGAACCAATCCTCTCGAACATCTCGCTGACTTTGTCTGCCAGCTTGTCCATGAGGTCTTTTTTACCTAGGGACTCTACTCTGGCCGTGAGATCTCCCCCGGCGGCTTTGTCCAGGACATTAAGCAGATTGTCAACCCGTCCTTCCAGATACCGCCTTTGCTCCTCTTCCTTAGCGGCTGTTTCTTTGAGAATTTTTTCCGCTTCGACCCTGGCGGTGATATCATGAAAGATCTTGAAGCCCCCCAGTATCTTGCCGCCAGCGTCTTTAAGGGCGGCAACGCTGGCCTCTATGGGAACTATCTTTCCATGGCGGTTGGTTATTTCGCACCGCACCCTTTCCGCTTCCGCAGCTTGGCCGGTGGCCATACACTTTTTTAAGCTACAGTCGGTGCAGAGATTGCTTTTGAAAACGTCCCAACACTTCATCTTGCCTACTACTTCCTCTTTCTGGTATCCGGTTATGGCCGCAGCGGCATCGTTCATATAGGTTATGGTAAGATCTGGATCGACAACGAAGAATGGATCGCTGATCCCGCGCTTCAGACTGTTCGCATATTCTATCCTGTCACGCAGGTGTCGCAGCATGATATTGAAGTTTTTATTCAACCTTTCTATGGAGTCTTCGCCCCTCACCTCGATATTTACATTTACGTCTCCTTCGGCTACCTGGGTTACCTTATCAGACAGGTAACGGACGCGCCGCGTGATCAGGCGGGTTATCAGATAGTTAAGGATTACAACCAAGGATATGACTCCCAGTGCTCCGGCCATGATATACCGGTTTCTAAGAGAGGCAATAGAGGCATAATCAGCGGCTACGGATTGACGCACCACCAGAGAGCCTAGCACCCTTTTGGCCGGGGCATGGCAGTTGTAACAAGCCGGTTCATTAAGAATGGGATGAAAGATAAGATTATATGGTTCACCATTGATAGTCTGCAGGAATGGCCTTCTGGGATCCGCGCCAGTAGAAAGTATGTTGCTCAGGGTTTTTGTGAGTTCGGCATCCGCTAACAGGTTCCCAAGCTTAGTTCCGACTGTTTCTTCATGACTGGCATAGAATACAGTCTGGTCGGCATCCGTTATGTAAACCTCTATCCCCTTCGTAGCCGTTTTGATGTCTCTTAGTTGTTGCCTGACTGCATCCATGTCACCGATGGCCATGGGGTGTTTTATCCCCGCGTGCGTCAGGTCCGCCAGTTCCAGCTCAAACCGCGTCACTTTATTCAGGACGTCTTCTCTGTAACCATTAACGCCGAGGTATATAAGGACCCCCATAAAAAGCGCCGAGGTCAATATTAGTGCAATCAGAATCTTGAAGCGCAATCTCTTGTTGATGTAGGACTTAAGTAATTTAAGCATGGGAAACCCCCTTTTGATTCAATGGACTAGCTCATGGACTCGATTTCGACCAAAGAACAGATGATCCAGACCATATACGTCCAGGACGAGAGCTACGCTGCCATCAGGCATAATAGCGCCTCCGGCAATCCCGGAAATTTTACGGAAATTTTTCTCCAGGTTTTTAATTACGACCTGCTGATGATCAAGTATTTCGTCCACGCCCAGGCCCAGGATCCTTTTTTCACTGCTTACAAAAACGACCAATGGTTCTGTATCTGTTTGCCGGCGTTCTATACCCAGGATTCTATCCAGGTGGATGAGCGGCACGTATGAATCCCCCAAACGCACTACCTCACCCTTGCCTTCTATGGTCTTTAGGTTGCCTTCTTTAAGCGCGGCTGTGCTTAGAACGGTTAGTAAGGGTATGACAAAAATATCGGCCCCTACGCCGACATACATACCATCAATAACCGCCAGGGTTAAAGGAAGCTTTATGACGAAGGTAGTTCCCTTGCCCTTTTCGGAAAAGATAGCGATCGTCCCTCCCAATTGCTGAATGTTATTCTGTACTACGTCCATCCCTACCCCGCGGCCGGATATAGAACTGACCTTTTTAGCGGTGGAAAATCCGGGAATAAATAGAAACTTGTAAATCTCTTCAGGCGAGGGCTGGTCGCTTTCTTTGATCAGGCCCCGTTCTATAGCTTTTTGCCGCACTGCTTCTGCGTCGATACCGCGGCCATCATCACTAATTTCAATGTATATCTTGCCTTCCTGTTGGTAAGCGTTAAGGTTGATGATTCCCTCCGGGGATTTGCCCGACTGTTTTCTTTCGTCAGGAGCTTCGATCCCGTGGTCAATACAATTGCGTATTATGTGCGTTAAAGGATCGTTTATGTGTTCGATAACATCCTTGTCCAGTTCTGTATCTCCTCCGCCCAGGACAACCTTAATCTGCTTATGTTGTTCCCGGGCCAGGTCCCGGGCCATTCTTTGAAACCTCTGAAATGTGCCTTCGATAGGAAACATGCGGAGACGCATAACCTGTTCCTGCACCTCCCGGCCGATCCTGTTCAGGCTATCCGGCTCACTGCCCAATTTTCTGGTGACGTCCGGCGGCAAATCCCCCAGAATGGCGGAAATTCGTGCCAGTTGTATGGTCATTTCTTCCACCATGTTTGCGAGCTGGTCGAGTTTATCTGTATCTACGCGTACCGTGGACTTACGAAGGACCGTCCGGCTTTTTTCCTGGAGGTCAACGATCTTGTCTAGTTCATCCGGAGAGATTTTGCCCTTTTCTAATAAAGCTTCTCCAACCCTTTTCTGCTGGGTGAGGGCTTCTTGTATTTCCTGCTCGCTGACCAGTTTTTGATCAATTAATATCTCTCCCAGCGGCTTGTTAGCCATTCTGGTGTCCACCCCGTCCCGAAAATGTGATGATACGTCTCTTATGGAAATCTGGTTTAATTCATCTTCCTGGACAAAGACGAATACCTTTTCTATAGTAGCAAGAGGTCGGTCGGTTTTGATCAGGAGCCGCCAGGTAAGGTAAAGCTGGTAGGGGTCCATTTCCAGAAATGGCGGCAGAGAAGACAGGTCTGTCTCTACGGATATTATCTCAGCCAAATCTCCCAGTTCATACAGCAGCATTAGCGGATCCTGTCCGATCTGGAAGATGTCCTTACGAAAGCGCATATTAATCTCATAATAAGATCCCTTAGAAGATTTCTTCGGGACGCTGGATATGCTGGTAGTTATTGGCGCAGTTACCCGGCCTTCTTCTTGTTCTGCGGCGAGCCCCAGGAACCGCCTTACTTTTTCGGCCATGGCCGGAAAGGCATCCAGCCCTACGTCCGGCTTTCCCTGGGCCGCATTTTCCACCGCCGATTTTATAAGATCGTGGTTTTCCAGGAGAAAGGAGACCAGATTTTGGGTTATAGACACTTGTTTACTGCGTATCCTTTCCATGAGGTTTTCCAGGAGATGGGCATGTTCAGAGAGCTGAGTAAAGCCGACCATAGCCGAGCTGCTCTTCATAGTGTGCATCGCCCGGAAGACCTCGTTAATAACGGACTCATTCTGTGGCTCGGATTCCAGGGTCATCAGGCTGTGTTCCATGGTTTGCAACAATTCTTCAGCTTCTGAAAAATAGATCTGTAAAAGCTCGTCCTGTTCCATAGTCTATTCTCAACGAACAAATTTTCTTACGACCCAGAGGAGTTGTTCCGGCCGAAAAGGTTTCAAGAGCCAGCCCGCGGCTCCGGCAGACTTTCCTCTCAATTTCTGTGCTTCTTGTGATTCGGTGGTCAGAACAAGAATTGGGATAAACTTCCAGTCTGTTTTTTTGACTTCTTTTATAAAGGTTATGCCGTCCATTTCTGGCATATTTACGTCTGAGATAATCAACGCCGGCAACTTCTTTTGGGACTCCATCTCTTGTAGCCTGGTGAGCCCGTCCTGGCCGTTAACAGCCTCAGATACCCTATATCCGGCGTTGGTCAGGCAAAAAGAGATGCTGGCGCGCAGAGTGGGTGAATCATCAACTACCAGAACATGTTTTTCCATATGGAGTTTTCACCTATTCTTTCAAAAACATCTGTTTGACCCCGATTATTTCCCATACCTTTTCCAGGGCCGGCGATATATTTTTGATGGTCAGTTTGTGACCTTCGGTAAGGGATTTTTTGAAGGCTATTAAGACCTGTATAGCGGCTGTATCCATCTGCACAACTTCCTGACAGTCTATAGTCAGATCTTGCTCCAGCACAAACCGATCTTTCAGGCACTCATATAAGTCGTCAAGATGGTGGACGCCTATTTCGCCACTCAACTTAATAATACCTTCTGCCTGTTCCTGACACGGAGAATAGGTATCAGCCATTGAATTCTCGCAGTCTTACATTTCTAATGATTGAAGCTCCCCGCACCCCGCCTGCGGCGGACGGGGAATCTCCGTATGTAAGGTAACATCACATCCTATGCGCTCGCTATGCATGTTCATTATGGCTTTTCGGCTAATGAGAGGACTTACTTAAACGAAAAGGAATTTTTTTCTATCTCAGTTTACGGGGACGGACGTGGGGTAAAAAAAATAATGGGGGAGATTCTGAGTCCAGGCAAACAGCCGCAGCGCGTGCGAGCAAGAAGCCTGGTATGCTGCCGGGCGGTTCAGGAACCGGGAATGAAGGTACCACAGTTGCCAAATTATTTGGCATAACCCAGTCCTCTGTCAGTAGGGCGGTACTGCGAGGAGAAAAATTGGCGCCGGATAAGCACTTAGCTTAGAAGAATTTTATAATTTTATGGACATCCCCCCTCTTGCCGGCCAACTCGAATTTCACCCGCCTCTGGCGGGCATCTCCGAGTTGGCCGAAGATTATAAACTTAGGAGTGTTCCCAACATACTTTGGGAACAATTGTTCTCTTTTAGTGGAATTGTTTTTCCACTGGTCCAATCCCTTTCTCCCTCTGTCGCGGTAATCGTCTTAGCCATCATTTCTATTGACAACGTAATAACAACACGTTAGCGTCTTTCAATGATGTCCATGCCATTGGCGCTCCATTTGCATTAGCTACGATCATCGACGTCGTCAGCTTTACCGTGTAAAGCAGCATCCGCAGGCCGCCTCAGGAGTAGCATTATGGTCATGCTCAAGGACCGGGCGAAATCAGGCATCAAGACACCCCGGCAAAAGGCACTCACATTCGGGGCGACTTCAATCTTTTTCCTTGTCCTGATCCTATCGCTCCCACCTGCCGCTTCCGCCAGAGTAACCGGACCATGTGCCAACTGCCACACCATGCACAACAGTCAGGGGGGACTTCCGGTAGCGCCCGGAGGCCCCTACGGTCAACTCCTGGTAGGCGACTGTGTAGGCTGCCATTCAGCCAGCGACGGCGCGACCTGGAAAGATCCGGTAACCGGCGCTCCTATTGTCAATAATACCGGCCAGCCCTCCTACGGCAGTCAAGGTCTCGCCGACGGGAATTTTTATTGGGTAACGGTAAACGACGGGAACGGGCATAACATATTCTCAACCAATCCCGATGACGTCCTGACCAGCGCTCCCGGGGAAGCGTACGTAGGCGGCGGCTGTGGCACAAACGTTTGCCATAGCAATCTCCATCTTCCTTTTCAGGCTTCTTCCGAATTCGATCCCATTCATGGCTACCTGAACGGGCGATCCGGCTGCACCGGCTGCCATATGGTATCCGGCTTCAACAAGTTCAGCCAAATCAAGAGTTGGCATCATACCAGTGTTACAGATGGGGTGGCGGATAGCGCTGCAGAGGAATGGTACCGCTTTCTGTCGGGCCATTACAGCGGTTACCCGTACGGAGTTGCAGGCATAGAGAATGGCGACTGGCAATACACCAGCAGTGCCAATGACCATAACGAGTACCTCGGCAAGCAGGTGGCCAGCGGGACTGGTGGGTTTGTCTCCATACAGGCCAACACGGTCACGGCCTTCTGCTGCGGCTGTCACGGAAAATTCCACATCAAGAGACAGGGAGGGGCCTGGATACGACACCCCGTAGATCGTAGGATACCGGCCTCCGGTGAATACGCCGACGCCTTCGGCGCCGCTGGCACCGGCAGCGGCACTTATGACCCCATCGTCCCCGTAGCCCGACCCGCGCTCGTCGCGGTCAGTGACACGGTGACTATAGGTACGGACATGGTCATGTGTCTCTCCTGCCATAGGGCCCACGCCAGCCCCTTTCCTGACATGCTTCGATGGGACTATGCGACCATCCAAGCCAGCGGTGGAGGAAACGGCGGCTGCTTCCAATGTCACACCCGCAAGAATTAGAATCTCGACAGGAGGCGTTAACAAAATCCAGGGGAACACCATGCACCATGGTCGCGTTATTGGCTACATTGAATAAGTGCGCTAATGGAATCTTGAACAATGAAAAAGAGGGCCGGGTATGGAAGTCAGGTTCGGTTTGATGCGCCTGGGACGCTTTTCTTCTATGTAAATAATGACCAGTCCAAATCGAATTCCACCCGCCGCAGACGGACATCTCCGAGTTGTCCGAAGAGTATGAACTTATAACCTGATGAGCGTCCCCCATATATTTCATAGGTGTCAGTTGTGTTCGCGGGTCTTGCGGAAGACAATATCAGGCCAGTCTTCCATCACGAAACCAAGGCGCCACTCGGTGGGTGCCAGGTAGGCCAGGTGTCCTTCTGCATCATGCGCCATGTTGAGCAGGTGTTTCTTTTGAAACCCTTCCATTCTTTTCTTGTCCTGGCAGCTGACCCATCGCGCCGTCGTGTATTCTACCGGTTCATAGACCGCATCTACACCGTATTCGCCTTTGAGGCGTGCGACGGTTACGTCGAATTGTAGAATCCCCACTGCCCCCAGGATGTAGTCGTTTCCCTGGACCGGCCGAAAGACCTGAACCGCCCCCTCTTCCGCCAACTGCGTCAGGCCTTTTTGCAGTTGTTTGGCTTTGATGGGGTTCTTCAGGCGCACCCGCCGGAAGTGTTCCGGGGCGAAATTGGGAACGCCCGTGAACTGGAGAGGTTCCTTCTCGCTAAAGGTATCCCCGATCTTGATGGTTCCATGATTGTGGATGCCGATGATGTCTCCAGGGTAAGCCTCTTCCACATTCGTGCGGTCCTGAGCCATAAAAATAGTGGCATTGGCCAGGGCTACCTCTCTCCCGATCCGGTTGTGGCGGACTTTCATCCCGCGCGTGAATTTGCCTGAAGCTATGCGGAGAAAGGCAATGCGGTCTCGGTGCGCCGGGTCCATATTCGCTTGTATTTTGAAGACAAACCCCGAAAATGGTTCTTCGTAGGGGTGGACTTCGCGCGAGACGGCGGCCCTCGGCCCGGGGGCGGGAGCCATCTCAACGAAGGCGTCAAGCAGCTCTTTGACGCCAAAATTATTGATAGCGCTCCCGAAAAACACCGGGGTCTGGTTCCCTTTCAGATAGTGCTCATGTTCAAATGGGTTTGCCGCGCCCTCGATCAAGTCCACGTCTCGGCGCAGATCATCAGCCTGGCTGCCGAGGATTTCATCCAGCAGAGAATCGGCCAGGTCGATGACCGTGACCCCATCCTGATTTCTGGTCTCCTGCCCCGGGGTAAAGACTCTCAGTTTTTTGCGGTAAAAATCATACACTCCTTTGAATCTCTTGCCCCTTCCGATCGGCCAGGAGAGCGGCGTACATTCAATCTGGAGCTTGTCTTCGATGTCCGCAAGCACATCCAGGGGGGACATCCCGTCCCGGTCCAGTTTGTTGATGAAGGTTATGATCGGAGTATTACGCAGTCGACAGACCTCCATCAGTCTTTCCGTCTGGGGTTCCACGCCTTTTGCGCTGTCTATCACCATGAGGGCGCTATCCACCGCCGTGAGGACTCTGTACGTGTCTTCAGAAAAATCCTGGTGCCCGGGGGTGTCAAGCAGGTTTATCTCGAAATCACGGTAGTTGAATTTCATCACCGATGTGGTAACCGATATGCCGCGCTCCCTCTCGATGGACATCCAGTCACTGGTAGCATGGCGGGCAGCCTTTCGAGCCTTCACGGCCCCGGCCAGTTGAATGGCCCCACCGAAAAGGAGCAGTTTTTCCGTAAGAGTGGTTTTCCCGGCGTCAGGATGGCTGATGATGCCGAAAGTGCGCCGTCGGTCAACCTCTCTCTGATGTTCCTTGTTCACGCTATAAACCCCGAAGAATATGGTTATGAAACAAAAAAAATCGGGCCGTCAGGCCCGTTTGATGTTTCGTAGTATACACAAAGGTCAGCGTTCAGTCAACGCCGGATTGTGCATTGCTCATGTCCGGGACCTTTCCGCATGCCTCCCCGGTGCAACCCTCTTCATAACCTTTCTCCATCCGTGCGACCTAAGGGCCGTTCTGAACGTGCTTTCCATGTAAGAAAGTTTTGAGGCTCTTGCAAAATTGTCTGTCATCCCCGAATGATTCTATCCCCGATACAGGCATTCGGGGACGGATATGGTTTTTACTTGAATAAAACCAGATTCCCGCTCAAAAGCGTTGCGGGAATGACAATCTTGGCGTTTTGCAAGAGCCTCTTTTCAATCAGGCTTCCGGTGAGGGCTCCCCAAAGCGGCGGGGATTATCGCTGCGCGGCGTGGGGAAAAAGGGCTAAGTCTGCTGAGGCGCTGCGCCCTCTTCCTTCTTCTTTTTCTTCTTGGGCTTGGCTTCGGGGGGCGGCCCGGCGACTTTCTTTGCCTTGGAGGTCTCTTCCTTGGGCCTGGCCAGGCACTCCGCCTTGATCGTGGCCAACTCCGCCGTTCGCTTCTCCGTGGCGTCGATCGCCCGCAGACGGACCTGCGATTCCTTGATCTTTGCCTTCAATTCCTTGACGAGCGCATCGCGCGCGATCTTTTTCTCGTCCGCCCCCTTCTCCGTAAGAAGCGCCAGACGCTTCTGCAACTTCACTTCCCATCCGGCCTTCTGTTTCAGCCGCGTTTCCCTGCTTTCGGATGCCATTGGTTTCTCCTCTTTGGTTTTTCCGTGTTGGGTATCTTCACCGTTTCCTTATCATCGTGCCCGAAGACGGAGGTTACCTCTTACCAAGATTTCCGCCGAAAATCCAGTTAATTTGGTCCGACCCGAGAAGGTAAGATTCCAACCCTCTTCATAACCTTTCTCCATCCGTGCGACCCAAGGGTCGTTCTGAACGTGCTTTCCATGTAAGAAAGTCAATCAGACTTCCGGTTTACGACGTTGCCTCTTTTTGTTTACACTACGCACGTTCTGCTGCACTAACGTTATTGACTTTGTATCCTTACTCCGTATTTTGCAAGGGGGTAAGAAAAAAGACCAACCCCATTTAAAAAGCCCCAGGGAGCAGCCTTTGGGAGCGAATAGAGTGTCTACTTGGTTGTAGGGTTGGGAGTAAGCTGCTTCTTGGACTCTGTATGGCCTAGGGTGTCACCTGGTAGGTTACTTCCGGTCTTAGTCTCCTTCTGGAGAGTCATAGGCGCATAATTCTGCAATACTTGAGGTCCCGATTTAGCTTCTTGGGGGGAATTCGATGTCGGGCCAAGAAAGAAGCCAAGTAGGAAGGCCACAATTACGCAAACCAACCCGATCACAAAGCCTATAGTAAGCGTTTTCTTTTCAGCGTGTCTTTTCTTAGTCTCATGTTCGATCAAAGATGGTTTTAGCCTGATTATGTTTTTCTGGTGCTCCCTTATGGTCTTGACAGCGGAAATATATGCGAGCATGTTCTCGAGATTTGGGTTCCCGATGTCTTTCTTTTGGCGCAGGTCTGCGAAGGTCTCATTAAACTCTTCTAATTCCGGCTTGATAGTCCGATAGTATTGGGGGATGACGGTATTGATAGTCTCGTTCGAAAAGCCCGTTAATTCTTCTGAAATATACAGTTTGCAGTTCAATCCAATCCAGTCCAGCGTGTCATAACCCGCTCTGTAGACGTGGCCAAACGCCTTATCAATTTGACCCGCGACATAACCGCTGTCTTCATGTTTGTTCACGTCGAACTTCGCAGCAAATGCACGCATCAGATGGTCAAATGCATTCCTGAGTTCGTTGATAACCTGTAGATCTGCTTTCTGCTCCGGATTCGTTTCCTCCCAATACAGGATCAACTCCTTGACAAGATAATATAACTCGGACAAATCTTTTATTCTCTGCAAACTTATCTCGTCAAATCTGTCCACGCAGAATAAGACCTTTGGGGTTAAACTAGAATTAATTCCAAAGCTAAGATGAATGCTATGGCAGGCGTATTTCTCTTAATCTCTTTAGCTCGATGTCTTTCTCATGGTCTGTATAGAACAGGCCTTTAGCGATCCGGACGCTACATCTGCATCTCGAAGCATATCTCTGCGCAGATTCTCTTGTGGCATCGTCAATCGACACTTCTCCATACTCACGATCCCACACCTCTCCTTCAACCAAACGGCCTATTTTCTTCTTGAATTCCTCAAGTATCAAGGTGATCCCCCTAATACCGAATTTGCATTCATTAGACAATCCGTATAATGAATGATTGGTCATTTTTCCTATATATATCCTTATATCGGAACGTATGCCTTTTTGCAATATATAAATGTAATTTTTTCAATTAAGTGAAAGAATAATCCACGAGTAAATTGGATCGAAGATACATCTGGTGAGAATTTTGAAAACCTACAATATGCTATTTATACGGAAAGGTCAATCACATTGTTGAGCCCAAATCCACCACCTACTTTGTAGGTTCTGGTTTGTCACTCCTTGGAGAGCCGTTTCAGGGATAGTTATTACGGGCAGAATACAAACGTGACTCTATTTTCCTTAGGCCATGCTTGTTGAA
>DSAQ01000187.1 GCA_011046395.1 Pseudomonadota bacterium
CTTAATAGGTCTCATTATAGGTGGTGTGCCAAGGAAGGAATATAAATACAGGGATGTGGTGGTGGAGTTAAGCGGCGCAGGATTGAGGATTATGACCTGCCGGCCGATTTCCCCGCTAATGTATCTGGATATCTGTCTTATAGTGCCCTTTTTCCCCTATTTTATCGATGACATTTATGGACAGGTCAAACGGATCATCTCCGTACAGGAGGGGGATTCCCCTGAAGAGGCCCATGAAGTGGCCGTAGAATTTATAGAGATAGAAGATAGCGTCAGAGAGAAATTGATTCAATTAACGTTTGAAAAACAAAGGGAGCTTTTACGGAGCAGGAGGGAGGGGAAATGATTTTGTTTCTAATCCCTCAAGCTGATAAAATAGAATAAAAGAGCAGAGCAGGTACACGGCCTTGAAAGATAAATTGATACAGGAATTGATCCGCCAGCATTATATGTCCGGTATCGGTCGTTTAATGAAGGGTGTGGCCCATAATATGAATGGCCCCCTCCAGGTTCTATCTATTCAAGTTGAACTCTTGAAAAAAATAATGGCCGAAGAGGGGAAAATTTTAATTGAGAATAAGCAAGAGATATGTGCTAAGAAGATCGGACAACTGGAAGAGGAGTTGGAGCGGCTGCATAGCATGACGGATTTTATTGTTAATCGGTGCAGCACAAGCGAAGAGAGCAATACCAGTATGGTGGACCTCAATGAGGTAATAAAAGATGAGGTCAGTCTCCTGCATGCAGACCTATTTTTTAAGCATAAGGTCAAGAAGACCCTAAAGTTAAAGGAATCTTTACCGCTGATCTCTGCCCGGTATCCGGACTTGAGCCAGGCCCTGAATCACATTCTCCAAAACGCAATAGAGGCAGTTGTTGACGCAGAGGAACGGGAAATCATCGTTGAAACCGGTCTGAATGGTGGTAATGTCTTTATTTCTGTACAGGATACGGGTTGCGGGATACCTCCTTCAGCCCAAAAGAAGCTCTTTACCCCGTTTTATACTACTAAATCTCACCCTCATCCCGGACTTGGTTTATTTTTAACCAAGAAGATATTGGAACCATTAAGAGCAAAGTTTAAGGTCGAAAGTGAACCGGGAATGACCCGGGTGGCGGTGTTTTTTCCTTATAAGAAGGAGGGGAAGAGATAAATGAAGTTTGCAAATGAGAAAGCCATGGATGAGTTGGTACGGCGGATTGGTCAATACGTTGCCGAGACCCTGGAGCCCACCTTTCGCGTTACACTGGAGACAGAGATAGGTAAGGCTCTGGATATGGCTATAAATGAAGGCCGATTCTATAAATACATGAGCGAGGAATTTCAAAAAGGGATGACCGGACTGTTTAAAGAAATATCCGACTTCAAGAAGACAACCGTTCAAACCGAACCTTCCTGCCTTCCGGATACCCAGGAGAAGGCTGAGAAGATGCTGTCAGCGGCCACCAATCAGTTGGATTATATCTTTAAATCTACAGAGGAAGCGGCCACCAAGATATTGGACATTATAGAGAAAAATATGGGGATCCAGGAAAGGATGGCAGCTCTTCTGGAAAAAGAAGGGGCAAAGGTTTCTAATAATGGTTTTGTTGACGAGCTTAAGGCTATAAACAGAGAGATACAAAATGATTATGTAGAAATTATGACTACCTTAAGCTTTCAGGACCTTACCGGGCAACGCATCAAAAAGGTTGTAGGATTTCTATCATTTATTGAAAACGAAGTAATACGCCTGTTAATCTCAACCGGGATGAAGATAAAGGAGAAAGAGGCCTATCCGGATAAGGACGCAGAGCAGATCATTTCTGAGGCTGAAGCCAGGGTGGATATCACTTTAAAGGGACCGCAGGACGGGGAAAACCAGGCGGATATAGATAAGTTATTGGCTGACCTGGGTCTTTAGGTGATTTTTAATCTTGACGGCTTCGTAAAAAAGCCTTTTCACCGCTGAGCACGCAGAGCCTGTAGAGTTGGTAAAATCAGTTGAGTAGTTAAGTAGTTAAGTGGTTGAGTGGTTACTCAACGACTCAACTGTTTTTACGACTCATCTACTCAACCAATTTACCGCAGAGGTCATCAATCTTGACCGGAGATATTTACAGTCAGATTAAATCCTCAGGATACTTGCCGCCACTTCCTCAAGTTGTGGCCGAACTCATGCAGGCTACCCTGAGTGATAAAACTTCTATAAGCGATATAGCCAAAATAATCCAGCGAGATCCCTCCCTCACCGGTTATGTACTAAAGGTCGTAAATTCTCCCTTTTATGGTCTAAGCCGGAAGATTACCACCCCTTCTCAAGCCATTGTGATCCTGGGTCTCCGGGCCGTTCAGAATATCAGCCTGACCGCTTCTGTCTTCCAGACCTTTCATGGGGTGAAAACAAAAGACGCCTTTAGTGTCGAGCGATTCTGGTGGCATTCCATAGCCACTGCCCTGACCAATAAGCATCTGTCCGAAGAAGTCGGTTATGACAACAGCGAAGAAGCTTTTGTGGCCGGGCTGCTACATGATATCGGCAAGCTGGTTTTCTATATGAACTTTAGCAGTGATTATGAAATAGTAGTCAAGAAACATCAAGAAGGAGGGGACCTGATTATAACGGAAGAGAGTTTTTTCGGAACCAATCACGCGGACCTTGGCGGATGGCTTCTGGATTCGTGGAACCTCCAGCCATTTCTGGTGGATGCGGTTCGTTATCATCATCAGCCCCTTAAAAGAATAGTAACCGCCCTGCCCTTAGTCAAAATAACTTATCTGGCCAATGTGCTATCTCATGCCCTATTTGAAACCGGCACTGAGGGCAGGCTCGGAAAAGAAGCAGAACTAGTGAGTAAATTACTGGGGATTTCCTTAGATTATATAGATAAATTAAGCGAAAAATTGGCCAAAGATATTGGAGAGCTTGCGGAGTGTATGGGTATCGGGGTTGAGACCCCCGGTCTTTCGCTCTCTCCGGCTATTAGTTACGGGCAGTTGGATGATCTTTCAGAAAAGAAACAGAAAGAGATATGCGCGACTATTAAGGATGTTTCACTTCTATTAGGGATGTTAAGGGCGCTCCTTGAGGCCAGGGATCGTGAAGAGGCTATTGATATAATCTTTGAGGCACTTTCTATCCTGTTTTCCTTTGAATCAGCTCTTCTCATGCTGGTGGATAATAATGGACACAAGTTGGTCGGCAAAAGGGCCTTCGGCACCAAACAGGACGACCTGGCTGAGAAGATAACCATTCAACTGGATAAAGACGGCAGTATCTGGCAGGAGGCTTTGGCCTCAAAGTGCATAGCCCGCTCCAGGGAATTTTTCCGCAACCATTCATACACGCTAATAGATGAACAGGTTGGGAATCTCCTCAAGGCTAAAGATTTTATTGTTGTTCCACTGATACACGCCGGAGAAATCTTTGGCGTGCTGGCTCTATGTGCGGGAAAATCATGGGATGAATCACAAGAGAGCTTACTGCAGGTTTTGGCCGTTCACGTGGCCAGTGCCTTAAAAACTCATAATCTTAAAGAGCAGTTATTTGAAGCCGACCGCCTTAATAAAACTATAGTCTATCACGCCCCGACTGGTCTTATTTCCCTGGATAAGGACGGGAGGATTACGCGTTTTAACCCGATGGCTAAAAAAGTATTTGAGATACCGACTGCCAGGAGTATGACCGGCCTTAATATCTGTGATGTTTTCGATGTGCAGGCAGATATTCTTAAGGAAAAGTTTGCGCCGCTCCTTTCCGGGCGTTATCAGGAGATACCTCCTTTTGAATATCGTGCTCCATCCGGCAAAACCTATTGGTTATGCGGTAAGGGGGTGCCCTTAGAAGATCGGGATTACCTTAAGGGTTTTCTGATCCTGATAGAAGATGTGACCGAACGCATCCGGGCCGAAGAGACTATGCAGGATTATGCAGCTTCATTAGAGGAGCGGGTAAAAGCAAAGACCCGGGCCCTGGAAGAAAGTCAGGCCCAGCTCTTGCGTGCCGAGCGTCTTGCCGCTACCGGACGTCTCGCCCGTAGAGTGGCCCATGAAGTGAATAATCCGCTGGGTATAATACGCAACTATTTACAAATTATGAGCCTCAAGATGCCGGAAGACGATCCGAAGAAGGAATCAATGCGTATTATAGATGAAGAAATAAGTCGTATCGCTTCTATAATTCAGCACTTAGTAGATTTTTCCCGGGCAGAGATGGTTAACCTCCAACGCCTGGATATTAATAATCTTCTTCAGGACCTGGTCAAGATTATGCGGGAGTCTTATCAGGAGCAGGGCGTTACCATGATTTTAGATTTGTCAGAGAGTCCGGCTTATGCTAATGTAGATATTGATAAGATCAAGCAGGTCTTTATTAACCTGATCAAGAATGCGGGTGAGGCCATGCCGGGCGGTGGTGAGATCCGATTAGCTACGCGCCTGAGGGAGAAAGACGGAAGGAATCTGGTGGCCGTTGAGGTGGCTGATACAGGAGCAGGTATCCCTGAGGACGTCAAAAAACATATATTTGAACCTTTCTACAGCAGTAAGGGATTATCTAATTCCGGACTCGGGCTTTCAGTTTCTTATGGTATCATCAAGGCCTTAGGCGGTGACATTGCAGTGGAGAGCGCCGGAGGGGAAGGCACGACCTTTACTGTTTTTCTTCCCGCAGGTTAAGACGGGAAGGTGTGGCTTAGGGGTATCCGTTCGCGGAGGAATAAGCAGGCCCAATGCATAATATTTTGATTATTGATGATGAAAAACGGATGCGTGACAGCCTAAAGGTGCTTCTTTCGGGTGAAGGTTATGAGGTTGAAACCGCCGATAATTGTCAGAGCGGTATAGAGTGTCTGAAGAAAGGCCCTTATGCCCTGGTGGTTACGGATTTGGTTACTCCCCGATTGACCGGCTTTGAGGTGATGGACCATGTGGCCAAACATTGTCCTGAAACCTTGGTTATTGCTATGACCGGTTATGCCTCTCTGGACTCGGCCGTAGAGGCTATGCGCAGAGGTGCTTATGACTATATAGTTAAACCCTTCAATTTTGACGTCATGAAATTGACGGTGGAGAGGGCTATAGACCGGGTCAACCTTTCCCGGCGGGTCAGGAAAACTGAAGAAAAATATAAATTGCTCGTAGAAGAAATAAACGATGGTTACTTTGTTTTACAGGATAAGAAATTGGTCTATGCGAATAAGACCTTTGCCGGCATGTTGGGTTATAAACCAGAGGATATAACAGGCCAGGATTTTGCGTATTTTATCGGTCTTGGGACTTATCCTAAATTTGAGCAGTTACTGTTGACCGAAAATGGAGATTCTGTCCAGGAGGAGTTTTATTTTAAAGGTAAAGAAGGGGTAGATGTCCCTGTAGAGATTCGGGTGACGCGGACTTATACGGATGATCGGCCTTCTCTGGTAGGGATATGCCGGGACATAAGAGAAAGAAAGGCCTTATGGGATAAGATAATACGTTCGGAGAAACTGGCCTCACTAGGGGGACTTATTGCCGGGATTGCCCATGAATTGAACAACAAACTTACCCCGGTTCTGGCCTATGCTGAGCTGATGGGGGATTCTACGCTGGATCCTCAGAACCGGCGGCGAATTGAGATTATCGCTAATTCGGCCATAGGAGCTAAAAAGATCGTAGAATCGCTTCTCCTCTTCGCCCGTCAGGAAAAACCGCAGAGGAAGCGTATTGACATCAATGAAGTCATCCATAACGCCCTCAACTTGTTACAATATCAGTTTAAGAATGAAAGAATTGCCCTGAGACTGGATCTTAAACCTGATCTGCCGGATATCTTTGCCGATTTTCATCAAATGGAACAGGTTTTCCTGAATATAATCAAAAATGCCTTTCAGGCCATGGATGGGACGGGCGGACAATTAACCATTTTTTCACTGAGTGATGAGAAAGATATTATAGTAGAAATTTCAGACACAGGTATTGGCATCCCCCCGGAAATCCTGCCGATTATTTTTGATCCGTTTTTTACCACCAAGGCCGAAGGCAAGGGCACAGGGTTAGGGTTGAGTCTTTGTCATGGCATCGTGCAGGAGCATGGAGGCGAAATATCAGTGACCAGCGAGCCGGGCCAGACGACCTTTCAGGTTAAATTACCCTTAAACAGGCCTGAAGTTAACCACGGGCAAGATAGATATTCATCTGACGATAGTACAGAAAAAGGAGTTCGTAAGACCATCCTGGTTATTGATGATGAGGAAAGCATCTCCCTTCTTTTAAGTGAACTGCTGGAAGGTAAATATGAGGTCGCAAGGGTGTCGAATGGGCATGAGGCATTGAATGTGATGGCTGGCAAGGAATTCGATTTAATTATATCGGACATTAAAATGCCTGGTATGGATGGTATGGAATTTTTTAAATGGATTGAGGCGAACAAGCCGTTGTATAAAAGGAAAATAGTTTTTACCACAGGAGTTACATTTGACGCTGAAGTCCACGCCTTTCTGGAGAGCACAAAGAACCCTTATCTTACTAAACCCTTCAAGATTGCCCAGCTTATGGAGGCCGTAGAGACGGCATTAATGAAGAGTGAGGGGTGATGAGTTGCGAGTTACGAGTTACGAGTTTTTTAACCCGTAACCCGTAACCCGCAACTTTATTGCGGTTCTTCTTCCGCCTTTGAGCGCAGCATAACTATATCCACCCGTCTATTTTTAGACCGTCCGTCCTCGTTATCATTTGGGACTACCGGGCGATATTCGCCGTAGCCGGCCGCTGACAGTTTCCTGGGGTCAAACGGATGGTATGTTAAGAGATGCCGGATGATCGCTGAGGCCCGGGCTGTTGATAATTCCCAGTTGGATGGGAATTGGGGTGTATTGATGGGTACATTGTCCGTGTGCCCTTCAACGCGGATGTGGCCAGGCGCTCTTAAGAGGGTCTGGGCTATCTCGTCCAGAACGGGTTTTACATCTTCGCGGATAGTGGCCCGGCCGGTATCAAAAAACACCTTGTCCGCAATACTGATAACCATGCCGCGTTCATCGCTAGAGATGCTGACGGCCTGATTTAATTCCTTTCCCTTGGCCTCCAGGGATTTTTTGATTTCTTCGGCGGCCTCCTTCATTCCCGCCTCTTTATGCCCGGCGCCCTTATCGCTCACGAAACTGGCTTGGGCGGGGACGTTTGCACCAGGCATTACACTTCTGCCCCCTGCACTTATCTCCGACAGGGGGATAGCGCCGAAGGCCCGCTGGATGGAGTCCATAACATAGCCCATCTTTTGGCCATCCACGCGGGACGAGGCATACATGGTGACAAAAAAGGCGAACAGCAGGGTGATGAAGTCCGCATATGAGACCAGCCATCGTTCATGATTGACGTGTTCTTCGTGTTTTTTCTTTTTGCCCATAGTTATCTATCCTTTCTCGCGTACGGCCTTAGGCAGCGGATTTTCTTTAGCGGCCTCGGACAGGAAGGATTTAAGCTTTTCTTCAATAATGCGTGGATTTTCACCGATGGAGACGGCCACCACCCCTTCCAGCATCATTTCCTTAGTAATTATACCGTCGCGGTTCCTTAGTTTTAATTTATTGCCAATGGGCAGGAAGATTAGATTGGCCGCGCCCACCCCATAGACAGTAGCCACGAAGGCACAGGCAATACCAGACCCCAGCTTGCTCGGATCAGAAAGGTTCTCCATAACATGAATCAGCCCCAAGACCGCCCCTATGATGCCAATGGTTGGCGAATACCCGCCGGCTGACTCAAATATCTTGCCGGCTACAGCGCCGTATTCTTCCGTATATTCTAATTCCGTTTCCATGGTCTCGCGAATAGACTTTGGCTCGATACCGTCAATGGCCAGCATGAGGGCCTTTTTTAGGAAGGGGTACTGTATATCCTGGGCGTCTTTTTCCAGGGATAGTATCCCTTCTTTGCGGGCCTTATTGGCAAAACTGGTTATCTGGGCGATAATTTGATAAGGTTCTTCTTTCGGTTCGCTCAGGACGGTGCCGATACTTTTTACAGCGCCGATGATATCCTTAAGGGGAAAGCTGACAAATACGGCTCCAAATGTCCCCCCGAAAACAATGACGGCCGCGGTTCCCTGTGTGATGCTGTGCAGGGAACCGCCTTCCAGTATCTGTCCGCCGACTATGGCGCCTACGCCTAAGATTAAGCCGATAATGGTTGCTATATCCATAATGTCTTATGTGGCTATTAGTGGTATTTATCTTCCGGGGGTTTTACATCTTGTTATCGGCAGTATTAATTCGAAACTTTAGCCGTTAAGTTTGAAGATTTGGTTGAAAGTTGCCGAAAGGTTTAAAAAGGGGTTTAAAGGGAGATGGTTAAGGACATGCCGGAATCTTTATCTTTTATCCCTATCCCCCTCGAAACCCTTATTGAGGAAAGTTCCCCTGATTTTGATATTTATCTGCAGCAAGGTAGCGGGGAGAAGGGGGTTGTACTTTATCGGGAGGCGAACCTCTTTTTATCCCATAATCAGTTGGTGCGCCTAAAACATAACGGCATTGATACGGTTTTTATCCGGGGTGCGGATAGAGGCAAACGGTTACGCTATATGGCCGGTCAGCTCCGACAGGTGATGGAAAGACAGAATATACCAACATCAAGGAAGACCGATATAATTTATGGCCTTAGCAAGGGCGTAGTGGAGAATGTCATGGAGGATCCGCGGATAGAGAACGTAGAGATATGCAAAGAAGTAGCTGTGCAACATGTGGCCTTTATCATAAGCGATGAGCTGGCTTTTCAGAACTTTTTTAAGATTATGTCTTACGATTATTATACGCACACGCATAGTGTGAATGTCTGCATTTTTGTAACGGCCTTAATCAAGGCCCTGAGATTGTGTGACGAACAGACCATGAAAGTCCTGGGAATGGGGGCCTTGCTGCACGATATAGGCAAAAGCCGTATAGATAAGGCCATTCTGAATAAACGGGGGCGGCTTACTCCGGAAGAGTTCGAGGAGATTAAAAAACATCCTGAACTGGGGGTTAAAATCGTACAGGATAGCTCACCGCTGCCTGCGGCGGGCGCAAATATTATTCTGAATCACCATGAGAAATGCGATGGTTCAGGTTATCCCCGTGGCCTGAACGCCGACGGGATAGATGTGTATTCAAAAATAACTTGCATAGTGGATATCTTTGATGCCCTGACCACAACTCGATGTTATAAAGGTGCATTACCCGGTTTTTCAGCCCTGGAGATAATGCAAAATGAAATGAGGGATCAGGTGAATCAGGCCTTATTAAAGGAACTCATCGTTCTAATCGGCAAGGTTTCCAGGCCTTAGGAGGTAATGATTTTGGACGGCAAAAAAGATGATGTGTGGGAGATAGACCTGGATGACGATACGGGAAACAGTGATGAACTTGATCCTGCCGTCTTCAAGCTTATCTCTGAACAGATAGAGCAATTGCCCCCATTCCCGATGGTGATTAATCAGGTCCTGTCTATGATCGAGGACCCGAATGTCACGCTTGCCGATCTGGCCAGGGTTATTTTGAATGACCCGTCACTGACCGGCAATATATTGAAGGTTGTAAATTCTGCTTATTATGGATTTAACAGTACAATATCAACGGTTTCACATGCTGTAAGTCTTTTGGGGTTCAATGAGGTAAAAAATCTGGCCTTAAGCCTGCCTATCAATGACGCCCTTTTTGGTAAAAGCAGGTCGTTTGGTCTTAGCCAGGCCGACTTATGGGTACACTCCGTAGGCGTGGGTGTTTGTGGCCGTAAGATAGGGGAGAAAGTGCGCTACCCTGTCCCCGAAGAGGCTTTTGTAGCCGGCCTGCTGCACGATATTGGAAAAAACCTGTTAAATGATGTATTCCCGGAGAGATTTGACCAGGTGCTGCACAGGGCAGAGGAACAACAACGGGCGCTCGTGGATATTGAACAGGAGTTATTAACTGTCTCGCATGCTACAATCGGCTCCTGGCTGGCCCAACACTGGAAGCTGCCGGATGCCTTAACCGCTGCTATCCAGAATCACCATCAGCCGCTCACTGCCATATCTGATGGGGATGCCGGTATACGTCTGGAAGCCATAATTTTCTTGGCTGATTTTTTGGCTAAATTCCTTTCGCTGGGGTTTAGTGGTGATAGATACCTCCCTCGAATAAGACCGGAAATCTTTAAACATCTGGCTATTAAACCTGAAGATGTCGTCTCTATGGCCGAGGGTGTAGAGAGGGATATCCAACCTACCTTACGGCCGTTTGGCTTAGAAATCGATTTTAAGCCTATTACTGCTGAAGACAAGACAAAGATGGCCGGTTTTTTTGCGCCCCTGGATTAGCCCGATCTTCAATCCTTTTTGCTTGCTTTTTCATCTAGGTCTAAGTAAATTTCTGTCGTTATCTCTCTAAACTATAGGCAACGTCATTGGTCATGGGTTAAGTTGGGAAGATTGATCACCTTTACCAGTGACAAATGACCATTGACTAATCACTCGCAATAATTACTTTCGACGAAATTCGATATTCAGAGATGGTACCACCTGACAGCGGCATATTATATGTAGTTTCCACTCCCATCGGTAATCTGGAGGATATTACTTTACGGGCCCTCAGGATATTAAAGGAAGTGGATATAATCGTTGCCGAAGATACCCGGTGGACGCGCAAGCTTCTTTCCCGCTACCAGATTCACGTCCCTCTTATAAGCTGTCATGAACACAATCAGGTAGAAAAAAGTGAAGAGTTGTTAGAAAAGTTGCGTCTGGGTATTAAAGCAGCTTTGGTTACGGATGCGGGTACTCCCGGAATTTCGGATCCGGGTTATTATATCATCCGTGTGGCTATAGAAAATGGAGTCAGGGTTATTCCTGTTCCCGGGGTTTCGGCGGTTATTGCCGCCTTGAGTGTTTCGGGGTTGCCTGCAGATTATTTCTCTTTCCTGGGTTTTTTGCCACGGCAATCGTCCAGGCGTAAAGCTATCTTACAGAAACTTCGTTACGAGAAAAGGACCTTTGTCATTTATGAAGCGCCTAAGCGGCTACTGGCTACTCTGCGGGATATTTTAGATGAGGCAGGAGACCGGAAAATGCTTTTGGCGAGAGAATTGACCAAGAAGTTCGAAGAACTGAAATGGGGTATGCTGAGCGAAGTCCTGGGCGACCTGGAAGGAAAAGATATTCGGGGTGAAATCACGTTGGTATTTGAGGGCTCAAGGGAGCAGGAAGTGTTTGATGAGGATACAATACTCAATACTATCAGATGGTATCGGGAGAATACGGACTTAAAACTAAGCGGTATTGTCCGTAAGGTAGCC
Source organism: Pseudomonadota bacterium (assembly GCA_011046395.1). GTDB lineage: Bacteria > Desulfobacterota > QYQD01 > QYQD01 > QYQD01 > QYQD01. The sequence goes on from DSAQ01000187.1 coordinate 11,267, forward strand.
GAGGAGTTGGGTGTCTCGAAAACAGAGGTTTATCGATTGGGCTTAAAACTTAGGAAAGCTGATAGCTCATAGCTAATAGCTGATGGCTGAAAGCCATAAGCCATAAGAGGATAATGACTACTCCCAAAATCAGTAAGATGTGTACTATCAGGAATAAGCTTGGACTCCATGCCCGGGCGGCGGCCAAATTTGTACAGATAGCCTCCCGTTTTAAATGCGATGTCTGGCTGGCCAGAAATGGTGAAGAGACAGATGGTAAAAGTATTCTGGATATATTGACCCTGGCCTGTCTTAAGGGTACGACAGTTGAGATTAGAGCCGTGGGGGAGGATGCGCCTGATGCCGTCAGCGCCCTCGAAAAACTGATAAATGATAAGTTTGGGGAAGAACAGTGAAACGAGAAGCGGATAAGGTCAAGATATTAAAGGGCGTCCCGGTTTTTCCGGGTATAGCCATCGGTATGGCACTGCATATAGATCGCCGCAAGATCAAGGTGGTTTATGAATACCTCATGAACGATGAACAGGTGGCGGCAGAGATCGTGCGTTTCAAGGAGGCAGTAGAACAAACACAACTGGCTCTCCTGGCCATTAAAGAAGAAATCCCGGAGGAGTTAAGAGAGCACTGTTCTATAATAGATAGCCACCTTCTGATCCTGAAAGATAAGATGCTTTATGACCAAACACTCCGGATTATTGCTGAAGAGAAAATTAATGCGGAATGGGCGCTTAAGAAGGCGTTGAAAGAAAGCCATGCCATTTTCGAGCGTATCCAGGACGAGTACATCCGCAGCCGTTTTCATGATGTGGAGTTTGTTACAGAGAGGTTATTAAGGGTCTTGACCGGCCATTCGCTGGAGAGCCTGGCGGATATTAAAGATAATGTAATCGTGGTAGCGCATGACCTTTCGCCGGCCGACACTACCCAGATGAAACCGGATAGGATTATGGCCTTTCTGACGGATATAGGCGGGCGGACTTCGCATACGGCTATAATCGCCCGTTCCCTGGGGATACCGGCCGTAGTTGGTCTGGAGACGATAACCAGCGTGGTTTCAAGTGGGGATCAGATAATCGTCGATGGTGTGACGGGTGCGGTCATTGTTAATCCACTGGAAGGGACTATTCAAGAATACAGACAGAGGCAAAGCCGGTACGAAGATTATCGGATACAAACAGTCAAATACGGCCATCTCCGGGCGGAAACGATCGATGGTTATCAAATCAAGATAAAGGCTAACGTTGAATTTTTAGAAGAACTGCCTTCTGTCCTAGAGTATGGCGCGGAAGGCATAGGACTGCTGCGCACGGAGTTTTTATACCTGAACCGTGATGAATTGCCTACTGAAGAAATCCTTTTTAATGCCTATAGCGAGGTAGTGGAGCGCATTGCCCCTAACCCGGTGACTATCCGTACACTGGATATAGGAGGGGATAAATTTGCCTCATCAATAAAGTGGGGAAGCGAAACAAACCCTGCCCTTGGACTTCGGGCCATCCGTTTTTGTCTGAGGGAGAAGGACATCTTCAAGGTTCAATTGCGTGCCTTGTTAAGGGCCGGTTGTTTTGGCGACTTGCGTATTATGTTTCCTATGATTTCCGGCAAGCAGGAGATAGTAGAAGCCAAGCGTATTTTGGAGGCGGCCTGTGAAGAATTGTATCGGGAGGGAATACCGTATAAGGAATCAGTCAAGATCGGCGCCATGATTGAAGTGCCGACAGCGGCAGCCATAGCCGACATCCTGGCCGAGGAAGTGGATTTTTTTAGTATCGGGACGAACGACCTCATTCAATATTCCCTGGCTATAGATCGGATAAATGAACACGTGGCTCACCTTTATGAGCCGCTTCATCCCGGCGTTCTTCGTATGATAAAGCAGGTAGCGGAAGCTGGTCACCGGGGGGGCATTGAAGTGGCCATGTGTGGAGAGATGGCCGGTGAGGCGTCTTATATGCCCATTTTACTGGGACTGGGGCTTGATGAACTGAGTATGAATCCCCTGTCCGTTCCTCAGGCTAAACGTATTATTCGCATGTCCACCATGGAAGAGGCTAATGAGGTAGTAAATGATATATTGCAATTTTCTACGGCTGATGAAATACACGCCTACTTAAAAACAAAATGGGCTAAAAGGTTCAGGGAAGAATTTTTGTGGCCTTCTTCCCAATTTACAGTTTAAAAGTATTATCAGTCAGCGCCCTTTTTCAGAGTCTTCAGGCGGGTGCGCATCTTGGTGGTCAGATTTTGAATGTCCACCTGGAGGTCGGCCATTTGTTGATGTCTTTTTTCGTAAACTTTTATAAGTTCACTTAACCAATATTCAGTGGCCTGTATTTCACGTTCCCTGAGTTCGTTTTCAACCTTTCTTTTCATCTGTTCCATGAAGGCCTTGTCCATTGTCTGCATAATCCTTTCCCCTATTGAGATAGTTCCCGTCAGCTATAAACAGTCATCAGTCCGGAGTCGATAGTGGGCAGTCAGCTATCGGCTTTCAGCTTTGAGTCTTCGCCATGAGCTATCAGCCATCAGCCAGTTTTTCCGGAACTATACAGTTCACAACGGGTGAAGTCGATCTCCTTCTTACACTTTGGGCAGACGTGCTTAACATCAAATTCATCTGAGAATATCTCCTTTTCCGCTCCACAGTTCGGGCACTTACATATAAATGAACTTAGATTCTTATTAGATTCAAATCCCGGGCAGTGCTGGGGGGTGGTCATCTCTGCTTCCTCCTAGGATGTCTTTCTTTAATAAACACTATACAACAAATCTAAAAATTTTTAAGCTGTTTATTGGTATGACAGGGTGTCCTGGGGTTGACAAAAAAACCAGTTTACAAATACCAAAATTACATCGTAACATAGGAATACAAAATTTAATCAGGGGAGGGATGGATTATGGCACTTATGGAGTTAAGTGTGGTGCCCCTTGGGTTAGGGACGCCCAGCATCGGGGATTATATCGCGGACATTCAAAAGGAACTGGCTAAGGGAGAATTCCCTTACAAACTGACGGACATGGGAACGATTATTGAAGGCAGTGTGTCAGGGCTCTTATCCTTAGCTGCAAGGTTGCATGAGCTTCCTTTTGCCAGGGGTGTAAAGCGTGTGCAGACCGTGGTTATCATTGATGACCGGAGAGATAAAAAAGTCCTATTAGATGATAAGGTGAAGTCGGTTCAGGCCAGATTGAAGTAGGGGTGAGTCGGATGCGAAAAGGACCGTTCATTGTTATTTGTGCATTTCTCCTTTTGTGTTTAATAGGCACGGTTAGCGGCGAGGTCAGGTATGTACTGGAAAAGGCCGTTAGTATATGCCTTGATTGCATAGGTATCGGATGAGGCAGTATCTACGGCGAATTATCCAGGCTCTTTCGGCCTTACTCCTGAATGGTTACTGGTATTTCCCTATAAGCCGGACTATATATCAGGGTCAGCTTAAGTCTATCTGCTGTCCAGGGTTAAACTGTCATTCCTGCCCGGCAGCTATAACCGCATGCCCCCTCGGTGCTATCCAGAATTTTATGGCTGAGGTGCGTGTTTCTTTAGAAGCGGCGCGTTACCATTTTGGATTCTATGTCCTGGGATGGCTGGGGATTATTGGAGGACTGGTGGGACGCATGCCCTGCGGCTGGGTATGCCCCTTTGGTCTTATCCAGGACCTTTTGTTTAAGATCCCCGGGCGCAAGATCAGGATACCCTATATCTTCAGCTATGGCCCTTATATCTTCCTGGTACTGACTATCTTTATCTTGCCTATCTGGGTGGTTGATGCCTTTGGATATGGTTTCCTGTGGTTCTGTAAGTTTATCTGCCCGGCCGGGACCCTGGAGGCCGGGCTGCCGCTTTTAATCCTGCAACCAACCCTGCGTACGATGGTTGGACATCTCTTTTACATTAAGGTCGCGATCCTGTTTTTCTTTGTTGCCTGGAGTGTCCTGGCCAGCCGTCCCTTCTGTCGTACTGTATGCCCCCTCGGGGCATTTTATTCTTTCTTTAATCGGGTAAGCCTCTTCCGGCTCAGGTATCATCCGGAGAAATGCACGCACTGTGAGTTATGTTACCGGGACTGTCCCGTAGATATTAAATTTTATGAATCACCCAACGACAGCCGGTGCATACGCTGTCTGGTATGTATGCGCCAGTCCTGTGCATTTGGGGCTATTTCCTGGGAGATGGGCGGAACTTCTGAACTTTTTGTACAGGGAAGGGGTAAGGGGGCAACTATGAAGTAAGGGACCTATCCTTGACGGCTTCGTAAAAAATCTATTTGCTGCGTTGTCCGCCCCGGCGGATCACTGCGGCATAGCTATGGAAATAGTTCACCGTTCACAGTTCACCGACAGCAAAGAGCAGACTGGAAGATGTCCACGCATTATCGGTGAACGGACAACGGTTAACGACATGCATGCTTATTCCTCAGGATTTGCGCGCCTTGCAACTGGAACTTTTTACTGTGTCGTCCAAACTCTGACTTCCAACGAACTCAGGTTGACGTAGCTGGTATAATTTGTTCATGTTCTTTGATAGTTATAAGTTTATAGCCAAGGTTTTTTGCTTTACGTTTTAAGGTTGCGATCACC
>DSAQ01000193.1 GCA_011046395.1 Pseudomonadota bacterium
GCAATACTCCAGGGACAAGTGGGAGGAATATTGGAAAGAGAAATTGGGCATCAAAGGTTACTTCAATATCCATATCCAATCGGTCGAAATACATTGATGCCTCACCTTTTGAACGTTACCAAGGAATTTGTATTTGGCGAACGTTATTCGCCGGACAGAAGGACGGAGCTGTTGCGGAAGTTGGAGGAATGCGGCACGGTCTCTGATTTTGAGATACAGGTCGCCCGCAAGGATGGAGAAAAAATAGATCTGGTAATAACGGCCAGGGCCTATCCGGAAGATGGTTACATAGAGGGCGCCATGATCGACGTCACAGATAAGAAACACCTCGAAACTCAACTACTCCAGGCCCAGAAGATGGAGGCCATCGGTACCCTGGCTGGCGGTATTGCCCTTGATTTTAACAACCTGCTCATGGTGGTGGCGGGATACGCATCCTTGATGCTAAGCGATCTTGATGCAAGCCATTCCCATTATAGCAAGCTAAAAAAATCGAAGAGCAGGTTAGAAGCGGGTCTGAGCTAACCGCTCAGCTTTTAGGGTTTGCCCGCCGCGGGAGATATAATGTTAAGCCGCTTGACGTAAACGAGATAATGAGAAGCAGCGCCAGCATGTTTGGCCGCACCAAGAAAGATATTACCATCAGAGAGAAATATGATCCTGATCTCTGTACCGTAGAGGCCGACCAGGGCCAGATCGAGCAGGTGCTTTTGAACCTTTATGTGAACGCCTGGCATGCTATGCCGGCGGGCGGGGATATCTATTTAGAGACAAATAATGTCATCCTGGATGAAAGCTACATCAAACCTTACAAGGTCCAGCCGGGGAGATATGCCAAGATATCTATTACCGATACGGGTGTTGGTATGGATGAAACAATCCGGAGACGCGTATTTGAGCCCTTTTTTACTACCAAAGAGATGGGGCGGGGCAGTGGTCTGGGATTGGCTTCGGCCTATGGGATTATCAAGAATCATGGCGGTATTATTAATGTCTATAGTGAAAAAGGCCATGGCACGACGTTTACTATCTATTTACCGGCATCAGAAAAGAAGATTGTAAGGGAAAAGGGGATGTCCGTAATGATGGTAAAAGGAACAGAGACTATCCTGTTTGTGGACGATGAAGAGATGATCCGGAATGTAGGCCAGGAATTGTTGGAAGAATTGGGTTATAAAGTACTCATAGCCAGAGACGGAGAAGAAGCGGTCAATATTTATAAGGCAAATAAGGATGGGATTGATCTGGTCATTCTGGATATGATCATGCCGGGTACAGGGGGCGGTGAGGCTTACGACCGGTTGAAGGGGATCGACCCGGGTATAAGAGTTCTCCTTTCCAGTGGATACAGCATTAATGGTGAAGCAGCCAAGATATTAGAACGGGGGTGCAGCGGGTTTATTCAGAAGCCATTCGATATGCAAGGGTTATCTACTAAGATAAGGGAGATACTGGATAAAACGTGATGGGCCAGGAGTGACGTTTACACGTTGAAACGTTCGAACGTAAAGGCTCCGGAGGACAGACGTCGAACCCATAGTATTCTGCCTCCGGCGGATCGCCTGTCAGTGCGACCAGTGACGAAAACAGGCTCTAAATCTTAAGGGCTACCTCGGTGGCGCTTCTCAGTGCCGAGCCGAGATGGCCCGGCTGAGCGGCATCACCAATAGCTATCACCTCTTTAACTTTCTCCGTAAGTTCATCCGCCAGGCTGTTTTTCGATCGCGCACCAACGGCCAGTATCACCTGATCTGCCTCGATCCGGAGTCTCTGGCCGTCCTTTTTCTCCAGGGAGACCACAGTCTCGCTAATCTCTGTAACCCGGGTATCCGTAAGTATGTTCACCCTCTTATCGGCCAGCCTGGCCAGCAGGCGCGCCCGGGGGATATCTTTCATCTTATTGAGAACCTCGGGCAGGAGCTCGATTACAGTTATTTCTCTTCCTGGTTCAGCCAGCCAATCCGCGGTTTCACAGCCGATATCACCCCCGCCGATAATCACTATTTTCTGACCGGGGAGAACCTCTTTGGCATAAAGCTCCCGGGCGTCAACCACAATACCGGAATCTATGCCAGGAATCGATGGACGTATCGGATGCGACCCGGTAGCCACGATAACCGCATCCGGCGCCATATTGACTATATCTTCTATTGCGCCCGGGCAGTTAAGGCGGACTTGGACGGTGCTTTGTTTTAAGGAATATATCAGGTAGCGTAAGGCCCCGGACATCTCTTCTTTGAACGGGGCCTTGTCGGCCAAAAGGAGTTGGCCGCCGGGTTCGGCCTCTTTCTCCCAGAGTTCTACTCTGTGCCCCCTCTGGCTGACTATGACCGCGGCCTGTATGCCAGCCGGGCCGCCTCCGACAACCAGGATTTTTTTCTTTACTGCGACCGGAAGCACATCCCAACGATACTCAAGACCGGCAAAGGGATTAACGGTGCAGGCGCGGCCTAAGCCCGGCACTCCTTTATCAGCACAGTCTTCCAGGCAATAGGTGCAAGCCCTTATACCGGCGATATTTCCAGACGCGGCCTTATTGGGAAGATCCGGATCAGCTATTAAGGCCCTGGCCATAGCCACGAAATCGGCTTTGCCTGAGGCGATGATCTCTTCCGCCAGGGCCGGTGTATTTATCTTACCGATGGCTATGACCGGCAGGTTAACGGCAGCTTTAATCCGGGCGGCGATCTCTGTCAGCAGACCCGGTGCACAGTCATGCCCGGGTATGGTAACAAACTTGGTAGCCTTATTACCGGCATTAGCCAGGATGGCATTAGCGCCGGCCTTTTCGATCAATTTGGCCATGGATACAGCCTCATTTACAGTTAGGCCACCGGGGACAAATTCATCACAGACCAGTTTTACCATTACCGGGAAATTCCGGCCGGCACATTGTTTTGTTTTTTCGATCAGCCGGATTAAAAAACGGCACCGATTTTCCAAAGGCCCGCCCATATTATCCGTGCGCTTGTTAAGAAGTGGCGAAAGAAGCTGAGCAATCAAATCACCATAACTGGCCTGTATTTCCACTCCGTCGTAGCCGACCTCCCTGGCCCTTTTGGCCCCGGCAGCCATAATTTCTATTATCTCTGTGGCTTCCTCCCGCGACATGGCATTGGCCAGGGAAACGACCCAGCTTTTTTCTTTTTTCTTGGCTCCGGGAACCTCTTTATCGAAGATTCTTTCTTTGGGATAATTGAGCTGCATAAAGGCCCTGGCGCCTTCGGCGTGGATTATGTCCAGTAACTTGGCTATGCCGGACGCATACTCTTCTGTGTCAAAGCGAAGTTCCTGTGGTCCCTTATAGGCGCGGGGATAATCCAGACAGGGGCAATCCAGCACGATCAGGGCTACGCCACCTCTAGCCCGGGCGCAATAAAAGGCCTTCATCCTCGGGTTGACCTTACTTTCAGTAGCATACTTGGTGGGGTAGAGCGGCATGATAATACGATTGCGCAGATTACAGTTTCCAATGGCCCCGGGTGTAAAAAGATGCGGGAAATACATATTCTTCTCCTTACCAGTCTTTCTAAGTTGTATCCCTCAAAAGAACATTTCTACCTAAATTGAGTAATCTTGTGATACCACACATTCCATGAGGAACCAGAATTATTTTAGAATTAATGGGCAGGATAAGTCAAAATGATTTTATATTATGGGGGCGAGGGAGGGGATTTTAATCCAGGAAATCGGTGGAATGGCTATACTTCCAGTACCTTTTGGCTAGATCACGGACAATCGAAAAGGCACGGACCGCTTCTATGGGGTTGATGGGAGAGCCTTTTTGTTCTCGAAGATAGGCTATCTTGACGTCATCAAGACGGGAAAGAAATTTTCTGATGTCACTGTTTCGACCACAATTCTGGTTGCACTGGGCGCATTTTTCCAGAGACGTCATCTCTGCCGGTCGCAGGATACAGGGAATTTCTTTTACTTGCCGCTTAGTCTTCACAGGAAACCTTATAGGCCTTACGCGTATGTGTTGATAGGTGATAGGTGTATATATAATTTTAAGCTAAAAAGCAAGCCGTCATCTCTGATGACTCGTAAAAAGTCAAAGTTAATATCTAGACGGCACAGTAAAAAGCTCCAGTTGCAAGGCGCGCAAATCCTGAGGAATGAGGCGTACTTGTAGCTACGCCGCAGTGATGAAGGATGCCGCGCAACGCAGCAAATGGACTTTTTACGAAGCCGTCATCTCTGTTCCCCCGTAAATAACCGATAAAAGCGAACAAAATAATCTACCCCAGACCACACCGTCAAAATAAGAGCAAGCCATAACAATACCTTGCCGAATTGATGGAAGTTGATGCCCAGGTAAGTAAAATGAAGCAGGAGGGCGATAAGGGCGCTGATTTGGAAAATAGTTTTAGCCTTACCCAGGCCGCTGGCGTCGATAACCACCCCGCCCGTAACCCCGATGCCGCGCAGGCCGGTTACCGCTATCTCCCGCCCGATGATGAGAAATGCCATCCAGGCTTCCACCCGACCTTTGGGGATAAGCATCACTAAGGCCGCTGAGATGAGAAGTTTATCGGCCAGAGGGTCCAGGAGTTTACCTAGGGCGGTAACACACTTTTGCCTGCGGGCCAGGAAACCGTCCAGGAGATCGGTTATAGAGGCCATAGAAAAGAAAAAAGCCGCCCAGAAAGCCGGAAGCGGCTGATCTGAACGGCTAATAAAAAACATAACCAGAGGGATAGAAAAGATGCGAAAGATTGTAAGACTGTTAGGTAGGTTCCAGGTGTTTACACGCCCTGTCTCATTCATACGGTAATCATAGCATCTTATTTTCCTGATAACCATATCTAATTTTGTAATTTCGGAAGTACAGCAAAACCCTCTGTACGTAATCCTGTGTCTCCTTAATCATGGGGATTTGTTTCTTGTTTCCAACCCTATCCGGGCCGGCATTATAAGCTGCTAAGGCCAAAGGTATATTGCCGTCGAACATGCCTAAGAGCCGTTTCAGGTACTTAACCCCGCCGTATATGTTTTCAGCCGGATCAAAAACATCAAACACGGACATCTCCTGTGCCGTCTGAGGCATCAGTTGCATCAGACCCCGTGCTCCCTTTGGTGAAAGCGCCAGGTAATTGAAGTTAGATTCGGCCTTAATTATAGCCCGGACCAGGTTTGTATCTACACCAAACCGCTGGCAGGTCGCATGGATGACAGGATCGTATTTTTTAATATCACCCGAAAAAGCAGCGTAGGAAATCCGCTCTATAGCCTTTCTGGTGCGGAGGAAGACTCTATATCGCCCGTCGTTAGGCACATTGGTAAAATGAACTACGCCCTCACTATCAGTAAAACAATAAATATCTCCCCGTGCAGAAATGGGCCTGCCTATCGTTAGGATCGTTAAAAACAGGAGGAACAACATAGTTTGCAAAGCATTCGCCTGCATCCCTCTGTGATCTCCAGTCGAAAATTATTTTTTGGGGCTGCCCACTTTCTTCCAGTCCGCCAGAAATTTCTCTATTCCAATATCCGTAAGCGGATGTTTAGTCAACTGGGCAATAACCTTGAATGGTATGGTGGCTACATCCGCACCCATCAAAGCCGCCTCCAGGACATGACCGGGGTGACGGATACTGGCCACAATGACCTCTGTATCAAAGGCATAGTTGTCGTAGATAGCAATAATGTCCCCGACCAGATCCATACCCACCTGGGAAATATCGTCCAGCCGGCCAACAAAGGGGCTGACATAGGTTGCCCCCGCTTTAGCCGCTAGCAGGGCCTGCACCGGTGAAAAAATAAGCGTGACATTAGTCTTAATGCCCGCTTCGCTGAGCATCCGGGTGGCCTTGATCCCTTCCGTGGTCATGGGCACCTTGATAACTATATTATCGGCAATTTTGGCCAGAACTTTAGCCTCCCCTACCATTTCTTTGGCCTCTAAGCTAACAACCTCAGCACTGACCGGCCCTCTTACTATCCTGCAGATCTCAGTCAGGAGCTTCTTGAAAGGTTTGTTCTCCTTAGCAATGAGCGATGGGTTTGTAGTCACCCCATCGATCAGGCCCATATCATTGGCCTGACGGATTTCATCCAGGTTGGCAGTATCGATAAAAAACTTCATACACACTCTCCTTTACGCATTTCTCGTTTTGAAAGATTAACCACAGAGCACACAGAGGAAATAAAGATCATACCTGTCCAAAATATGTTATGAATCAGAATACAGAATTCAGTAGGTTTTATCTTAACTTCTGTCTTCTGTTTTCTATTTTATTTATCTTTCTCCGTGCCCTCTGTGGTTATTTTCTTCTATAAATTTTCGTTTACATTCTTCGCTGCAAAAGTAGTAACTTTTCCCGTCCATACTGGCCATAAGGGCCTCGTTTTTGGGGCAATAGGTATGACAGACCGGGTCTTCCACCAGCTCTGCGGTTATTACATCATCATTTTTTTTTCGATTTACTTGTTCAGATGTGCCCAATCCCCTTCGCACGACCTTATAAATCTGATAAGCGATAAATGTTAAAATGATATAAATGAGCAGCCTCATCTCAGTTTTCAACCTCTATCCGGAGGACTCGCTGACCGTTTTCCGGCACTTCCTTGAGCAAATCACAAACCCTTTTTTTGAGCACCGGGTGCTCGAAATCAGGAGACAGTTCGCAAAGGGGCACCAAGACGAAGCGGCGCTCATGCAATCTGGGGTGAGGAATGATTAGCTCCCCGGTGTCTAGGACCATGTCGTCATAAAATAAAAGGTCGAGATCGATAATCCGTGGCCCGTATCGGGCTTCCCTTTCCCTTCCCATTTCATCCTCAATATGGTGTAAAAGGCGAAATATATCCTGTGCGGATAGAGGGCTTTTTACCTCGGCCGCGGCGTTGACATACCACCCCTGCGCCTTTAATTCCTGGGGCTCCGTTAGATACAGAGAAGAAAGGCGTATCTTTAATCTGCTATCAGCCTTAGCCAGGCGCTTCGCGGCCTGCAGACAATTGGCCCTGGCATCACCCAGGTTAGATCCAATACCAATATAGGCCAGGACATCTTCCAAGGGTTAAAACCCTACATTCTTAATGCGCTGGACGGCCTCCTGGAGGCGTTCTTTTCCCACTGTCAAGGCCATGCGAATATAACCTTCTCCGGGTGCGCCAAAACCATTGCCTGGAGTAGTAACGATACCCGCCTTGCTCAAAAGGTGGGCAGTAAATTCGGCGGAGGTATATCTCCGGGGGACTTCAACCCACAGGTAAAAGGTAGCCCTTGGTTTTTCCACATTCAACCCCGCTTCTTTCAGGCCGGCAACTAAAATATCCCGGCGCTCGGCATAAACAGCCTGCATCTCCCGGACACAGGTCTGATCACCATCCAGGGCCGCCATACCGGCTATCTGGATAGCCTGGAAGACTCCGGAATCAATATTGCTTTTTACCTGTCCCAATCCGGCGATGACCTCTTTGTTCCCTACAGCAAAGCCTATTCGCCAACCGGTCATGTTATAGGTTTTAGAAAGGGAATGGAGTTCAATACCTACCCCTTTGGCTCCCTCGACCTCCAGGAAACTGGGCGGTCTGTAGCCGTCAAAGGCCATCTCGCTATAGGCCGCATCATGACAGACTATAATGTTATATTTTTCAGCAAAGGCCACGACTTTTTTAAAGAAGTCCACCGTAGCCACGGCTGCCGTAGGATTGTTGGGATAATTAATGAACAGGAGGCGGGCCTTTTCAGCTACCTCTGGAGGGATGGTAGTCAGGTCTGGTAAAAAATGGTTTTCTTTGGTAAGGGGCATATAGTATGGCTCGCCGCCGGCAAATATAGTTCCGATATGATAAACCGGATAGGCTGGTGACGGCACCAGAGCCACGTCACCGGGATTAACGAAGGCGAGGGGGAGGTGGGCGATGCCCTCCTTGGAACCAATCAGGCTAACGACCTCTGTTTGGGGGTCCAGGGGGACGCCGAAGCGTCTTTCATACCATCTGGCCACGGAAAATTTAAAGCCGTTCATGCCCGAATAAGAGGGATAACGGTGGTTTTGGGGATCGGTCGCCGCTTCATTAAGCCGTGTGATTATATGAGGCGGCGTGGGGAGATCCGGGTCTCCTACACCGAGGTCAATGACATCTACCCCGCGGGCTCTTACCTCCTCTTTCATACGATCTATCTCCGCAAAGAGATAAGGCGGCAGCTTCTTTAGTCGTTCCGATTTTTCTATCTTGATCATGTCCGCTAACTACCTTTCTGAATATTGACGGCTTCGTAAAAAGTCCATTTGCTGCGTTGCGCGGCATCCTTCGTCACTGCGGCGTAGCTATAACTACGCCTCATTTCTTCCGCCACGGCGGACGTACCTTGTCCGCCTGCGGCGGAGAGCTTTTTACTGTGCCGTCCACTGACTTTATACAGCTTTTAGCCTTCAGCTTTCAGCTTTTTTCCGCCTCCACCGTGTTGCGCAGCGTACCAATATCTTCCACAACAATTTCTATTACATCGCCGGGAACCATAGGGCCGATCCCAGAAGGCGTGCCGGTAGCAATGATATCACCCGGGAGCAAGGTCATCACCTTAGAGATAAAACTGACCAGTTCAGCAACCCCGTAGATAAGATTCCCGGTGTGGGATGACTGGCGGAGTTCCTCGTTGAGGTATGATTCTATCTTGAGATGCGAGGGATCCATCCCCCGGGCAATGCAAGGGCCGATAGGGGCAAAGGTGTCAAAACTTTTAGAACGCGTGAACTGTACATCTTTTTTCTGTAAGTCTCTGGCCGTAACATCATTTACACAGGTATAGCCAAAGATGTAATCAAATGCCTTCTCCCGCGGGACAAAACGGGCTCTCTTGCTGATGACCACACCCAGCTCAGCCTCATAGTCAACTCTCTTGCTCATCCGGGGATACATAATAGATGAATCCGGCCCGATGGCTGCCGTCCCCGGTTTAAGAAAAATCAAGGGCTCGTCCGGGATAGGAAAACCCAACTCCCTGGCATGATCGCTATAATTCAGGCCCAGGGCAATAATCTTGCTTGGCTGGCAGGGAGAGAGGAGCCGGACATTAGCCAGACCATACTCTTCATTACCTGTTTTAATTTCTGCGAATATATCGCCTTCTATGCTGCGGATGGTGTCTTCTTTTAGCTGCCCGTACCTGGCGGTACCATCTACTTCAAAACGAACGAAGCGCTCTATCACTTCCTCAGTCCCAGTACATCCTGCATGTCATAGATGCCGTTCTTCTGATTTACGATCCACCTGGCGGCACGTACGGCCCCTCGGGCAAAATTATCCCGACTATGGGCACGGTGGATGACCTCAATGCGTTCCCCGATACCGGCAAAAAGGACAGTGTGTTCGCCCACAATATCGCCACCGCGAACAGTCTGGATGCCGATTTCCTCATCCGTCCGCTGACCGATCATCCCATGCCGGGCATAGACCCCAACCTTATCCAAATCGCGGCCTAGGGCCCCGGCCAGCACTTGGGCCAGCTTTACGGCCGTGCCGCTGGGGGCATCCTTTTTAAGGCGGTGGTGGGCCTCGATAATCTCCACGTCGTAACCTTCACCCAGGATTGCGGCGACATCCTGCACGACTTTGTAGAGGACGTTTACCCCCACACTCATATTAGGGGCCAGGACGCAGCGCACCTTTTTAGCCAGCTTTTTGATCTCTTTCATCTCCTCAGGCGTAAACCCGGTTGTCCCCACCACAATGGCCTTTTTGTGTTTGGCGGCCAGAGCCACGTGTTCTGCAGACGAGGTATGAAAGGTGAAGTCAATGATTACATCGCCCTTTTTAATGACCGATTCCAGCCCCTCAGAAACCGGAATACCCATCTTTCCCAGGCCGGCTACCTCTCCTACGTCCTGGCCGAGGGCCGGATGTCCCGGCCTTTCAAAGGCCGCTGCCAGTTTAATTCCTTCGGCCTGATGTACCATATGGATATTGCGTCCGCCCATTTTGCCGGCGGCACCCGCCACAATAGCCTTTATCATATTTTTTCTCCCCTTAATTAGCTGATAGCTCATGGCTGATAGCTGATGGCCAAGAACCATGAGCCATGAACTTCTTATTTAATAAGCCCGTAATCCCTGAGCACAGCCTTCAGGCGTTCCACATTTTTCGGTGACATGGGCGACAGCGGCAGTCTGAGTTCCGGCGAAATCATGCCCATGAGTCCAAGCGCTGTCTTTGCCGGTATGGGATTGGTCTCATAGAACATAGCCTGGCAAAGCGGGAGAAGTTTATAGTGCAGTTCCTGGGCCTTTTGTCTGTTCTGGGCTTCAAAGGCATTACAAAGATCGGCCATGTCCTTGGGCGCCACATTGGATACTACGGAGATAACTCCCTTACCACCCACAGCCAGTGTAGGTAAGACCGTAAAATCGTCCCCGGATACCAGAGTAAATTTCTTATTGGAGAGGCGTATAACCTCGCTGATCTGCTGCAGGGAGCCTGTAGCCTCCTTGATTCCTATGATATTTTTTATCTCTGCCAGACGGGCCACTGTTTCGGGCAGCATATTGACACTGGTCCGGCCGGGGACATTATACAGAACGATGGGGATATCGACTTTCTCTGCCACGGCCCTGAAATGCTGATAGAGTCCCTCCTGTGTGGGTTTATTATAATAAGGGGTGATTAATAGGGCCGCATCAGCACCGGCTTTTTGGGCATGTTTGGTCAACAGTATGGATTCAGACGTACTATTGGAGCCTGTACCGGCCACTATCGGCACCCGGCCGGCCACCGTCTGTACCGTGATCTCAACTACACGCATATGTTCCTCGTGGGAAAGCGTAGCCGCTTCGCCGGTTGTCCCGCAGGGAATAATAGCGTGCGCGCCGTTTTTAATCTGAAATTCTATGAGCTTTTTTAAGCCCTTCTCATCTACCTTGCCCTTTTTGAAGGGAGTGACAATAGCCACCATAGCCCCTTTTACTATCTCTGCTGTTTTCCGTTTCATAGTTCCTCCTCCCTTAATAGACCTTCATAGACAATCTTTGCCTCGCCTTCCAAAAAGACGTTGTTTATGCCCCCCGGGCCGGATTTAAAATAGACGTCAAGTTTTTCTCCACCACGCGTTTGTACGTGAACCGGCGGCACAACCCCGTGTTTCAGAGAGGCGATGATCGCTGCGGCCACTGATCCAGTTCCGCAGGCCAGGGTCTCGTCCTCCACCCCCCGCTCGTAGGTACGTATGGAGATATTCTCTTTGTCTAAGATCCGGACAAAATTAACGTTGGTGCCGGCCGGCTGAAAAGCGGCATGAAAACGGATGCTCCGGCCCAACTCAAGGATATTTACCTTATTCAGATCAGAGACAAAATAGACGACATGCGGAACGCCCGTGTTTATGAAATGTACTACGTATTCGCCCTGATTTGTCAAGACTTTTATATCCATGCGCAGATCCCGCGATGGCATCATTTCCAGTTTCACCCGATGATCGGTCACTTCGGCCCGGATCAAGCCGGCGATGGTCTCAAATGTCATCCTGGGACTGGCTATTAGGTTTACGTAGGCAAAACGAGCCGCACAGCGCCCGCCGTTACCGCACATCTCGGCCTCACTGCCATCAGCATTATAAAACCGCCACTTGAAATCGGTATTGGGCATAGTGGGAGGTTCGATTAGAATCAAACCGTCGGCTCCTACCGATACCTTACGGCGGCACAGCCGGCGGGCCCACGCGGAGCCCTCATTGACACCAACGAGCCCGGAACGATTGTCAATAATGATAAAATCATTACCGCTGCCACTCATTTTATAAAAAGACAGCTTTTTCCCCATGGACTATTTTACCTGAGAACCTTGCAGAAAATCCGGTATCTTCTCACCTCGAACCAGGGACTGGTAGGTCTCGCGGCGCCGGATGACAGAAAAATCACGGCCTTTGACCATAACCTCGGCCACCCGCGGGCGGCTGTTATAGTTGGAAGACATGGAAAAACTATAGGCCCCCGCGCTCATAACCGTCATAATATCTCCGGGGGCAAAATCCGGAAGCTCCCGGTCTTTGGCCAGGAAATCACCGGATTCACATATAGGCCCCACCACATCTGCCTTTATTTTTTCTCCGGCATACTTATTTCTGACCGGCCAGATGGCATGATAGGAGCCGTAAAGACTGGGCCGGGCCAGATCGTTCATACCGGCATCTACGATCAGAAAATGTTTGCTCCCATTATTTTTAGTGTACAAGACCCTGGTCACCAGTACTCCGGCATTCCCCACAATCACCCTCCCCGGCTCGAGGATCAGCGTAACGTCCATATCGCGCATGTTTTTTATAATGGCCTCGGCATAGGCAAAGGGATGTGGGGGCTCTTCCTGGTCGTAACGGATGCCCAACCCGCCGCCCAGATCCAGATAATGGATATTAATGCCGTTTGTTTGCAGTCGGGCAATGAGAGCCTTCAACTTTACTAAGGCATCAACGAACGGCGCTACTTCTGTGATCTGAGAGCCGATATGGCAGCTCACCCCTACAATTTCTACGTGGGAAAGGCTGCGCGCCTCTCTATATTCTTTAAGAGAACGCCTGATGTCTATACCAAATTTGTTTTTCTTTAACCCCGTAGAGATATACGGGTGTGTCTTGGGGTCAACATCAGGATTGACTCTCAAGGCAATACGGGCCTTCTTTTTCATCTGGGACGCTATCTTATTTATGGCTAAAAGCTCCTGTGAAGACTCAATATTGAACATCAGGATGCCGGCCCGCAGGGCATCTTGGATCTCATCAGTGCGCTTTCCCACGCCGGAATAGACGACCTTGTCCGGCGAAATACCGGCCTTAAGGGCCCGGTATAGTTCCCCGCCAGAGACAATATCCGCACCACCCCCCAGGTTGGCCAGGAGCCTGATAATAGCCAGGTTTGAGTTGGCTTTGAGGGCGAAACAGACCAGATGGGGGACTTTGTTAAAAGCCTGATCAAATGTCTTGAAATGGTGGCTTAGTGTGGCGTGGCTGTAAAGGTAAAAAGGAGTCCCCACCGCCCCGGCAATAGTGGCAACCGGCACGTTTTCACAATATAATTCATCATCGACGTAGTTAAAGTGATGCAAGCCTTTTCTCCCTCTCAAAAGATACTATTCAGCCCATACCCTGACTTCAAGGGACATCGTACTTTCATTCTGCCGGGGCGAAGAATCCACGGCGGTTAACGCATAATAATACACTTCTCCCTTGCGTACCTCTTTGTCTGTATAGCGCCCTGATGTCTCCAGTCCCCGGGAAAGGCACCGCCACTTGTCCTCTTCCTTCGTCCGCCTATAGACGCGATAACCGGCCAGATCGGGCTCTGTATTGTCTATCCATCTGAGGACGATACCTTCCGGTGAAGCTATGGCCGATAGACCCGTAGGCGGGGCCGGCGGCGTCATATCTTTAGGGAAGGCTTTAATTTCATCGCTCTCCGGGCCTTCAATGAGGGTAGTTTTTACTGACCGTACGGCACGTACCTTATAGGTATAAAAGGTATCGTTGGCTAGTGAGGTATCTGTAAATGCAGTATTGGAAAGGAGTCCGGCTACCAGCAGACGCTCATACGGCCCGTCTCCTTCGCGCCGGTAAATATAGTAAGAAAGCGGCTCACCCGCGACTGACCCGTCTGACAACTTTTCCGGAGCCTGCCAGCTAAGTGCAACCTGACCATCTCCGTCCCGGGCGCTAAGGGCTGCTGGCGGACCGGGTGGCACATCCCAATAGATGATTACGGGTCCGGCTTCCTCTCCTATACGGCCGTCATCATCTACGGCCTGTATGGTATAGACATACTTATGCCCGTAGGCCAGATCACTATCGATAAATTGCACCAGATCCTCACCGGCCGTTTCCTTACTTGCGCCAGGCCACCTGACATTAAAGATGTCTGTATAGTGTACAGGGCATCCAGGACAATCTTCGGCAAATGTATAGTCGGCTCTCAGCACCCGGAAGCCGGAAAGGCGGATTAAAGGAGATCCGTCTTTGCGTTTTATGGGCGCTTTCCAGGTCAGCACAATGGCCTTTTCCGTCAAACGGGCGGAAAACCCGGTCACGGCCTGGGGGACTACCTCCCGCGGCGGACGGGGCGGCATCTTCTTGCCGCAGGCCAGGAGGCTAAATGCAAGGCCGGTAATAATAACCATTCTCCAGGCTAAAGACCTTATCACTTAAGCTCCTTCTCGGCGGCCTTAAGGGCCGCCAGTACCAGCCCGGGCGCAGTCCCCCCGGTTGAGACCCGGCTTTCTACCGACTTTTCCGGGCGAATATATTCGAAGACATCGGCCTCAATCCTATCCGAAAATTTTTTAAGTTCATCTAAGGATAAGTCGGTAAGTTCGCAACCCCTATCCAGGCAATAGCGCACTATCCGGCCGACGATGGCATGGGCTTCCCGGAAAGGCACTTCCCGTAAAACCAGGTAGTCCGCCAGGTCCGTAGCCGTCAGAAATCCTTTCTGCACGGCTTTATTTACCTTGTCCCGCCGGATCTCGATCTGACCCAGCATGGCGCTATAGACGGTCAATACCCGGGCAACCGTATCCACCGTATCAAAGAGGGCCTCCTTATCTTCCTGCATATCCCGGTTATAGGCCAGGGGCAGCGCCTTCATCACGGTGAGCAGGGAGAGAAGATGGCCGAAGACCCGTCCGGCCTTTCCCCGCACCAGTTCCGGGACATCAGGGTTTTTCTTCTGCGGCATTATGCTGCTGCCTGTACAAAAGGCATCGCCTATCTCAATAAAGGAGAACTCGCTGCTTGACCAGAGGATGAGTTCCTCCGAAAGGCGGCTCAAATGAACCATGAGGATAGAGCAGTCCGCCAGAAACTCCATAGCAAAGTCCCTATCGCTTACTGCATCAATGCTGTTGGCGGAGATAGAGGGGAAATCCAGCAGTTTGGCCACATAGCGCCGGTCAATGGGAAGCCCTGTGCCGGCCAGGGCCGCGCTCCCCAGGGGAAGGACGTTAACCCGCTTGAGACATTCGAAAAAACGCTCCCGGTCCCTTTTCAACATCTCGTAATAGGCCAGGAGGTGATGGGCAAGGAGTACCGGCTGAGCCCTTTGCAGGTGCGTGTATCCCGGCATAATGACGTCGCTGTACCGGCGGGCCAGACCCACCAGGCTTTGCTGTAGTTTTTTAATCAGACCAATAATCTCCTGCACCTTATCCCGCAGGTAAAGCCGCACATCAGTGGCCACTTGGTCATTGCGGCTCCTGGCGGTATGCAGTTTTTCCCCGGCCGGCCCAATTTTATCAACGAGGGCCTTTTCAATATGCATGTGGATGTCTTCGAGGGAAGGGGTAAAGATGAACTGGTCCTGGTCGATCTCTTTCTTTATGGCCCGGAGGCCGTCGATGATAAGCCTGGACTCATCTTTAGTGATAAGCTTCTGTCTGGCCAGCATCCGGCAGTGGGCAAGGCTGCCCTCGATATCATAGGGATAAAGCCTGCGGTCAAAATGGATGGAGGCTGTAAATTCCTCTACTAACTTGGATGTTTTTTGGCGAAACCGGCCGCCCCAAGGTTTTTTCTGAGCCATATCTGATGATCCCGTAAAAAGTCAAAGTTTGGACGGCATAGTAAAAAGCTCCAGTTGCAAGGCGCGCAAATAAGAAGAGCAGTCAGCATTCAGCTCTCAGCTTTCAGGAAATGGAATAGCGCCTTAAACTGACCGCTGATAGCTGATGGCTGATCGCTATTTCGCAGCAAATGGACTTCCAACGAACTCAGGTTGACGTAGCTGGTATAATTTGTTCATGTTCTTTGATAGTTATAAGTTTATAGCCAAGGTTTTTTGCTTTACGTTTTAAGGTTGCGATCACCC
>DSAQ01000154.1 GCA_011046395.1 Pseudomonadota bacterium
AAGATTGGTCAAAAAGATCCGGGGTCTCTTTTTTGCCCTCGACAGTATCGGGGGTAAAGGCCTTGATTTCTTTAAGACTGGGAAGAGAGGACAGATCCTTTAGATCAAATACCTCTAAAAATCTTTGGGTGGTCCCGTAAATAAGGGGTTTCCCGGCCAATTCTTTATTACGTGCCACGATGCGAATAAGTTTTTTCTCCAGAAGCGATTTCAATACGCCGCTCACATCTACCCCGCGGATCCTTTCTATTTCAGACCGCAATATGGGTTGCTTGTAGGCAATAATGGCCAGCGTTTCCATGGCCTCGCGGCTGAGGCGCACCGGAGCAGATTTTTTCAGGCGGGCAATCCAATCCCTGTATTCAGGCCTTGTCCTGAACTGGAAACCTTCGGCTACCTCATAAAGGGTGAAGCTGTGGCCTCCGGTATCATATTCGGTCTTGAGTTGAATCAGGGCTGCCCCTATCTCCTCCTTTTTGTATTCCGGGAGGGCATCGATAATCTTATCCCGGCGGAGTGGTGTTTCGGAGACGAATATTAAGGCCTCCAGGATTCGCTTTAATTCAGACATGACTAGGATGCACCGTTAACATGGGGGTTTTGAACGGCTGGATAGCCCAAAAAGGCCTCGATCTCCTTTATGAACCCGGCAGAAGGAGCGACCCTGAGCGCGGATGGGAGACGTATGGTCACTTCGCCCTTACCGGGGAGATTAAAATGGAGAAACAGCGGGCAATGGCCCTTGTGCCCCTCGACTATATTCTTTAATCCTATGATCTTTTCCGGCGTTAATCCCACCAGGGAAAGCCGTACATCTAATGCGGCGACACTTTTTTCCAGCGCCTGGCTGAGACCGAGAATCTCAGATGCTATTATCTTAGCCCCTCTTTCATCGCCGGCGATCTTACCTTTTACCAGTAAGGGTTTATCGCTTTTAAGCACATCCTGGCAGTCGCGGTAAGTGTCCGCAAAAACTACTATCTCAACCACCCCCTGAAGGTCTTCCAGAGAAAGGAAGGCCATCCGTTCACCCTTTCTGGTGCTTATCTCCTTTATGTTCCTGACCAGGCCCGCTAAGGTAACTTCTTTACCCTCCGGGAGGGTAGTGACCTGAGCAGTATCGGTCGTAGCCAGCTTTTCCATTTCCTGGGTGTATCCATTGAGAGGGTGCTCACTTATATAGAGGCCCAGTGCCTCTTTTTCAAAATTTAGTAACTGGTCTCGAGGCCACTCTTCCATGATAGGCAGGGTGATTGATGAACCGGTATCCAGAAGGGTCTTTTCGCTAAATATAGACATTTGACCGGATTCTTTTTGACGCTGCCTGCTTTGGGCAAATTCTATGACCTCATCCAGGATGGCGAACAACTGGGCACGCTTGGCACCCATAGAATCAAAGGCCCCGGCTTTTATCAGGCTTTCCGTCACCCGGCGATTGACCCGGCGGAGGTCAACCCTGAAACAGAAGTTTTCCGGGGAGGTAAACGGGCCTTCCTGGGTCCGGGCGGCAATGATGGAGTCAATGGCTCCCATCCCCACATTCTTTATGGCGGCCAGACCAAAGCGAATCTTACCTTTAACCACACTGAAGTCGCGATCGCTTTCATTTATATCCGGCGGCAGGATTTCAATTCCATGCTCACGGCATTCTGCTATATGTTTAACCACGTTATCCGTGGAGTCCATGTCGCTGGTAAGCAGGGCAGCCATAAAGGGCAGGGGATAATGGGCTTTGAGATAGGCTGTCTGATAAGCGATAAGGGCGTAAGCCGTGCTATGGGATTTGTTGAAGCCATAACCGCCGAACTTTTCCATAAGGTCAAAGAGCTTCTCCGCTTTTTTGCTGGGGACATGGTTTTTTGTTGCGCCAGTGACGAACTTTTCCCTTTGTGCGGCCATTATTTCGGGTATTTTCTTTCCCATAGCCGCACGCAGGACATCGGCATCACCCATAGAGTAATTGGCCAGGGCGCTGGCGATCTGCATGACCTGTTCCTGATAGACGATGACCCCATAAGTTTCTTTGAGTATCTGCTCCAGCCGGGGTACGGGATAGCTCACCTTAATCTGGCCATGTTTACCCTTTACGAAGTCATCGACCATGCCGCTTTCCAGTGGTCCCGGGCGATAGAGGGCCACGGAGGCGATGATGTCTGTGAAGGTTTGGGGTTTCATCTTGATAAGTAAATCTTTCATCCCCGCACTTTCAAGCTGGAAGACACCGGTTGTGTCGCCGCGGGAAAGTAGCTCATAGGTCTTTTGATCATCCAGGGGTATTTGCCCGAGGTCAAACACCTCATTATATTCTTTTTGAAGCAATTCCTGGCTATGACGGATGATAGTCAGGTTTTTCAGACCCAGGAGATCAAATTTAACCAGACCGATCTTATCCACGGCCTTCATGTGATATTGGGTGAGAACTTCACCCTTAGGACCCCGATATAGCGGCAAATATTCCACTATGGGTTTATCTGAAATGACCACGCCCGCAGCGTGGGTAGAGGCGTGCCGCGGCAATCCCTCCAGGGCCATAGAGACCGTAATTAAGTCTTTCACCCTGGGATCTTGTTCTGCTAATTCCTTGAGCCGCAGCTCTTTTTCCAGGGCCTCTTCCAGTCTTATATTTAGTTGATTGGGGATCAACTTGGCTATCCGATCCACCTCGCTGTAAGGCATGCCCATGGCCCGTCCCACATCCCGTATAACGGCCCGGGCTTGCATCTTACCAAAGGTTATAATCTGGGCCGTATAGTCCTTACCTCCGTATTTTTGTGATATGTATTCCAGGACTTCTTCCCTTCTATCCTTACAAAAATCGACATCAATGTCCGGCATGCTGCGTCTTTCGAGGTTCAGGAAACGTTCAAAGAGAAGGTTGTATGGCAATGGGTCAATGTCCGTGATGTGTAAGGCATAGGCTACCAGACTGCCTGCTGCTGAACCGCGGCCCGGACCGACCGGGACACCTTTCTTTTTGGCGTAGTTGATAAAATCAGATACGATAAGAAAATAACCGGAAAAGCCCATTTGCTGGATAACGTCGAGCTCGTAGGCCAGTCTCTCCCGGTAAACTTCCCCCCTTTTTTCATCCAGCCCTTCCTTCCGGCTTATAGCCGCAAGCCGTTCTTTAAGCCCCTCTTTGGCTTCCTCTGCCAGTTTACTGTCGAGCGTTTCTCCTTCCGGCACAGGATAGACGGGGAAATGATATTCTCCCAGTTCGAGCTCCAGATTACAACGGCGGGCAATTTCTATGGTATTTTGTAAGGCCTCTGGGGTATCGGAAAAGAGTGACTCCATCTCGGCCGGTGAACGCAGGTAAAGCTGGTCGGTAGAGAATCTCATCCTGTTCTGATCCCCCACGGTCTTTCCGGTCTGCACACAGAGGAGGACATCATGGATGCGGGCGTCTTCCCGGCGCAGGTAGTGGCAGTCATTGGTGGCTACCAGGGGCAGGGAGAGGCGATCGGCGATCACCTTGAGGCCGCTGTTAACCGTTTTCTGTTCGGCTATGCCGTTTTCCTGTAGTTCTAAGTAAAAGCGGTCTGCAAAGATGCGGGCATAGGCTTTCGCTTTCTCCATAGCCACTTTTTCGCCTTCATGAAGAAGGGCAAAAGGGACCTCGCCATGCAGGCAGGAGCTAAGGGCGATGAGCCCGGCATTATATTTTTCCAGGAGTTCTTTATCGATGCGCGGCTTGTAGTAAAAGCCCTCGAAGTATGCCGCGGTTACCAGACGACAGAGGTTTTTGTATCCCTCCTGGTTCTGAGCCAGGAGGACCAGGTGAAAAGCGGTCTCTTCGTTTACCCGCGCTGTTTTATCCAAACGGCTTTTGGGCGCTACATAGACTTCGCAGCCGATGATGGGTTTTATATCGTTTTGCCGGGCCATCTGATAGAAATCAACGGCGCCAAACATATTGCCATGGTCGGTCATGGCTATGGTCGGCATGCGGTATTCTTTAGCCGTGCGGAATAGATCCTTGAGGCGGATGGCGCCGTCCAGGAGACTATATTCGGTATGGACATGCAGATGGATAAAATTGGCACGTTCCATGATACGGTAGTATTATTATCCTATTCCCATTCTATAGTGCTGGGCGGCTTGGAAGAGATGTCATAAACTACGCGGTTTATGCCCTTTACCTCATTAATGATGCGATTGGATATAGTGCTGAGCAGGTTGTAGGGTATCTTGCTCCAATCAGCAGTCATAGCATCGAGGCTGTCCACCACCCGAAGGGCTATGACATGCTCATACGTCCTCTGGTCGCCCATAACTCCCACCGTCTTGATAGGTAAGAGGACAGCAAAGGACTGCCAGACCTTTCGGTAGAGGCCGGCCTTTTTCATCTCTCCGAGGACGATGGCATCGGCCTCCCGCAGGATAGCCAGCCTTTCTGCGGTTACTTCCCCAAGGATACGGATGGCCAGCCCCGGTCCGGGAAACGGCTGCCGATAGACGATATCTCTGGGCATGCCCAGCTCCAGGCCGACCTTGCGCACTTCATCCTTGAAGAGTTCCCGGAGGGGTTCAATGAGTTCAAGCTTCATGATCTCCGGCAGGCCGCCCACATTATGATGGGTCTTGATTATGGCGGAAGGGCCCTTAAAGGAGACGCTTTCAATAACATCCGGGTACAGGGTGCCCTGGGCCAGGTACTTGACCTTACCTATGCGCCGGGCCTCCTTCTCAAAGATATGTATGAATCCGTGGCCGATGATACGCCTTTTGGCCTCAGGATCGACGACCCCCTTCAGTTGTTTAAGGAAATACCCTGAGGCGTCCACATCGGCGAGTTTAATCTTATAATGCCGCATGAAGAGATTACGGACGCTTTCCGGCTCGCTCCTTCGGAGCATCCCGTTATTTACAAAGATACAGGTAAGCTGCTGGCCGATGGCCTTATGCATGAGCACGGCTACTACTGAAGAGTCCACACCACCACTGAGGCCACAAATGGCCCGATCCGGGCCGACCTTTTCTTTAATGGCCTCCACCGTGGTCTCAATGAAGGACTTCATAGTCCAGCGCGGCTTGATCTTACAGATGCGGCGGATGAAGTTTTTCAGGATATGGTTTCCGATGGAGGTGTGCACTACCTCAGGATGGAATTGCACTCCAAAGAGAGGTCTTTCCCTGTGCCGTAGGGCGGCGATAGGGGAGTGTGCAGTGTGGGCGACCGGCGCAAATCCGGCCGGGAGGCGGTTAACCTTATCCCCGTGGCTCATCCACACCGGGTGGGTCTTCTCTAGGCCCGGTTCCAAGCCGTAAAATAAGTCTCTTGCGTCGTCGATGAAGAGATCGGCATGGCCGTATTCCCGTTTTGCGGCATGCGCCACCTTTCCGCCTGATTGATGGGCCATAAGCTGCATACCATAACAGATGCCCAGTACCGGTACGCCAAGATTATAGATTTCCGGTGTGCTTAGGGGGGCGCCCTTATCATAGACCGAGGACGGCCCTCCGGAAAGTATAATACCCCTCGGCTGGAAGGCGCGGATTGCGGCTAAAGACAGGTTAAAGGGATGAATCTCGCAATAAACCTTGTTTTCGCGGATGCGCCTGGCAATAAGCTGGGTATATTGCGAACCAAAATCCAGGATCAGTATTTTTTCGGCGTGAATATTATCTTTCATCTCTGCTGCACCTTGTCTTTTTATTGCTCCACTCTGTAGTTCGGGGCCTCTTTGGTTATGATGACGTCGTGGACATGGCTTTCTCTCAGGCCGGCCGTGGTAATCCTGATAAAGGTCGCCTTATGGCGGAGTTCCTCTATGGTTTTACAGCCTACATAACCCATGCCCGCCCTCAGACCGCCTAGCAATTGATATACAGTGGCCGCCAGTGAGCCGCGGTAGGGAACCCGGCCTTCGATGCCCTCCGGCACAAGCTTGGATAGCTGTTCGATATTTTCCTGGAAGTAGCGATCTTTACTTCCTTTTTTCATGGCCTCTAACGATCCCATGCCCCGATAGACCTTGTAGGTCCGCCCCTGATAGAGCACAGTCTCACCCGGGCTTTCCTCCGTGCCGGCAAAAAGGCCTCCTATCATCACAGTATGGGCCCCGGCGCCTATGGCTTTAGTTACATCCCCGGAAAACTTAATGCCACCGTCCGCAATGACTGGTATGTCATACTTATTACATACCAGCGCACAATTGTGTATAGCCGTCATTTGCGGTATCCCCACGCCAGCGATGATACGTGTTGTACAGATAGAGCCGGGGCCAACCCCCACCTTTACGCCAGCTGCCCCGGCCTTAATTAATCGTTCAGCACCTTCCGCGGTAGCTACATTACCGGCGACAAGTTCCAGCCCGGGAAAATGCCTTCTGATATCTTTTATCGCTCTGACCACATTTTCTGAGTCTCCATGGGCAGAATCAATAACTACAACGTCAACCTCGGCCTCAACCAAGGCATTTACGTGTTCAATCCGTTCCGGACCCACGCCCACGGCTGCGCCTACTCTGAGCCGCCCCAGGCTATCTTTGCAGGCCATGGGATATTTTATTATTTTTTCAATATCTTTTATGGTTATCAAACCCTTCAGATTTCCTTCATCATCAACCACTAATAGTTTTTCAATACGTTTCTTATGCAGAAGAACCTTTGATTCTTCCAAACTTATTCCTACCGGAGCGGTTACCAGGTCCTCCTTAGTCATTACTTTTTCCACTTCCTGATCCAGATTGGTTTCAAAGCGAAGATCGCGGTTAGTGACGATGCCGACCAGCTTTTTCCCTTCGACTACCGGCACACCTGAGATGCGGTATTGCTGCATGATGTTCAACACCTCATATATCTTCTGTCCCGGGCTGACTGTCACCGGATCAACAATCATGCCGCTTTCAGACTTCTTGACCTTTTCCACCTCCAGCACCTGGCTTTCGATAGGCATGTTCTTGTGTATGATTCCCAACCCGCCTTCCCGGGCCATACTGATGGCTGTATGGGCCTCGGTTACAGTATCCATGGCGGCGCTGACCAGGGGGATACTGAGCTTAATGTTGCGTGTCAACCGGGTGGCCGTGTCCACATCCTTGGGTAAAACCGATGAATTCTGGGGTACCAGCAACAGGTCGTCAAAGGTATAAGCTTCCTTTATCTCGTGTAACATATTTCTCTATTCCTTTCCCAAATATCTATGGCTATTCCCTCCAGGATACCGTTGTGGCTGACGGTCATTTCTGAGAGGAAAAAGGCCTTCAGGAGCCCTATCCATACTATTAATCCGGCCACGATAATGTCTTCTCTCCCGGGTTCGAGACCGGCCAGGGCCAATGTGTCCTTAGCCTTTTTTACCCTTAACCGGTCGAATAGTGCAAGCAGTTTGTTTATGGTCAGGACATGCCCATGCACCAGCTCAGAAATATAATTGCGGAGGACCAGGTCCATAGCAGCCAGGGTGGTCGCTGTTCCCGCAGTGCCAACCAGCCTATATCCTCCTTCACGTATAATATCTTTAAACGGCGCAAGTATTATGACCTTGCCTAATTGTTCGGCCGCACAGACCCTGAGACCCTCTATCTCCTTGTCCAGCGGGGGATCATGCTTAAAATAGGTCTCGGTGAGATATACCGCCCCCAGGTCAATACTATGAACGGCTTCGATTCTGTAATCTCTGACTATAATGAGTTCCGTGCTGCCGCCGCCTACATCCGCGACCACAGCCCGATTACAGGATTGCGGAAAATCCCATAAGATACCCCTTACAGAGAGCCTGGCCTCTTCTTCACCGGATATTATATCGATGGGGACGCCTGTTTGATTATAGAGTCGTTGTATGGTTTCTTCCCCATTACCGGCCTTGCGAAAGACACTGGTTCCTATGGCCCGGAAGTCATCGACTGAGTGCCTTTCCATTCCCTCCTTAAAACGTTCCAGAATCGGCACAGCCCTGGCTACAGCTTTTTCGTTTATAACACCCTGCTGTTTGAGACCTTCTCCTAACCTGCTGTTAGCTCTGTCCGTATGAAGGGTGAGGATTTTTTGATCTTTGATTTTACCAATCCAGAGACGTAAGGTGTTTGTACCAACGTCTATAGAGGCTAATTTTTGTTGCATTATGGAGACAGGTCTAGGCTTGACATTCAGTTTTGTATATTACTATATTCACGGACAAAAGGAAAGGGAGGCGATACCTTTTGATTATTTCCGTTAACACTGTCAATCCCCAACCCAGATTGATTAATCGGACAGTAGAGGTACTTCGTTCCGGCGGGATTATTGCTTATCCGACTGATACTGTCTATGGAATAGGTTGTGATATTTTTAATAAAAAGGCTATAGAGAAGATTTACCAGATAAAGCAGAGACCAAAGCATAAGCCCTTTAGTTTTATCTGCGCCGACCTTAAGAATATCAGCGAATACGCCTGCGTTTCCAACTTTGCCTATAAGATTATGAGAAAGTTGCTGCCCGGGCCCTATACATTTATCCTGGAGGGATCTAGTCTGGTACCAAAATTGATGCTTACCCGCCGCAGAACGGTTGGGATCAGGGTGCCGGACCATACCGTTTGTCTGGCTATAGTACGGGCATTGGGGCATCCTATTGTTAGTACCAGCGCTGCTATAGGAGATTCTCAAATAATGACCGGCGACCCCGAAGAGATAGAAGAGAAATTAGGGTCTTCTTTGAACCTGGTTGTTGACGGTGGGATACTGTACCCTGAGCCTTCTACAGTAGTTTCGCTTATTGATGATAGCCCGGAAATAATACGTGTAGGCAAGGGAGGTATCGGTCTATTTAGCTAAGGACTTTTTAAGTTCTCTACCCATCTTGAAGAGGACTGTTTTCCTGGCCTTTAATTCCATTACCGCTCCGGTCTTTGGATTTTTACTTAGGCGTGATTTCCTCATCCGGGGGTTAAAAGTACCAAAGCCTCTTATTTCTACACGCCTACCTTCAGATAGAGATTTTTGCATGGTTTCAAAGATGGTATCCACTATGACCTGTATATCTTTTTTGTAATATTGGGGGAACTGTACGCTTAGTTGATTTATTAGATCGCTTTTAACCATAAGATACACCTCGTCATTCTAATGTTCCATTATTCCAATGGGGGAGAACCCCTAACTTCCTAATCCGGCTTCGAAAGAAAGTTTGTAGGGGATGTAGAAAAGCCCCTCTAGAACGCCCTCCCTAAAGGTGGTGTCCAGGATAAGTTCCCAGAAGGATATTCCTTTTTTCTTGGGGTATATCACTTCGGGCTCTTCTTTGAGGCCCGCCATCTGTCCGGCCGCGGCTATGGCCTCTTCCATATTCCCGAGTTTGTCAATCAGGCCCAGCTCCATGGCCTGTTTACCGGAGAAGATCCGGCCATCGGCTATTTCCCGGATTTTTTCTTGAGGCATTTTGCGTCCGCTGGCCACAACTTCTACAAACTGGGATTGTACATCATCTATGACTCCCTGAACCATGGCCTTTTCTTTTGCCGTCATTTCCCGGGTTGGGGAGCCTGCGTCCTTTAATTCGCCGCTTTTTAAAGAGCTTACTTTCAGGCCAATTTTACGTAATAGTTCCTCTGCGTTGGCAAACTTCATAATAACACCGATGCTGCCGGTTATCGTCCCGGGATTGGCTATGATCTTATTTGCCCCCACCGCTATATAGTAGCCGCCGGAGGCAGCTATGGAGCCGCAGGAGGCGACCACCGGTTTTACCTGGCCAGCCCTCTTTACCTCAGTATATATTTCCTGAGCAGCGCCCACTATGCCGCCCGGACTGTCGATACGGACAACAATGGCCTTAATCTGCGGGTTTTTACGTAAGGCCGAAAGGTCCTGGATGGTTTCTTTAGAGTCTGTGATTAACCCGTTTATTTCAACTATGCCTATTTTTTCGCCCGGCGCTAATAGACGCCCTTGGTCGCCGATCCAGGCAAATATAAAGACAATAACAATGAGTCCGAAAAAAATAGAGGCCAGAATGACTAACCCGAATAAGATCGGATGCTTTTTCATGTCTTATGGCGTTTTATTAGGCGTTTTATTAATGGTTATTGGCGAGTTCTCTTTTTAAAAGATCTCCCAGAGTAGATGTAGCGTTTTCATCCTTGGCGAGATAGCCATTAGCTGAAGATTTCTCTTCTTCTACTTCCAGTTTTTTTATAGATAAACCAATCTTCTTTTTTTCCGGTGAGATATTTATCACCTGGGCAGTAACCATATCACCCGTCTTGTAAAGTTCACGTATATCCTTCGATTTATCCCGGCTGACCTCAGATGCATGCACCAACCCTTCAATCCCTTCTTCTAACTGGATAAAGATACCGAAGTCCGTGATGTTTGTTATAGCACCGGTTACCCTGGTTCCTGCGGGATAGACGCTGGAGACTTTGCTCCAGGGATCGGGCTGCAATTGCTTGACCCCGAGGGAAAATTTTTTATGTTCGCTGTCTATACTCAGGACAATGGCGTTAATAAGCTGCCCCTTTTTGTAGAGTTCGGCCGGATGTTTAATCTTTTTCGTCCAGGAAAGATCAGAGATATGTATCAGGCCGTCGATTTCTTCCTCTATACCGATAAAGATACCGAAGTCCGTAATATTCTTGATCTTCCCTTCAATTACCGTCCCTACCGGATATTTTTCCGCTATAACGTCCCAGGGGTTAGGTTTCACCTGCTTTAACCCCAGAGAAATGCGTTTGGCCTTGACGTCAGTATTCAGGACCATTACCTCGACAGTGTCGCCCATGGACAGCACTTGCTGCGGATGGCGAATCTTCTTGTTCCACGACATCTCTGAAATGTGTACCAGGCCCTCCACACCTTCTTCCAACTCCACGAAGGCGCCGTATTCGGCGAGGCTGACTATCCTTCCCTGAACCCGTGCACCGGGCGGATATTTATCTGTAACTGATTCCCATGGATCAGAGATTAGCTGTTTTAATCCCAGCGAAATCTTTTCGTTTCCCCGGTCAACGCTCAGGATTTTTGCCTTTATGGTGTCGCCGGGCCTATATACGCTGGAGGGATGCTCTACTCTCCCCCAGGACATATCGGTTATATGTAAAAGGCCATCAATGCCTCCCAGATCGACAAATATGCCGTAGTCGGTGATATTTTTGACCTTTCCTTCTACCGTTTGTCCTTCCGCAATTGTAGAAAGCGTTTTGTTTTTCAATGCCTTTCTTTCTTCGTTTAAAAGGGCCCGCCGTGAGAGAATGACGTTAGAGCGGTCTCTGTTTATTTTTAATATCTTGAAACGATATTTATTTCCGATGAGACTTTCCGCGTCCTTGACCGGCCGTAGATCGGCTTGAGATGCGGGCAAAAATGCATTGATGCCGATATCTACATTAAAGCCGCCCTTAACCTTTCCCACTACCTTGCCTTCTATACTGGAACCCTCGCTGAAGTTTTGCTCGATGGTATCCCAGGACTTGATTCTATCGGCCCGTTTTTTAGACAGTAAGGATAAGCCATCCTCCCGGCCTCGCCTTTCCAAGTAAACATCTATTGTTTCTCCGACAGAGGCCTGCACCTGACCATCTTCGCCTGTGAATTCTTCAATAGGCACCTGACCCTCTGACTTACAGCCTACGTCAACCACCACATAGTCTCTGTTAATACTTATAATCTTGCCCTGAAGAATCTCACCTTTCTGGATCGTCTTCAGGCTCTCTTCATAAAGTTTATTAAATTCCAGCGATTCGGCGGCCTCCTGCCTGCGGTGGGCCGTGTCCCCTTTATTCTCTTCGCTGTCGGACTTAAGCAGGTCTGTTTTTGATATTTCTTCCGTTGTGGTGTGATCTTTTATATCCATTAATCAACAATTCTCCCTATTTTCAATAACTATTGTGTAGTATATAACAAACTGAGACGGAAAGTTCAACCTGTTTCACGGATTTTATATCTAAAAAGCGGGGAGAAGCTATACCTGCTTGCGCGCAGCGCGCAGGCAAGCCTTGAGAGCGGCCTTTTCTTGTATTTTGGCCAGCATGAAGGCAATTACCTCATCTATGCTTTTGTCTGTACTATCTACAAAAATAGCATCCGGGGCAGGTATTAACGGGGCTACAGCCCGGCTGCTGTCGTCAGCATCTCTTTTTAACATTTCTTTGCGGATCTGTTCGTAATTCAGGTTATTGCCTTTTTGCAGTAGTTCTTTGTATCTTCTTGAGGCCCTTTCTTCCGGTGAAGCGTCAAGATAAAACTTGACATCGGCATCGGGAAAGACCACGGTTCCCATGTCTCTTCCTTCCGCCACTACGCTGCCCTTTTTGCCGATGTCCCTTTGCATCTCAAGCAAGGATTTTCTGACCATCGGCTTGGCCGAGATATATGATGAAAGCATGCTGACCTCCGGGGTTCGGATTTCTTCACTAACGTCCTCTCCGGCCAGGATAACCGTTAGTTTGCCGCCGTTATAGGTCAGGTCAATGGCGGGCTTGCGGCACAGCTTTTCCAGGTCTTCTTCCTTATCGGGGTTAAGATTGTTTTTTTGGGCAGAGAGCGCTAAGGCCCTATATAAGGCGCCGGTGTCGAGATACGCATAGCCCAGGATATCAGCTAATTTCTTACTCACAGTGCTTTTACCCGCACCGGCCGGCCCGTCTATAGTTATGAGCAACCCCTTTGGGATTCTATCATCAGCCACGGGATTCCATGACCTCGTTAAATGCGCTCAGAAATCGCTTATTTTCCGCCGGGAGGCCAACGGTTATGCGGATGTAATCGGGCAATCGGTAGGCATGCATGGGCCTTACAATAACCCCTTTGCGAAGGAGCTTCTCGTAAACCGCCTTGCCATCCGTTTTTATGTCTATAAGGAAAAAATTAGTCTGGGTGGGAAAACAGCGGTAACCAAGGCGCTCGACTTCACCCGTTAAATAATTAAGACCTTCTCTGACCATTTCTTTTGTTTTGGCCAGGTGCTCTTCATCACTTAGCGCCGCCAGGGCGCCCACCTGGGCCAGGGAATTAACATTAAAGGGCTGTCTGATACGGTTTATATATTCGGCGAGTTCTTTTTTCATCACTCCATAGCCGATACGGAGTCCGGCCAGACCATAGGCCTTGGAGAAGGTCCTTAGGGTTATGACCAGATAAGGAGAATCAAGGTAATCAAGCCCGCAGAAGGTGCTATCGGGGGTAACAAAGTCATAATAGGCCTCGTCGGCCACCACGATCACACCCGGCGGGATGTCTTTTAAAAATTGTTCAAAGGCATTTTTCGCAACTACAGTCCCCATGGGATTATTGGGATTGTCTAAAAATATTACCTTGGTCCCGGCGGTAACCGCTTTTGCTATCCCGACCAGGTCATGGTTGCCTTCCTTCAGCGGCACTACTATATTCCGGCCGCCTACGGCCTGCACCATTTTTCTATAGACCAGGAAGGTGGGATCGCTGCTGATGGCCTCGTCGCCGGGGTTAAGAAAGGTGCGCACAATCAGCTCGATCAGTTCGTTAGAGCCGTTGCCGAGGACGATGTTCTCCATACCAAGGCCGAGTTTTTCGCCTAACCCCTTTTTCAGATAATAGCCACTACCGTCCGGGTAACGGTGCAACTTGCCAAGGGCAGCTTTAATAACCTCCACGGCCTTTGGCGATGGGCCCAGGGCGTTTTCGTTTGATGCCAGTTTTATAGAGTTTTTTATCCCGTATTCCCTTTCCAATTCTTCGATTGGTTTGCCGGGAGGGTAGGGGGTCAGATTTTGGATATAATCTGCGACCAGGGGTTTGGCCATGATCTCCATCTCCTTCGTTCGTATGAGGCAGGTGGCTACCGGTTACGTAGCAATTTTGACGGCTTCGTAAAAAGTCCATTTGCTGCGTTGTCCGCCTCCGGCGGATCACTGCGGCGTAGCTACAAGTACGCCTCATTCCTCAGGATTTGCGCGCCTTGCAACTGAAGCTTTTTACTGTGCTGTCCAAACCTTGACTTTTTTACGAGATCATCAATTTTGGTAGCCGCAGGCTTTAGCCTGCGTTTAAGTCCATTACATGAGACGCATATTCATACTCCACCTCACCTTAAAAAGCA
This sequence comes from Pseudomonadota bacterium, assembly GCA_011046395.1. Taxonomy (GTDB): domain Bacteria; phylum Desulfobacterota; class QYQD01; order QYQD01; family QYQD01; genus QYQD01. Next base: position 13,996 of record DSAQ01000154.1, read on the forward strand.
ACCTGCTTTTGCCATCTTGCAGCCACATGATGCCGTCATAAAAACGGCGCGAAAAATGTCGCATGGCAGTTTTTAAGAGAGAAGATAAGTAAGCTTTTCGAGACGGTCTAAGTGCAGGAAAGGTTACTTATGAGTGAAAAGGAGGGAAAATAATCGCCTCTCCCATGTTTCAACTCCGTTAGGCGACGTGACCTATTCTGTCGGTGCATGTTTTAAACGCGGATCCATGTAGCCAACCACAAGAAATCCCTCGACCATAGGGGCAACTATAGGCTGCACGACTGCCATAAGTCTCTTCAAATAGTCAAACGGTGACTGGCGACCAGCTAGTGGAAGTTCAATGTAAGATGACGGAACAATTAGCGCTCCAAATCGCCACTGTTTAGGGAACTGATAGCATGCACTTGCAATCTTGATGATGTCTAACTCTGATCTGGGAAGTTTTCCCTTCTCAATCTCGATGAGTAGCTTCTTATCCTCGAAAGCCAGATCAACTTCAAAAAGGTTGTCCTGGAACGGACGAAAATTTCTCTTAAGGGTCCAACCTTGATTTTCAAGACTACTGGCAATTGCATAGTCAACTCCAGACACTTCTCCCTTGAGAGATTTACCGTTCTCAAAGAATACGCTTTCAGCGACTGATTCCACCGCCTCAACTATGCTCTCCTTAAGGTCATCAGGAACTAAGCCCGCTAGTATAAAGGTCTCGCTTACTCTTAGGTGCCTCATAGAAATTCCTTATTCATGTCGCCTAACGTTTGCGGCACAGACGAAGCCTGCGGTTTGAATCTTTAGCCGTTTGTGCCGCTGTTAGCCGCCGTTGCAGCGCTAAAATAGAACCATCCCATCTCCCTTTCAAATTAAATCTTTTATCTCCCACACATAGGCAGTATGCCACTTCCCTGTTTTTTTATTAAATTCTAATCCATAGAGACTTACCGGCTCCTCATCCTGACGTATTTCAAACACTTCCCAATGTTCTATTTTTTCCTCTGGCCTCAGGCCATTACTTGGAGGAACCAGAACACCACCCTTGAAACTATGTTTATATATATTTCCACGATTCGTTTCGAGCTCAAAAATTGGGAAATGGGGTCCCCCATCTCTAATCTCAACATAACTCAGTCCTCGGTGGGTAAGGTTCTCGTAGCTTCCATGAACACCGATGAATTTGTATCCTTTATCGGCATCTACCCCTCTGAGGCCAATAAAGCCCAGATTTGTGCTTAAAGACTTCGTCCCTATGAGAGTGGCTCTCACTCCACCCTTTTCCCAGCTATAGGGAAGAGATGTTGGAGATAGCTGTGGCAAAGCAAAAGTAGTTCCTACAAGAAATAGAAGCATAAATTTCAACATTAGTAATATTCTCATTTCACTGCCTTCTTTTTTTTCGTTTTCAGTATAGTAAAGAAAATCTAATGGCAATTTTTACTTTTTTATCAACCAAATAAATAATGCAATGACGAGGATAATAAAAACTGCGATCAAAAATATCCTGTATTCCGTATCTGATTCTAAAGTTTTGGTAACGTTCAAAAGGTGAGGCATCAAAGTATTTCGACCGATTGGATATGGATATTGAAGTAACCTTTGATGCCCAATTTCTCTTTCCAATATTCCTCCCACTTGTCCCTGGAGTATTGCCTGATCACGATCATTTTGGAAAGGTTAGTTACTGCCTGGTCGGACCATCCCCAAGCTATTCTTTTAAGGCGACGGCCTATTTCTCTAAACACCCGTTCCAGTAAGGAAGTGGTCTTTGGGGC
>DSAQ01000147.1 GCA_011046395.1 Pseudomonadota bacterium
ATATATAGTTATCGATGTGGAAGACAGCGGGACCGGGATTAAACCGGAAGACCTGCCAAGGGTCTTTGATCCCTTCTTCACCACAAAACCACCGGGAGAAGGTACAGGTCTGGGTCTGGCGATATCTTTGCGTATCATGGAATCGTTTGGCGGGAAGATAACCGTAGAAAGCGCCATAGGCAAGGGCACGAAATTCAGCCTTATCCTAAAAGAATGGGGGCATTCAACAAGCAGCAGTCAGCCGTGAACGGTGTAGTAAATTATAAAGTAACTACTCAGGTTCAAAGTTCCAAGGTTCACGGTTCAAGGTTAGAGAGCGATGAAGATTGATATGAAAAGCGCAAAGTAGCCAACCGTGAACCGTGAACCTGACAGCCTGAGTAATTACATTATAAATACTGATAGCTGAGAGCTAAGATATGTCTAAAGGTCGTATTCTGGTCATAGATGATGAAGAAAACATGCGGCACGTGCTGACGGCCATCCTTAGAAAAGAAGGCTATGTGGCGGATACGTGTCCGGACGCGGTTTCCGGCCTTAAGAAACTGGAAGAACAGTGCTATGACCAGGTCTTATGTGATATCTGCATGTCAGGCATGGACGGCCTATCCTTTTTAAAGGAAGTCGTAGCCCGAAATTTTGACACTACAGTTATAGTCATGTCGGCTTACGGGAGTGTAGATACGGCTATTGAAGCCATTAAAATCGGGGCTTATGACTATATAGACAAGCCCTTTAAACCTAATGAAATCATCCTGACCCTGAAAAAGGCGGAGGAGCGTGCCCGGCTCAGGCGGGAAAATACCCGTCTTAAGGAAGAAGTAGAGAGAAGTTATTCTTTCAGCAACATCGTAGCCAAGTCTGCGGCTATGCTTCAGATATTTGATATGGTCAAAAAGATAGCCGACTACAAGACAACCGTCCTCATACTCGGCGAAAGCGGCACTGGAAAAGAGTTAATTGCCAAGGCCATCCACTATAATAGTGTACGGCGGGACAAACCCCTCATTACCATAAACTGTGGCGGCATACCGGAAACACTCCTGGAAAGTGAGCTATTTGGGCATGTAAAAGGCGCTTTTACGGATGCCTACCGGGCTAAAAAAGGCCTGTTTGAAGAAGCCCATGGCGGAACGCTTTTCCTGGACGAGGTGGGCGAGCTGCCCATGTCCCTCCAGGTCAAGCTGCTTCGTGCCCTGCAAGAGGAAGAGATACGCCCTCTCGGAGACACACGGGCTACAAAGGTCGATGTCCGGATTATTGCCGCCACCGCCAGGGATCTGGCCAGGGAGGTAGAAAAAAATACCTTCCGGGATGACCTTTTCTATCGTCTTAACGTCCTTTCCATTCACGTGCCGCCGCTACGGGAAAGGCGGGAAGATACTCCCTTGTTGGTGGATCATTTTATTCAGAAGTACAATAGACGCTTGGGCACCAATGTTGATGGGATTTCCCCGGAAGCCATGCATCGCCTCATGGAATACGAATGGCGGGGCAATGTGCGTGAATTGGAAAATGTCATTGAACGGGCCATGGTACTCACAGAGAGCAAAATAATAGGGTTGGAATACTTCCCGTCCTCTATGCAAAAAGGCCATGACACCTTTCCCTACGAAGCACTGGAAGGCATAATGTCCATCAAAAAGGCGAGCAAGTCTGTGGAGCGTGAATTGATCAAGCGCGCCCTGCAACAAACGAAAGGGAACCGAACGCAAGCTGCTCATATACTAGAGGTAAGCCTTCCGGCCCTGCTTTATAAAATGAAAGAATATAAGATTGCTGCCACTACTTGATATCTCTATCTGCACTAAAATTTTTTAATATATTTAAAACCTTTTAACCATTTTTCCCTTCTGCATTAGAACGTATCCTCCTTTTTCAGCAATTTCTTAAGCTTATCACCCCCGGTGTCGATAAGAATTAAGTAGGCATGGTTTTTGCTGTTATGTCCATTCGGGAAGCAGTCGAACGATAAAAGGACTATGGGATGAATCTTCGGGGTATTAAAAAATGCCGGCATCTTCTATCAGAAAAGGGCTTCACCCTGGTCGAGCTTATGATAGTAGTCGCCCTGCTTGCCATCCTCGGCGGGATCGCCAATCTTTTAATGCCCCCCATGCTTTCAAATTACTACCTCACCGCCGCGATAAAGCAACTAAGTCTGGACTTAATGGTCTGCAGGGAGAGGGCCATCTCTGAAGGGACTCAGTTCCGGGTAACCTTCGATGTTGCAAACAACTGTTACCACATAGACAGGTGGACTGAAACTGCCCCCCCCGGGAGCGGTATCTGGACCTGGACGAATCCTGACAACGCCGTAGATCCAAACCCGCTTACGGTCAGTGTGGTCCCCTCCGGCGGACAAGGTTATGGGATACAGTTTGGCGCCTCGGTTGTAGATGGTTCGGTTATAGAATTTGCTCCGAGAGGCATAACCACCTTTACGGGGGCCAATTATAGTAACGCCCCTGGCATAAGCATCACCAATGGCAGTAAGACCGGGTCGTTCACAGTAAGTTTTACCGGAAAGATAGGGGCTATTACATGGAGCTGATGAAAAGGGCGCGTATTATAAATAATATCCATGGCATCTCCCTTATAGAGGCCATGATAGCCCTTTTTCTTATAACCTTTGGGCTGCTGGCCCTGGCCACAACCCTGGTGCCGCCTATGCGGCTGAATGAAAAGAGTGAGAATATGACCCAGGCCTTGTTCTTAGCAGACGCCACACTCGAAATGATTATGAAAGATCGGGGACTGGGCACGGATATAGCGACACTGATAGCCAACCCTACGGTGAATGCCAACATATCCGAGGCAGAACCCACAGCCTATCAGGCCACCACAGCCGGCATATTTACACGCACTATCACCCAGGCAGCCGTCGGCGCGGCAACATACCCGAGGCGGGTAACTGCGGGAATAAGCTGGCCAGGGGCTGACGGGACACAGAGGCAGATTTCAGTCGCCTCCATCGTAAGATAGGGGGGGTCTTAAGGTGCAGCAGGCAAAGTGGAAGATAAAAAGCGGCCATAGCGGCTTTACCCTCGTGGAACTGCTGATAGTTACGATGCTTTCAAGCCTCCTTCTGACCGGCGTGGTAATGCTTTTCACGACAGCCAGCCGGACATACTCCGGTGAGGATATCAAGGCCAGCGCCAGACAGGATGCGCGGGCGGCATTTGACCTGATGGTCACGGAGCTGACCATGGCCGGGTTTAATCCCACACAGTCGGCAAATTTTACGGCCTTCACTGTATCAAGTCCAGCACCGATAGGCCCTACTATCGACGCCACTCAGATCCGGATATTTATGGATCTCCCACCCGATGCTGTTAACCCAGCCGACGGTGTGATAACGACCGGTTCCAACGAAGATATCACGTATAGCCTCAACGGCACAGACCTCCAGAGGAATGGCCAGACCGTTATCCCGAACGTCACAAACCTCAGCTTCACCTATAGAGACAGTAACGGCGTTGTTACTGCCACAGCGGCAGATATAAGGCAGATAGACGTAACCATGACTGTCCAGGCCTCGGCCCCGGACCCGAGGACGCCGGGGCAGCCGGCGAAGGAAATAATCCTTACGACTATCGTCTTACCGAGAAATCTGTTGTTTATGGGGACTTAGTGCATGTTTTCAAGATATAATGGCATAATTATAAAACAAAACAGACAAAACCCTCTACGCCCTCTGTCTCTCCACGGTGAACAGGGCGGCTTTATCCTCATAACCGTGGTGGTGATGCTTGCCCTGCTGGCCGTCCTCGGCCTTCTGTTACTCACCACAAGCACCAAGGATCTACGGATCACGGCAAATCTCTACTGGGGAAAACAGGCATTTTACGCCGCGGACGCCGGGATAAACATGGCGATGTCCAACGTCGAGGACTTCATCTTCGGCGGTACGGATACCCTATCAACGCCGGCATCGGTCACGGTTGCTCCCGGAAACACTTCGGATACGGCCACCTACACCTATCAGGGTACGAAGCGGCTATCGGGTTCGCTCCCGCCGAGGGCCGGGTATGAGGTGGGTGCCTGGGCCGGAGCCGGATTCGACCTCGCGGCCACCGGTCGGACGGGAATGGCACAGAGCCAGATAGAGGTGCTTTCGAGGGCCACCGTGCCCATCGATGCATATACAGGAGGTAAATAATGAAAAGATTGATTCTATCTATAGCGATGTCCCTTATGTTCCTAGGCTCTAGCTTAGCTTCAGGACAGAATGTAAAGCTGATATCCGGCAACGTCGGCTCCTCAGGGCAGGATATGGGAACAATATATGGCAGGCTTGAGTCTATCTCAGACAGGACACTGACGGTAAACAAAACGATAATCGCCTTGCCTGAAAAAGTAAGCGTTTATCGCACAGACGGAAGCCCGATCTCACTTAACAGTCTGAAGATAGGAGATTACGTCGCCGTCAGTCTCCTGAGCAAGACCGAGGCGGTTATAAAAATGGTAGCGCGGCAGGAAGTAGATCGGCACAGGCCGTTAGATGTCCGTTAGGGGGTGGATGTGATGAAAAGGATTATACCAGTAATAATCGGCATACTTTTACTGTGGGGCGGGTTTTCACCAGTTTACGGCGCCGGCGATGCGGATAGTTTTATGGTGCGTGCAGACCCGAATATATTGATCCTCTTCGATAATTCCGGCAGTATGCGCACCATCATCTTTCACTCCGGCTATAACCCCTCCACCGTATATTCCGGAGGCTTCGCTTCAGATGCTATCTATCAGGTCACCTCCTCCGGCAATTATACATACAATAGCCGGACTGTGTATTTAAGGGGTGGAGATGCCGATCCCCTGTCCAGCGGGACACATTATGTAAGGTATCCCGGCAATTATCTCAACTGGATATTCTGGCAGGCCACGGCAGAGGAACGTTCCAGCCTCCCCACCAGCACTCGGATAGAGGTGGCCAAGCAGGTTATTACAAGTTACATAAACAGCGCCAGCGATGTCCGCCTCGGGCTTATGAGATTCAATTACGATGCCTACGACGGGGGAGGGACCATAGTTTCAGCCATAGACGATCTCACCGCGAGCTATAAGACCTCTCTTATCAATTCCTTGAATGCCATTGCCCCGGATACCAATACCCCTCTCGCCGGAAGCCTCTCTGAAGCATGGCGTTATTTTAGAGGAGACAGCAAATGCTATGGCGGTTCCGGCAATTACCAGAGTCCTATCCAGTATGAGTGTCAGAAGAACTTTGTGGTGATCATCACGGACGGTGAACCCTGGGCGGACAGAATGTCCAAAAGCTGCGCCACTTCCATGAAGGCCAACTGGGATGGAGACTCAGAGGTTGAGGAGCCGGCGAATGACTCTAACCACTGGTACAGTTACCGGTACCTCGATGATATCGCCTACTATATGTATAACCATGATGCCCGCTCCAATCTCGACGGCACCCAGAATGTGTACACCTATACTATAGGCTTTACCGTCCAAAGCCAGCTCCTTCAGGACACCGCTACTAACGGACACGGACTTTATCTTACCTCGGATAATGCCAGCCAGCTCGCAGCGGCCCTGGATTCCGCACTAGCCGACATCATTGAAAAGTCTTACTCCTTCACATCGCCTACCGTCCCGTCGCTGATGACATCGGGCGGGGACGTACTTTATCAGGCATCGTTTGAACCGTCGGACGGGGCCTTCTGGAAAGGCCACCTCTATGCATATTCTATCAACTCTTCGGGAAGTATAACCGGCACCCTGTGGGATGCCGGGACCGTGCTCCGAGACCGGGCAGCCTCCACCCGGACGATATACACTGTAAAAAACAATGCCCTCGTTGCATTTAATAATATAAACATAACCGCTGCCGATCTCGGTGTCGCAAATGATACGGAAAGGGACAAGCTCATCAATTATGTAAGGGGCATAGACTCTTACGATGACGATGGCGACGGCAATACTACCGAAGAAAGAAGCTGGAAGCTCGGAGACATATTCCATTCCGGCCCGGTTATAGTCGGCGCCCCCAAGAAGTTCTATTTCGATTACGGCTACAGCGGCACAGGCGAGTTCTATGATACCTACAAAAACCGGACAAAGATCGTACTCGCCGGCGCGAATGACGGCGCGCTCCATGCCTTCCGGGCCAGCGACGGATATGAGCTATGGGCGTTCATCCCACCCAATCTTCTCGGCAAACTCAAGAATATGAGGACCGCCCATACCTTTTTCGTGGACCTGCCGGTCAGGGTGGAGGATGTCTGGTTCGGCACAGGCGACGGCACAGGAGCGATTGCGACCTCCAAGACAGCCTGTGAGTGGCGCACCATCGCCGTCGTGGGTGAAAGGCAGGGAGGGAATCAGTTCAACGCCCTTGACATCACCAATACCACATCCCCTTCCTGGCTCTGGAGTTTTAATACCTCAGGTGAGACGTGGGGGAGGCCCGCCATAAACCGGGTGAATATCAGCGGCAACGAGGTGTGGGTGGTGATAATGAGCGGCGGCTATGATTCTGCCGGTATCAACGGAAAGGCCATTTATATAGTGAATGCGCAGACCGGGGCAAGCATCTGGAGCTATACGTCAATGGGCCATAGCGCCCCGGCGCCGCCTTATGCCGTAGATATAAACTTTGACGGTTTTATAGACCGGGTCTATTTAGGTGATCTGGGCGGGGATATGTACAGGTTCTCCGTGCATGACAGCAATACGGCCAACTGGTTCGCCTCCATGCTGTTCGATGCCCCGGGCGGACAGATACGTCCTATTTATACAGAAGCCGTCGGGTCATTCGATACCCGGAACAATCTCTGGATATATTTCGGCACCGGGGACAAGTCCGATCCCACCGCACCCAATGCCCAGGAGAAATTTTTCGCCATAAAAGAGGGCTGCCTGTACGATGCGTCAAGCTGTGCATCCTACAGTCTCAGCGACCTGACAAACTACACTGTTCAGTCTGGAGAGGTAACCAGCCAGGGCTGGTATATAAATATGACCGGTCAGGGTGAGAAGATACTGAGCCCCCCGACAGTCTTTGGCGGCGTGGTATATTTCACCACTTACAAGCCCTCACAGTCGTCAAATCCATGTGAAGCAGGCGGAGGCTCGACCCTTTACGCCGTCGGTTATACCACTGCCGCTGGACAGCTTACCGATGCAAGCAGGACGTTATCACTCGGTGACGGAATGTCCTCCGCGCCTATAGTCTCTGTCAGACGAGACCCGGTTACCGGTCAGTTATCGGGATCTGTTTTTGTCAATACATCAACCGGAGGGCTTCAGAATCTAAACGTCATACCTAATGTTCCTTCATCCCTTGTGGACTATATCTACTGGAGGGATATGCGAATCAGGTGAAAAAGAAAGAAAAGGGAAAGAAAAGGTTTCTGCTATGGGGGGCAGCAATATTCGGGGTGCTGCTCCTCCTTATTCTTGCCTTCAGGCAAATTCATACGGAAAAGGCCAGGGCGCCTGAAGGCATGTCCGCGAAAAGGCCATCCGGAGCACCTGGGGGTGTCCTGGGGATTAATAAGATGCTCAGGCCGGAAACTGCGAAAAAAGCGCCTGAACAAGACTCCCGGGTGGTAGATGTTAAGATCATACCCGGGAGTGCAACCGTTTCGGATACCTTAAAGGCGGATGTCAGGCTGCGGGAGGAAGGCGTCACCCTTAAATACCAGTGGATGAAAGACGGGGTTGAGATCCCGAAGGCGAATGAGGTATCGCTCTCAGGCAGTTTGTTAAATAAAAAGCGCTGGATTGCGGTAAAGGTTACGCCCTATCGGGGAGACAGTGCGCTTGCGCCTGTCCAGTCCTCTCCGGTCTGGGTATTTAACAGCCCCCCTCAGATAACTGAGGAGAAGAAGGCGCTAGCGATCAGGCAGGATTCCCCGTTAATACTTCAGGTGAAGGCGATAGATGCGGACAATGACCCTATCACATTCTCTCTGGATACATCTATCGAAAGTATGACCATCAATCCAATGACCGGGATAATTACATGGCAGACACCCCAGAAAAAGGCCGGCAAATACCAGGTAAAGGTTACCGCAGTCGATAACGATGGCGGGAAATCGTCACAGACGCTTACCCTGGAGATACCCTGAGCCTGCGGACTATTTCTTTCAGATATCTCGGATAGAGGACATACATCCCCTTGCTGTCTTTATACACCAAATTTTTTAAGCATGTGTAAAACTTTTTAAAACATTTCTCATTATGCATCATTATAGTATCTCCCTTCTTTGCAACAATTTCTTAATGTTATCCCACAGCGTGTTGATAAGGGTTACGCAGGCACAGTTCTTGCAGCTATGTATTCAGGAATGAGCCGAGTGGCCAAAAAGGAAGCATAGAATGAACCTGCCAGGGGATCACCGTGGATTTACTCTGACGGAATTGATGATAGTGGTGGCGCTGACGGCCATCCTGGCAGCCATAGCTTATCCGCAAATGGGCAGCATGATAAATACTTATAGATTAAATGGCGCTGCAAGAGCGGTATGGTCAGATTTGCAGAATGCAAAAATGACCGCAATAAAAACGAATCAATCAATAACTGTAACATTCGACAATACCACAACCCATAGTTATCCACGGCCCAATGATCCCCGAGGGCCATTCACAAGAAACCTTGCAAATGATTATCCTGGGGTTACTATTAGTTACACTGGTGGTAGTAGTTTGAGTTTTAATAGCAGAGGCATGGTCCCTGTAGGTGATGTAGGAACAGTAAAAGTAACGTTGGCTGGTAGGACGAAGAAATTTACAATACAATGGACAGGCAGGATAGGTAATATATCCAATGAAACTTAAGTATTTTTCAGATAAGAAAGGCTTTACCCTTATTGAATTGCTGATCGCGATGCTTATTCTGGCGACGGGGCTGATTGCGGTCGCGGGTCTTCAAGTTACAGCAATACGGGGCAATGCCTCTGCAAAGGGGGTAACTGCTGCAACCACCCTTGCTGAGGAAAAGATGGAGCAATTTAAAAGCAATGACTTTTCAGACTTGACCATTACGAATGAGTGGACTACGCCAGAACCTATAGGCAGTTTTTCGAGACAATGGCAGATTACAGAGCCTGCTGCAGGCAATCTCAAACTAATTGAGGTGCGTGTAACATGGACGGATATTTTTAGTGTAAGCAAGCAGGTTAATATTTCTTCATATGTGGCAAAATGAAAAAGGTATCTGACAATAAAGGTTTTACGCTTATTGAGCTATTGATATCAATGGCGTTACTGGGGCTCGTGCTTGCAGCACTTACGTCTCTTTTTGCAAGCACTAACAGGAGTTATTCATCTCAGAACATGGTTGTAACAATGCAGGGCAATGCGAGGGCGGCCATGGATTTTGTTACGAGGACAATGAAGGGGCTTAAGAGTATTACGATACTTAACGGTGAAGGCACTTCTGACAGCGACATCACTTTTACCACGGACGAAACCGCATTTGGCGGGGGGGTATGCACTCATAGATTTTCAAGATATGACTCTCAAAGTGACGGTCCTGGTACACTTGGCTATTCATATGGCTGTCCAACGATTACCGGAAACCGTCAACCCCTCGCACCAAACATCACACGATTTACCCTTCAAAGGATTGGGACGCCAACGACAAGAATCAATATCACCATTACTGCTGAGACGCCGCACCCAAGACCTGATACTGGAACTAAGGGGACCTTTATCCTCACGTCATCTGTTGATTTGAGGAATTGATGAGGAAATATTATGAGAAAAAAGACAGATAAACACATTATACATGACGAGCATGGTGTTGCTTTAATTACAGCCCTTCTCATGCTTCTGGTAATTACAGCAATGGGAATTGCTGCAACAAATCTATCTATAGTCGAGGGTTGGCTTTCTGCTAATTATCGTTCTTCAAAACAGGCATTCCATGTTGCAGAAGCAGGTATTGAGCTGATGAAGTATTATCTCAAGCATGATGCAGGCAATGACCCTGATAGCAGTTCAAACTATCCATGGGCAAATAGCAGTTTTTATTTTCCATCTCCCACTGGAACGATTACTGTAACCAATACCACTTCTTATTATTCGATTACTCTACCCGCCTCTGTGGGGACAGTAAATGTGGGCAGCGGCACAGGCACATTCACCATAAGACTGAAAAACATCAGCGGAAGTCCTGACAAAATCATCGTAGAATCTACCGGCACAATAGCAGGCGCAACTGCTGTGGTCGAGATGTTGATAAGAAAGAATTCACTCCCACCCATACCAGGTTCAGTAAGTCTTGTCGGTGAGTCACACACAAACTTCAATGGAAACAGCTTTTTGGTAGATGGCAGAGATTATCAATTGACTGATTCAGAAGGGAACCCTACAGGAACTGCCACTGCGAAAAATGGAATCTCGGTAGGTGATACCGCGGATAATGATGCTCAGAAAAACGCCATTATCAGTGGACTTTCTTCTCAGCAGCAAGACAATGTAAAAGGAACAGGCTCAGACCCAAGTGTGGGCACAAGCACTGAATTGACAAAGGATAGGGTCTCTGAATTTGCCTCTCTTATACAAGGTATGGCAGATTACACACTTACCAATCCCTCAAGCTTCTCTAGCATTAATACAGGAAGCGTTGCGGACCCGAAGATAATCTATGTAACTGCGACACAAAATGTCAAGATAACAGGGAATACAACAGGGGTAGGAATTTTAGTGATAGAGGGCAGCGGATATGATTTTGAGTTTGGAGGAAATATTAGCTGGAAAGGGCTGGTTATCATACTCGGAAATAATGTGAGTTTTACGCAAGTAGGTGGTGGAGGAGTAAATAATATTATGGGAGGGTTGATTGTCTGTGAAAAGTCTTCAGACACTGGGAAAGAGTTTGACATCAGGGGGAACATAAAGCTTTTGTATTCCAAGCAGGCATTAGACCTTGTGAAAGACAAGCTTGATGACGAAAAATCATATTCTGTCCTTGCATGGAGGGTTAAATAAAGATGGCTTCTTTTTCATGGGATAAGAAGTGGTAGGCGCGAGGGGTATCGAATCCCGACCTCTACCGTGTCAAGGTGATTTAGGGACTTTTTATAACGGCTTGAAAATACCGGCAAATCCTCATCTATCAAAGCTTTTATCGTGTTAATAATTGGTTATATTTTGAGGCTTTTGCAAAACTGTTTGTCATCCCCGAATGCTTCTATCCGTCCCCGAATGCCTTTATCGGGGATATGGTTCTAAACCAGATTCCCGATTAAACATTTCGGGAATGACAACCTCTTTTAAAAGCATTCGGGGACGGATATGGTTTTTCAAGCAGTTAGTTAGAACCAGATTCCCGCTCAGAATCGCTGCAGGAATGACAGAATGGGGGCTTTTGCAAGAGGCTCTTTTGTCAGCAATAGCCTATTTTGTGCATGATTCACGTTGGTTTTTGTGCTACAATAAAGTAAAAAAATTTTATATTATAGGCAGGTGAAACACATGGGAGCCACTTTAACAATAAGAAAGGATTTATCCAAAAGACTGGAGCAATTAGCTAAAACCACTAAACAGTCGAAGTCCGCTTTAGCATCTCAGGCAATTGAGGATTTTTTAACAGTTCAGGAATGGCACATCCTTGCAATAAAAGAAGGTATCGCTGCAGCAGATGCAGGAGACATTATTGGTCACGAGGAAGCTGTTGCCGAGTTGAAAAAGTGGAGACAGCGTGCATCTTGAGTGGACACGTCCGGCGATTAGAGACATCAAAGATGCCGGAGATTTTATTGCCTTAGACAATCCCAAAGCAGCAGATCGAATGGCTGAAAGAGTGAGGGAATCTGTAGAATATCTAGTGGAATATCCAAATATGGGTAGAATAGGACGTGTATCAGGAACAAGAGAACTCATTGTATCGGGTACTCCTTTTATTGTGGTTTACCGTGTAAAAGTGCCAAGTATTCAAATATTAAGAGTCCTTCATCACGCCAGAAAGTGGCCAGCCTTTTAAGCGATCCTGCTGTCAGTAAGGAATACGAAAAACTTTAAATAAAGCCTACTCAGGAGTCAGGAACCAGCATAGAGAAAATAGTGTTTTTTTGTCGAGCAATTTTCTTCCCCTTGCCAATTGAATTGATTCCAAGTATCATTCCAGATCATGTTCCGGAATATTACCTCAGCAATAACATACGCTAATCCGTCATTCCCGCCCCTTTTGTCATTCCCGCGAAACCTGTCCCCGACAACGATCGGGGAGCGGGAATCCAAAAGGCTCTGGATGCCGGATCAAGTCCGGCATAACAAGGTATTTTGTTGCCGATGTAATAAAATCGTGGTCATAATCTGTTGCACAATACTTTTTTTACTCTGCCATCCACCGGCAATATCTGCTGATCAAACACTCCCCTTTAAAGAAGGAGATGTCTTAGCCTTAACGCAATGTATTGAAATCGCCCTAAAAAACCAGCCCACTCTAAAAGCGGCGCGTAGTTCGGTGGAGGCCAGCCAGGCCCGGGTAACTCAATCCAAGGCCGATTATCTGCCGCAGATAAGCCTGCACTCCGCCTATGACCGTGTACATACGGAATTTTCCGGTCGCTTTATGTCAGCAGGCGGAACCACTAGTAATTATTCGTCGGGAGTTAACCTTATTCAACTATTTTATGATTTTGGCCGAACGGGTGGAAAGATAGAGGCCAGCCGCCAGAATCTCACTATGAGCGAATATGAGGCGCTGGATGTTTTACAAGCAGTTATTCTTAACGTTGAACAGGCTTACTATAACCTGCTTAAGTCACGAAGGTTGCTGTCCGTAGCTGAAGAAACCATACGCCAACGGGAAGAACATCTCAAACAGGCCCAGGCCTTCTACCGGGTGGGCACCAGGGCAAAAATCGATGTCACGAAGGCTGAGGTTGACCTGGCCAATAGCCATCTGGACAAAATCAAGGCTGAGAACGCCCTTAAGGTCGCCAGGGCCTCTCTGAATAATGCTATGGGGGTCAGGACTTCTATAGCTTATACAGTGGAAGATAACCTGCAATTTGTCCCTTTCCGTGAAGAGCTTACCGCCGTCACCGGGGAGGCCCTTAAAAACCGCCCGGACACCCTGGCCCTGGATGCCCAATATAATTCCCAGAAGGCAACCTTGGACTCTGCCCTGGGAGAATATTATCCGCGCCTTAGCGGTAACGCCGCTTACAACCTCGAAGGGGATGAATACCCTAAGGACAAAAACTGGAACCTGGGGGCTACTATAACCTTTCCTCTTTTTTCCGGTTTTGCTACAAAAGGCAAGGTAGCTGAGTCACGTGCCCAACTCCAAAAAATACAGGCAGAAAAAGAAGTCCTTGAACAAAATGTATGTCTGGAAGTTGAACAGGCCTTTTGGGCCACAAAAGAGGCTGAAGAATTGATACAGACTACGGAGAAAAATGTGATTCAGGCCCGGGAAAATCTGGATCTGGCGGAAGGCCGCTATAAAGCAGGGCTTGGATCAGCCATTGAGTTTATGGACGCCCAGATACTATATACAAAGGCAAATGTCGATCATATCCAGGCGCTCTATGACCACAAGGTAGCCGTGGCCAGGCTCTTAAGGGCGGTGGGGAGATTAACTTTCAGCGATCAGCGGTCAGCAGTCAGCGTTCAGCAGACGGGAGACAGAAAATAGAGTTCAGAGACACAGAGACAGAAGCATGGCACAGAGAAAAGTGGGTTAAAGAGACAAAAAAACTATTCTCCGCGTTCTTTGCGTCTTCGCGGTGAAGGTGTTTCAGATGAAAAAAAAGCGATTTTATATAGCTCTACTGATCTTTCTTATAGCCATCGGGGTCGTTTTCTATGCCTTGAAGGGCGAAAAAGATGCGGTTGGATACAAAACAGTAAAAGTGGAACGGGGTGCTATCGCCTCCACCGTCCTGGCCAGCGGAACAGTGAATCCGGTTGTTCTGGTGTCGGTTGGAAGCCAGGTCTCCGGCACTATCGAAAAAATCTACGTTGATTTCAACTCTCGAGTAGAAAAAGGCCAGATTATTGCCCAGATCGACCCCGCCGTTTTTCAAGCCGAGGTGGAGAAGGCCCGGGCAAACCATAAGAGCGCCCTCGCCAATCTGGACCAGAAACAGGCACAGGTCACCGATGCCAAGAGAACATTCGAGCGTTATCGCGAATTAATGAAAAATGACCTGGTTGCCCAGAGCGATGTGGACACGGCTGAAACCACTTACCAATCAGCCTCGGCCTCCTTTCGCGCCGCTGAAGCTGCCGTTTTGCAGGCCAAGGCCGCCCTTAACCTGGCGGAGTCAAATTTGCAGTACACGACGATACGCTCCCCCGTAAACGGCATCGTGGTGTCACGAAATGTGGATGCGGGACAAACGGTCGCTGCCAGTTTTCAAGCGCCGGTACTCTTTACCATTGCTAAGGATTTGACTAAGATGCAGGTGGATACAAGCGTCGATGAAGCCGATATCGGCGTCACGAAGCCTGGGCAGAGAGCGACGTTCACCGTTGACGCTTATCCAAGCGAGACCTTCGCGGGAAAGGTGCTACAGGTGCGCAATGCGGCTCAAGTGGCGCAGAACGTAGTGACCTATGATGTCATAGTCAGCGTGGACAACCCTTCTCTTAAGCTGAGACCGGGAATGACCGCCAATGTTTCCATCCTGATTGACGAGCGATCAAACGTCATCAAAATCCCCACTGCGGCGCTGCGGTTCACGCCACCAGAAGGAGAACGCAAAAAAAGCGTGCGGGAAACTCCCAAAGGCCCTCTCGTATGGAAGTTACATCCCGATAACCGTCTTGAGCCCGTAGCCGTCAAACTTGGGATCGCAAACAGTCAACACGCCGAACTCCTCAAGGGCAACATCGCGGAAGGAGACCTCCTGGCAACAGAAACGCTTTCTACGGGGAAAAAGTCTGAAGCGAACAAGTCTCCGCGGTTCAGGCCCTTCTAAGAAGACGTATGACGGCGCTGATCGATACCCGAAACCTGACCAAGATATATCGCTTAGGCGATATAGCCGTTAAGGCGTTGGACAATGTCACCCTTTCCATCGGCGCTGCAGAGTTCACGGCCATCATGGGGCACTCGGGATCCGGTAAATCAACCTTCATGAATATACTGGGGTGCCTGGATCGGCCCACAAGCGGTCAATACCTCCTGGAAGGGAAAGACGTCGGCAACCTTTCCGTGAAGCAGCTGGCCACCATTCGCAATCGCCGGATAGGGTTTGTCTTCCAGGGTTATAACCTTCTGCGTCGCACCTCCGCGCTGGAAAACGTAGAACTCCCCCTTATCTACAGCCACATTCCGGCAAAGGAACGCCGCACGAAATCCCTTGAGGCCCTGGAAATCGTAGGTCTCTCCGGGCACGAACACCACCATTCCAACCAGCTGTCCGGCGGCCAGCAGCAGCGGGTAGCGATCGCCCGGGCCCTCGTCAATAACCCTTCCATTATCCTGGCCGATGAGCCCACGGGAAATCTTGATACCCGGACCAGTGTTGAAATAATGGGGGTCTTCCGGCGGCTGAATAGTGAACACGGGATCGCAGTTATTATAGTAACCCATGAACCGGACATCGCTGCCTTTACGCGGAGGCATATAGTTTTCAGAGATGGACAGGTCATAGAAGACAGACCAAATGAACCCAGAATAGGAGGTTAACTCGTAACCCGAAACATGTTTATTTCAACCAG
>DSAQ01000028.1 GCA_011046395.1 Pseudomonadota bacterium
ATTTTTAGTTTCCCTTGCAGCCCATGAGTTCAGGTCCTGAAAGCTATACAAGGTCTTTAGCGATTTAAATAGTCCAATACGCTGCTTTCACATTGGCAACTCCATAACATTTTCAGAAACCGAGAGGAAACATAGAAAAAGTTTGGGGCCACCACTTGGGGGACAGTGATGACCCTTTTCGAAGGCTATATGCTCGATTATATTCTTATCGGACGTTTTTTACGAGACCACATTAAAAGGGGACTAATGGGGTCACATCTTCATATGTCATTAGCGATTAAACCCCATGTCCGCCGGGGCAAGACGACGGGCTGCGGGAATGTCCTTTATGGGCAAGTCTTCCCTTGACATAGCCCCCCCTTAATGACATATGAAGATGTGACCCTGATAACTCCAGATCATATTACGGCAGAATAGAGTTGTAATTTTATAATCCTGTGCCTTATACTAATAATATGAAGCAGAGACAAAGGCTGTTGCACTGTGGGCAAGCGATTCAGGCAATAGCCCGATGACGGTTTAAAGTAGTCATCGATAAGATTAAGAAAGGAGGAATACCTATGTTTAAGAAGATCTTAACGGCTTCAGATTCAGTAGATGTTTGTGACGTCCCTTCAGCAGTGGCGGCTCATTTGGCGAAGCAGGAAGGGGCCCGGCTTTGTCTTATGCATGTGCTCGAGTCTTCTGACCTGATCCGCAGGCAGTGGGTAAAGGATTTTAGAACCAGTGAGGATGTGGCGGTTACCGCAGAGTATACAGACGTGGTAAAAGAGACGATAAAGAAGAAATGCGCTGCGGCGCTGATCGGCTGTAAGGACTACGTTATTGAAGTAAGACCGGGGTTCCCATGGCTGGAAATCTTAAGAATGGCCAGGGCCACCAAGGCCGACCTTATGGTACTTGGTCCCCACAGAGGTAAGGCTAAGGAGAAAGGCGTGGTGCGCATGCGGACTGTGGAGGGGCTGGGCAGTACCGTAGAAGCGGTCATTATGCGGGCTCACTGCCCGGTGATGATCGTGAGCCGTGATGTACCTAAAGAAAAATTGGCCTTTAAAAGGATTCTGTTCGGCACGGATTTTTCGGAGACATGTCAATATGCCTTTGAGTTATCTTTGAAGGCAGCGCAAAAATATAATTCTAAGCTGCACATTTTGCATGTCTTGCGGATTCCGCGCGGAGAACGGGTGGCATACACCCGGGAGCAGATAGAAAAAGAAATCGCCAAGGTAAAAGAGAAAGTGCAGAAGGTGTATGCCAAGCAGATAAAAGGGATTGATTATGCCTGTGATGTCTTAGAGGGAGAACCTTCTGCAGAGATTCTAAAATACGCTACTTCAAACCAGATCGACCTTATCATCATCGGTTCCCATGTCAGGGAACAAGCGGAGAGGTGGTACGTGGGAAGTGTGGTGGAAAGATTGGGATTGGAATCTTATTGTCCGGTAATCACTGTTACCAGACCGGAAGCCTTGCTAAAGATTGAAGAGTAATATCGTGGTCACATCTTTATATGTCATTAAAGGGGGGGCTATGTCAAGGGAAGACTTGCCCATAAAGGACATTCCCGCAGCCCGTCGTCTTATCCCGGCGGACATGGGGTTTAATCGCTAATGACATATGAAGATGTGACCCTAGCTAGTTCACTGGTGGAGGCTGTCAAGAATGGCGGCGAAGAGCTAAAGATTCTGCCGCCGTTTTTTATCTACGATCAGACCCGGCGCTATTCTCCTGAGATGCAGCGTCTTTATGAGGACCGGGCGGCGAAAGGGTAAACCGGATATCCTTGATTAGCAGCGAGCCAAGCCTGGCGTTGAGGTTGTCGCGGATTATTTCCTTGGACATCTGCAGATGATGCATCCACATGGGGTCCGAGACGCCGACCCAGAGACATCCCTGCTTGAAACTCTTAGGCTGGGCCTGCCGGGCTGCCACACTACCTACTACCTCGTCCCAGCAATCCCATGCACTATAGACCCTGAAACGTTCCTCCCAGTTCCTCTCAGAGGCTATCTTCTTCAGGATGCTGCCGATGGAAGTCAGCGTCATGGATATTCTTTTATAATACTACTAACTGGTCAGTTCTTTTAATTTACCTTCCACGAGGTTCCGGATTTCGTCCAGCCTTTCAGCGCTCAGGGCCTCGAAACGGAGGACAAGCACCGGCTGGGTATTCGAGGCCCGGATAAGCCCCCAGCCGTCATCAAATACAATGCGCACGCCGTCTATGCCGATGGTCTTATAATGGGCTTGAAAGTATTCCTTGACCTTTTCCACCACGGCAAACTTGGATTCATCGGGACAGGGGACCCTGATCTCCGGAGTAGAAAAGGTCTTCGGCACGTCGGAGAGGAGTTCGCTCAACGGCCGTTCGGACTGGGCGACAATTTCGGCCAGACGGAGGGAACTATAGATAGCGTCATCAAAGCCAAGATAACGATCGGCGAAGAAGATATGTCCGCTCATCTCGCCGGCCAAAAGGGCCTTTTCTTCCCTTAACTTGCTCTTTATAAGGGAATGCCCGGCCTTCCACATGATGGGCCTGCCGCCGTTTTTGGCTATATCATCATAAAGGGTCTGGGAGCATTTGACTTCTCCGATGACGGCCGCGCCAGGATTGGCCTTTAATATCTGACGCGCGAAGAGGATGAGAAGCTGGTCGCCGAAAAGGATGTTGCCCTTTTCGTCCACTACGCCCAGGCGGTCGGCATCGCCGTCGTAGCCGACACCGAAATCAGCCCTCTTCGAGGTCACCAATTTTATAAGATCACCCAAGTGTTCGGGGACAGTAGGATCAGGAAAGTGATTGGGGAATCTTCCGTCCACTTCGCAGTAGAGCTTCGTAACCTCGCAGCCAAAATGCCGGAAGAGATCGGGCGCCACCAGCCCTCCGGCGCCATTTCCGGCGTCTATAACTACCTTTAATGGCCGCTTAAGAGAGATGTTTTGTTCTATGTAATGCCGATAGGCGGGAATTATGGGAAATGAGGATAAGGAGCCGGTCCCTGAAGTAAAATCCCCGGCCTCGATGATCTTTTTCAGCCTCTGGATGGCCTCCCCGTGTATGCTCTCTTTTCCCACACAAATCTTAAAGCCATTGAACTCCGGGGGATTGTGGCTGCCGGTCACCTGGACCCCGCCATCCTTCTGAAGATGGAAGATGGAGAAGTAAAGGAGCGGCGTGGGGCAGAGGCCCACGTCTGTAACGTTGCAACCTGTCTCCAGGATACCTTCGATCAGGGCCTTCTGAAAACGTTCTGAACTCAGCCGGCCGTCCCGGCCCACGGTGACATTTCTTAAGCCATTTCTGCAGATAACGGTTCCATAGGCGCGGCCGATGTCGCGTACCACCTCTTCGGTCAGGTCTTTATCTACGATGCCTCTGATGTCGTACTCTCTAAAAATGGCCGGGTTCACAGAAATCTCCTGTTCTGAATCTTATGTCTGGCTGGGATTTAAAACTTCCCCGCCTGAAACCGCGACAAGGCCTTTCGGCTATAACATTTTTCTCTGAAATTGTCTATTTTTGCATAACCCCGAAAAGGTTTGCAAAAAAATTAATATCACATCTCATAAATGCGCCGAATGCGCTCCTTACAGAACTCTCTGCGTCCGATCTTAATGAAAAAATGCACATAATTTAAAGTTTTCCCGGCCGATACCGAAAAGGAAAATCAGACTCTCCGGCCATAGGCCGGCCACAGGCCGGGGAGAATAAAAGACTAAAAAACATCTAGTTCAAGGAGGAAAAATTTTTATGCCAGTTAAAAGGTACGTCTCGTTAATTCTAGTCTTGATGTTCGCATTTACTCTGGTCGCATTCTCTGTGCAAGCTGCCGAGAAGACGGCTACAAAAGAAGAACCGGCTTTTGTAGGTTCAGCTAAAGGAGGCAAGTACCATCTGCCCTCCTGCAAACTGGCCAAAAAAATCAAACAGGAAAACATGGTTACTTTTAGGGATGTAGCAGAAGCTGAAAAAAAGGGATATGAACCTTGCAAGACCTGTATCCCGGCCCCAACGGCGGCAAAACCAGATACAAAACCAGCTGCCAAAACACAAAAATAAGCACTTATGCGTCTAATAAAGGGGCATCCGCCTTTGGCGGATGCCCCTTTATACATTGCGGTTACGGATTATAGGCCTGGACTCGAAAGATGAAGGCCGTTATGTCGCTAGATGGCAGGAAGTCTGGGACGGCAAGCTGAGGAAGATGCCCTTGTAGTCATAGTCAGGGCATTTTAATCCAACAAGGATTTTCGTTTTACCGCCTTGATATTTCTCTGCTAATGACATATGAACGCCCTATTATGTGCCATTGCAGACAAAAATTATAATTTTTCCAAATACTCAGCATATTCATCCACCGCAACTTCTATTTCACGCAAAATTTCTCTTATCAACGGGCGTGCCAAAACCCTCCCTTTATGGTGAGGGATTGTTGTAGTTCTACCGTCAGGATGTCCATAGAAAACATGGCTGCCTTTTTGCCGAATTCTTTTGAAGCCCAACAGAAATAATAGCTTTTCCATTGTCTGGGCATCGATGAGTTTAAGCTTACTCAAACCGCCACCTCAACCTGTTGGATGCCTACAAACTCAGGTAATTGTTCTTTTTCCTCGGAGGACATCTCTTCTAAACATAATTCGAGGACTTCTTTGAGATTTTTTTGAAGTTCATCCAAAGTTTCAGCTTGGGTATGAGCGCCGGGAATTCCTGGAACAATTGCTACATATAAACCTGTTTCCGGGTCTCTTTCAATATAGCCAACTATCCTGTGCATTTTTACCCTCATTTTAAGTTAGTTTTCATCCGGAAGCCCCTATATTTCCTTGCGGTTGTAGAATATCATCGAAAAGGAGGGAAGTCAACGTGTTTGGAGTGGGGGCATCAGCCCGTGAAGAGGTGACCCCGATACTTACTTTCCGGGGAGATATTTCTCAAGCACCGGGGCGATATTCCCAGTAAACTCCTGAAGTCTCGCCTCAGCCTCCTCTAATCCCTCCGATTCGTGAACAGGAGCAATCAACCGAACCAAAGCCCCGTCTGTCCTATGCTTTGTGAGGGCATCCCAGAGGGCAAATATCTTCAACTGGTAGGCATTGGTTAGTATCCGTCCTCGCTGATAAAACCAGTAATAGACAAGCTGCTTGTGACCATCTTTCTCCATGAAGGCCCTATTCACACGCATGAATCTTTTATCCCCGGACGAAAGGGATACGGGAATTGTTCCGGCCTGTTTAAATATCCACCCGCTCCCTGGAAGACATGTCTCCGGCGAGTGTATAGACTTCCCCTTGCTCTGGCTCTCATAATATGCCACATAAAAGTTGATCTGCCTGCCGGGGCTATTCCGGTAATCGATGATTGCATAGTCGCTAAGGTCCAACTCGTCAATAAAAACCTGTTCCATGGCCTGACGACCATCAGCGGACCATTCACCCACCTGCAACGGAAATTGATTCAACGGCTTTGTAATGGGGATCCTTTCTCGAAACTCAACACCATGGGAGATGGCCGCGGTCGCTGCCAGCAGGATCACAACTACAACGAACCGGGCATTGAGCCATGAGATCTGAACCTCGGCCTCATTGCCTTGAGCTTTGGGCTTCGAGCCTTGAGCTTCTTCCTCCTTGCTTTGAGCTTCGGGCTTTGAGCCTTGAGCTTCTTTAGGGCTTGAGATCGGGGGCAGCTTCTCTAAAATCTTCATTTCAAGCAAAAGGACCGGGATACAGAAAACAAATATCAGCCAACCGGAAAATCCGTGAAAAAATCCTTCGGCAATTTTAGGCCCCCACACCTTATAGAGGATACCGGTTAAGGTAATGCGCATGCTGTTAGCAAAAACGGCCAGAGGCACTGCCGAGATTAACAAAACGGCCCGCTTCCAAAAATGCGCCCGGAAGAAATAGACCAGAAGAAGGCATAGAACCATAAGAGAAATCAGAGAGTGCAACCCACTGCAGGCGTCAACAACCTGTAACTGCGTAAAACCAACATCAATGATGTTACCCTCCCGGTAAACCGGCATCCCGCAAAGCTGCATCATGGCCACGCCTAATTCAGAAGAGATTAACCTGAGCTTAAGTGTGACCTTGTTTAAAATAAAATGGGGGAGAGGAAACATGGTCAGGATAAAGACCAGGGCAAAGCCTATAGTCTTGAGCTTCTGCCAGCCAAGATGCACCCAGCAAATCCCTACCAGGACTAACCAGAATGAGATATATAGTGCAAAAAACTCCCCGCTCAAGTCGCCCAGCCAAAAGAAGATTAGTCCGAAAGCAACTGGCGCCAGGCCCTTCCAGGAAGGCAGTGAAGGGAGAGAGGATAACTCGTCTCGCTTCATCCAGATCAGATAAAGGACCACAAATGGAATCAGGTAGCCATAACTGTATGCCTCTCTTGTCCAATCCTTTGTGACCAGCCAAGTCAAGGTTGAGTAATACATCCCTGCAAGCAAAAGCCCGTAGATGATTCCTTTTGCCTAACCAACAGGTCTAATGGTTAATAGCGTTTTCAAGAGAATTGTCCCCTCTGCCTCGAAAATTAGCGTTCTTATATCTTAACATGAACGTATCAATCTGGTCTAAATTACGCGAAACAAGAATTTTGGATTGGAGATAACATTTCGCCGCCATAGCCGCCGGGGTTCTTGCAGCAGTCTGGGCAACCATTCCAGGCCGGTCTTGAGAAAAAAAGGATTGGAACGCTTTACATTACCGGTAAAAAAATCAAATACCGCGCCGATAGCGCCGATAAACTTCACATCCAGCCGGTCTTTATTTTGATATATCCATTTCTCCTGTTTAGGCGCGGTCATGCCCACCCACAGCACATCAGGCCTGAAATTATTGATTGCCTCGATCATCAACCGGTTATCCGCAGCAGCAAATTTCGGCTTAAAGGGCGGTGAATAAGTACCCACGGCTTTTATGTTGGGGAACTCCTGCGCTATCTTATCCTTAATCTTTGCCAGAGTCTCCTCCGTGGATCCCAGAAAGAATACTTTGTTCCCGTTTCTTTCATTGAGAGCTGAGTTGAGCCCTGCGAAAATATCACTCCCTGTTACCCGGTCGCGGATATTCCCGCCCAGCATCTTTGACGCAATCACAATACCTATACCATCCGGAGTGATAAGATCGGCGTTTTTGAGGGCTTCTTTAAAAACCGGGTCAGATTCGGCCTCCGTAATAGAATGGGGATTAGCGCAGACAAAATATCTTGCCTTTTGACCGGAATCGATCCAGGAAAGGATCTGCTTTACACAGGCATCCCTGTCCTGCGTGGTGACAGGATACCCCAGCATGTCCTCAACCTCATGCGCCATGGTATCCATTACCTCATTATTCAATCGTTCCAACATTCCATTTCTTATTATATACCGGTCCCAAAGGCGGCCAGTCAATAAGGCTAAATTCGCGAATAATCGGTCGGTCAATATGAGGAAGGTCGGTGTCCGCAGCCGCTCCACCGTGGCGCGCACCTAAAATATGCAAAAAGGCGTTTAATGCCTCGTTAATATCGGTCTCTCTCGAGGCGGCTATGGCCATCCGGCCATTCAGGCCGCGGACTACGACTCCATCCGGGCCTGCCGCGCTGAAATCGGCCTCGGTAATCAGACCGGACGCCAAGCTGGCGCTCTTGCCCACCACAATGACTCCCCTGATGTCCTTATTAATGGTGGTTTTATCCGGATTCACAGGCAGCTTGACTCTGTAGATCTCTTGAATATACTCTTGAAGCCTCTGGGCTGCCGCGCGATCTTCTTTCGACGTTCCCAACGTGTAAATGGCCAGAATATGGGTGAGTTCAGCATCATCCTTTAATCCCTTTCTTGCGATATGAGGCTTAGACAACCACAGTTTCGTGCGATCCAGGGCATCCTCGTTTGGGTGAGCAGATAATTGTTCCCCTTCCGGCTGAGAAGCGCGTTTTCTATATTCCAAGAGGCGAGGGTATAAATCGGGATCGCTTTTAAAGCGTGCCTCAAATGGCGTTCCTTGCACGGCTTGTTCAGCTTGTTCGAGGTGCCCCAGGGCATTAGAAATATAGTCAGGGCTCTCTCCGTCATGATCACCCCGCCCCCCGCCCTTTTCCAGGCGCAAGAGTCTAACAAAAGCTGCTACATGGTTGCCTGCCGGGCCATAGCAGGCATTGCAAAACTCTGCTTCCAGTATCTCAGGGTCTAAAGTGGCATTCCAGGCCAGTTTGGCCTTGACAAAATTTTCCAGGGACCTGAATTGCTTGGGACTACCCAGTTCAAAAAAACCTCGATAGCCCCGCTTAGCCCAGAATTTAAGGTTCTTTTCATAGGCATGCAATCTAAACTGGCTACCTATCGAGTAATCATACACACCCAGGTTATCCGGCGCGGCCTTGAGCCAGCCCTCCATCTCAAGCGCGGCAGGAATACTTCTGTGGCAGATGTAGTAAGGATGAATCCGGCACATGGTCGAAACGCCCCAAAACGGGGCATAGAGGACGATTACGTTTGGCTCCGGCTTGATGCGCTCTGGAGGCATCCGGCTTCTACCATAGGCTAATGTCAAAAAAATCTTATCTGGATATTTTTTTCCAACTTCGCGGGCGATCTGATTTACCCAATAGAGATTTCGGTCGACAAACTCCCCATCTACCGTATCCAATTTCCTGCACTCAGCGCAGTTGCACCAAATATCCGTATCACCATAGGTTATGGTAAAAAACCGTTTTTCCGGTTGCTTCTCGATCCAGGCAATCATCCGTTCAATAGAAATCCTGGCAACATCCCTATTGGACAGACAAAGCGGCGCACGATGGTCGCTGAACTTGTCCTTGCCGATTCGTTCACCGTTCCCGATCATTGCGTAGTATTCGGTATGTGTGTCATAATAAAGCAGCTTGGGCACAAGATATCCAGCCGTATGATCTATCCACAGATCCGAACCCGTCTCTTTCGTAAACAACTCCGGATTGGCGGCCCGGCAAGGGTCTCCCAGATCATCGTATGATGATTTTAGCTGCCAGGGGACGCTTATACGCCGGAATTCAAAGGTCGGCCTGTCAATTACAGTGAATTCCTCAATAGTTGCATCCGGCAAAGAAGGAATAACTTCTGTAACACCATAGAATCGTGCGCCCAGATGTTCCAGAAAACCGGCGACACCGAAAAGCGTCGCCCTGTCCCGGGGACCGGCCAGGGCAATCCGGCCGTCCTTAGCCTTGATCACATAACCATCCCATTTTACCTTCTCCAGTTCCGCCCTGGTAATTGCTCCTGCCATGAGGACGGCCTTTTCCCCAAGTAGAATAACATTCGTAATCCCTTCTGGTATGGCGGCGCGAGTTTCTATTGGCAAAGAGCCCCCGTAAATTTTCTTGAGATAGCGGTTGAGTTCGTTGGCAGCCTTTTGTTCTAAACTGGAAGGTGCCGGTCCGGTTACGATCGCCTTGAGGCGAAAAATATCAACTCCTGCGGCCTGAGCTTCCTGCGGCATCCAGAAACTAATAGTTATTGCCGCAATTAACATCATGCGCCATATAGCGATTTGAAAAGGCATAATTATTCTCTTTTTATCTCTGAAAGCTGAGTGCTTTCTTGTAAATATCCATTAAGCGCTCATAATACCTTTCTTCTGAATATTCTTTTCTCGCTTTCTGCAGACCTGCGTGACCCATTTCGGCACATAATGCAGGCCGATTCCAGAGGTAATCTATTTTTTCTGCCAAATCTTCGGCATTACCGGGCTCAAAAAGGAGACCTGTCACTCCGTCCTCCACGATTTCGGCAAGGGCCCCGATACGGGAAGCGATCACGGGTTTGCCGTATGCCATAGCCTTGGCGATTACGTTGGGAAATCCCTCAAACCACGTGCTGGGGAATACCAGTATTCTGCTGGTTTTGAAAAAGTCGTCAAGTCTGTCTCCCTTTAAGAAGCCGTGAAAAGTTAAATTTGAGGAAGCTTGGCTTTCAATCCCCGGAATAGCGTCGGTATTGCCTGCCACGGCGAATCTGTACTGAGGCAAAGTACGCGCGGCCTCAACAAACTGTGAGATTCCCTTTTCCTTGCTGATTCTTCCAACAAATGAGATTACTCCGTTATCGCCTTCCGCCATTGCCCCGTTGCCAAGAGGCGCAATATTGGGCAGGATGGCTATTTTTTTCTCATGGATGCCGCCGGCCACAAATCTTTTTTTTTGAAATTCAGAAAGCACAATAAAGATAGAAACGTTCTTTGCTATCAAGCCGGAAGTCCTGCCGAACCTGGCGCGGATGGCATAACCGAGGCTTTTCGGCAAACTCTGTTCACAGTTGTTCACCACGCAGGCGAACTCGTTGCCTCCCAGGCATAGTTCACAAACCTGGCCGCCCCGCAAATGGAGGCCGCTTGGGCAAAACAGACGGTAATTGGGGCAGCGCATGACTACCGGAATCTTTCGTTCCCCACACGGCGAAAGTACTGAGGGGGACAGAAAGGGATAGAGATTCTGGACCTGGACAATATCAATTTTCTTTTTGTCCAGTATGCGGGATATCTCCTTTTTTGACTTAAAACTGTAAATGCCGGAGAAAAAGGCGCCGAGCTTCTTCCCGGCGGAATCTCCGATCTCCGCGGAAGACTTTCGAAACCAGGTTATGTGGTGTCCGTGGGACTCGAGAACGGAGGCCATGGTTTCGACAGCATGTTCCTCGCCGCTGAACTTGGCGTAGTCGTTATGAACTATCAAAATGTGCATGTTTTTAGCCACGAATTAACACGACTTACACGAAAGAAGAGTTAAGATTTCTGTCCCATGAACCGCGGTTTAAACTACGCCATGACGGATATGAGTTTTCTGTGGGATAAAACGACGTGATAACAGTGTATTACACAATTAGCGAGGCGAATTGAAGCTCCCCGCAGCAAGCTGCTGGGAATCTCCGTATGTAAGGTAAAATACATAGTATTCGCTCGCTAACCCCGCCGCAAGCAGCGGGGAATGCGCTCGCTATGCATGTTCATATCTCAAATTGTGAGGGAAAAGATTGGGTCATTCTCATTTACGCAGTTCATCTAAATTACCGGACGAGAAGTCTCGTTTACTATGAATCAAAGCAAGGATATGTACCCCATTAGGAGATATTTCATATATTAGGCGGTACGAATACACAAAGACTTCTCGGATACTGTGATCACCTATTTCAGAAACAATTCTTCCAATTTCGGGAAAATCGTTCAACATTTCGGACCTACTCACGACAGTCTGGGCGA
Source organism: Pseudomonadota bacterium (assembly GCA_011046395.1). Classification (GTDB taxonomy): domain Bacteria; phylum Desulfobacterota; class QYQD01; order QYQD01; family QYQD01; genus QYQD01. The sequence continues at coordinate 11,227 of DSAQ01000028.1, forward strand.
CTTTTTGAGCATAGAATTTGGAATCTCGTGCAATATAATCGTGGATATCTCTTAGGTCACTCTTGGCTGGAGTCGTCCATTTTACCATGTTTGCATTTCTCTTTTCAGGTCCTCCACAGAGACAGCGTCGTTTTGCTTGACTGCTTCGCGACCCTTCTTAACCTTGTCAACCACATAGATTTCGTACATTATGTCGTCGACGCTTGCCGACTCCGGCAATTTTGATATTGCTTTGATTGCCTCTTGTTTTAAAGTTTCCATCTGGTATCTCCCCCTTAGGAATGAATTAGCAACTTTCTCCAACTATATCAACAGGTCAACGGAAAGACAAGGCATCATACCGTGTTCCCTTTTTAGGTTTTTCTCTCAATCTATTTGTGTCCATTTGTGTTAATTCGTAGCTAAGCACTCTTCTTAAGGGCTATCCAGCACGCCTCATAGATCGCCTTCGCGGCGGTTTGGGGAGTATGGTGCGATACGATCTCCCTCGACTTCTCTCCCATCTGCTTCAATCGATCTTTATTCTGGATACATTTTCTAAGAGCCTCAAACGTATCCTGCTCGTCCAAGGGATCAAACACCCATCCGTTATCCCCCGGCTTTACCAATTCGGGATAGCAGCCATTATACTTGGAACACAAAACAGGCAGGCCGCAGGCCATGGCTTCCGGCACTACCAGGCTCCAGTTATCCTCCAGTGTAGGCATGACGAATACATCGGCTGCGGCATAGTAAGGAGCAATTTGGTCGTAGTCCACAGCGCCAAGAAAACGCACAGAATTCAAATTTAAGCTCTCCGCCAGTTTTCTGAGGTCTTCTTCCTCCGGCCCGGCTCCTATTATCAGGAGCACAGAATTTCCGGCACCGCTTCTTTCCAGACCGGCCCAACTGCGAAGCAGCTCCTGAAAGCCTTTTAGTCTGATCAGTCTGCCTATTGTCAAAAAAATAGGCCCCGGCGTTCCCCATCTCCTTCTCAGTTCTGCACGCATCGAGCCGGAAACGGACGCGACTTGTCTTTTCAAATTGTCCGTATCCGCCACCATGTGTCCGGTCGTAATGCGCGAGGCCGGCATACCGAGCCATTGTGTGTATTCGGAAGAGAGCCTACCGTTGCAGCTCATAGCATCGACGAACTTCATGACGAAGCGACGATACAAGATACGAAACCATTGGGCATTGCGCTCGGTATGAAAGGTGCGTTCGTAGCATAGTAGCAGAGGAATTCTTTTCGTCAGCTTGTACAACAGAGCGAAACCGGTCCATTGAAAAAAACCGTCGCCAATAAGAATATCCGGTCTTGTTTTTCCGATTTCGGCGAGCAGACCGGGTTGATAGACAATACGCACTGCTGAATTGGAAAAGCCGGTAAATTGGTTCGGACCGATGCGTCTTTCGCCCCTCATGCCTACGGCGCGTTCGCCGAGGACGTTCCTTGCTTTTTCGTGAACGCGATTCGGGACATAGTCGGCGGAGTAGATGACGTGAAGATTCCCTTCCACCAGGGCATCCAGGGCTTCAAAGACAGGTATGCGGTAGTCTAAAAAAGATCTGGTTACGTAGGTAACGCGCATGAAAAATTAGCCACTGACGCACACAGACTTACACAGACGGAGGCAAAAAGAATTTTAGCCACGAATGAACACAAATTACACGAATTGAGTTTTAGCTTTTGCCACGGTCCGCCTGTGGCGGAACACGGATTCGTTTTGTAAGATATTAATTTGGAAGGCTGAGCTTGTCTGGGTTTATTCCTAGTTGTTTTAGGATAGCTTTGATCGTGCCATGCTTTAGATCCTTATCGCCCCAGTCAGGAATGACAGTACCTTTCCCGGACTCGGGATTGAACCACTTTCTGTGTGAACCGCCACCTCGGCGCTGGACTTCATAACAGCCAAAACCTCGAAGTTTTTTCGCCAGCTCCCTATATTTCATAATTCGGCGGGGATGAGAGATTCAAACCAAACAGGCGATTTTATCCCATCGGCAGTCAAACCGGCGGGCAAGTCTTTTTTCATATCAGCATAAAGTTCAATGACCGCCTTTATGGCATCGCCTACTGTCTCTTGCAGTTCCTCAAGTTTATCGATTTCCGTGATCAATTCCGGCAAAACAGGACTGGTAATTGTCCACCCGCCTTCTTCCTGTGGTTCAAGAACCAATGGAATTTTGAAAATCTTTAACATGATGATCTATCCTCCGGGATAAGGTTATTTCGTTGTTTGTGGTTTTCAATATCCCATTTCTTAAAGAACGTGTCAACTTGTCAAATACACAACAGCGAAAACATACCGGAAGCGGAATTTCAGCCACAAATGAACATAAATTTTCACGAATTATAAGGCTAAAGACTAAACTTTCTACTTTACTTTGTGTTGTCTTGTATGTGGTTTATAAAGGGAATCAGCGTCAATCTGCGAAATCGGCGTCCAAATTTTCTTTCGTGTTCATTCGTGTCCATTCGTGGCTGAATCCTTTCTTTTTTCCATATAAGGCAAAAATACAAAAAGCACAAACAGCGCCATCATACAGCAGAAGACCAGGCTGGATTCCTCGTACTGGTCTCCGATCAGGGGCATGGCAAGGCTGTTGACCAGGCCCGCGGCGAGCGCCCCCGCGCCGCCGATTGCGCCCGGAAGCCGCTGACGGGCCGTTTGCATACCTTCGCGGAGCAACCGAAACAAATAAGAACCAAAGGCTAACGCGCCGATAGCCCCTGTCCCCAGAAGCACAGAATACAGTGAATTATGCGGATGGCTGACAAATGCCCCCCCTCTCCCGGTAGAAAGCACGGCGAACCCGTGGCCGTAGAAAGGGCGCTCTGCTATCATTATTTTAAAGGTCTCCCACATCTGCTCGCGGCCGCCTAGAGTCGATATCTGCTGCTCGGTTTTTCCCGGAAAGAGTATATCCTTGAAAAATGAAAAATCGCTCCCGGTCAGGAACATCATGGACAATAGAAAGATGGCCACAGTCACCCATCCAAGTCTCCGATAAAGAAAAAGCAGGACTACCAGACCGCATAAGGCCGCAATATTGCTGGCCGCGCTGGTTCCGATTATCAGAGCGCCCAGAGATAATATCCCGTAGCGCTTGAGCGTTTTTGCCCTCTTTTTATCGGCCGAAAAATATTCTCCGACGCAATAACAAAACATGATGGCGGCAGAGGCCGAATAGGAGTTTGTATGCCAGTCGAATAATGAAAAGCTAAGCCCGTAAAACTTGATGTTTACATACATACTAAAGATTAAGACTACAAAACAGATAAAAAGGGCTTTTCGCTCTGCGGCAGCAAGGTTTGGGCTGTAGGACAAGGCTACAAATACGGCCATAAGCGAGACTATAAACTCGAAGGCCCGGTACGCCGTATATGAAGGCATTGATGACCATAAGGCGCTTATTGCCGAGAGGCTATAATAGAGAAAAAGCAGGCGCACCGATGTTCGCGCCAGCCTTGACCACATCGGCGCAACTCTGGCGCTCAATAAAAGGACCAGGAACATAAACAGGACAACGGCAATTTGTACCCCGGCATGCAGGTCCACGGCAGCAAAATCGCCACGCTGTCGAATGAAGACCGTAACCCGGACCACCCAGACCAGGAGGCAAAACCAGAGCAGGGCTGGAACCAAGCTGGATTTGCTCTCTCCAAATCCGATATCGCCCGGAGCGTATGCAAGTTCGTGTTGAGGACAACTCATATTATTAACTATTCAGCCACAAATGCACACAAATGGACTCGAATCAAGAAATTCGGGGTACTAATCCGTAAGGCGCAAGGTGTGAGAGGGTTGTGCATTTTCCTTCGTGAAAATTCGTGTTAAGAATTCATGGCCGTCGGCTAATTTGGTCTCCGATTAAGCCCGCTGGAGATTTTGCATTATAAAAGCGATTCTTGACAATTCTGTCCCTGAAGAATCTTAGCTTCGGGTGAATACCGCGACAAAAAAAATAGAGTTTTTCCAGAGAAACACATCCCTGTATATTGGATCGGCCGATTCTGAATCTATCAGTTCCTTTCCTCAGAACACCTCCGGTTGTAGTAAACGCATATTTGTAGCCGGATTCCGAGATAACTGATTCACTCTGTGCCGTTACAAAACTGGAGTCTCCGTACGGGTAGGCAAAGGTCTCGCAGTGTCCCTGAAGCTTATCCACAATCTTTTTTGATTCCTGTATTTCGTAGATCAAATCGGCTTCAGATAATTGATTTATCTTCCTGTGGGACATAGTATGACTGCCCAGTGTTACTAG
>DSAQ01000121.1 GCA_011046395.1 Pseudomonadota bacterium
AACATGTTGATGTTGCATATGTTTTCTATCACGGGACAACATGAAAGTCAAGACAAAAATGCAATAAAATAATATTATTTCAAATACTTAAGCTAAAAACGACTTTTTACGAAACCATCAAAGCTCAAAGTTCAAATCAATGACCAAGGTTCAGGTCCAAATAGTGAAATTTTGGGCATTTGGATTTCATTTGAACTTTGGGTTTTGATATTTGGGCGTTGTATAATGTTATGGTCATTTTAATTTAGACCCTTAGTAATGGCATGACCTCACCCTATGTTAAAAATACTGCCTTTTCTCTTAACTCTCCTTATTTTTTTACCTTCCTGTGCCGGACGGGCGGCATTTGATAGCGATGCCAGGCTGCCGCTGGCCCGAAAAGCTATAGCGCTGATGCCTTTTGAAAACCTTTCTGATAAGAAAGAGGCCGTGGAAAAGATTATGCCCTATATACGTCAGTGGTTCAAAGGCGCCGGTTTTGAAATAGTGCCTGATGAAGTAGTAGAAAGGTTTCTGTTGCGGCATGAAATTAGAAGTGCCGGGCGTTTTTCAGATAAGACTATTCGTACTATGGAGCGCGGGCTTGGAGCCGCTTATATTCTGCTGGGAAATGTAAGTTTGTGCTCTGATGATCCGTTACTATCCGTCTCTACCCGTCTGGTATCCGTGCCGGATGGAAATATTGTCTGGGGCGGACATGCCAGCCGCAGCGGGGAGGAATTTAAAACGGTCCTGGGCCTGGGCAAGATTACGACACTGGCCGGGCTTGCCCCTGTAGTGATTGACGAACTTTTTTCTCCTCTTAAGCGGTTCACACCGCCGGATAAGGCGGAACGTGAAAAATGGCATTTCCGGGTGGCGGTAATGCCCTTTGCAAACTTGAGCACGCGCAAGGATGCCGGGGTTATCGCCACTTATTTATTCCTTTCAGGCATAGGGCAAAAACCGGGCTGGACAACCGTTGAATATGGCAAGGTCTGGAACACCCTGGTTTCAGAGAATTATCCATATCGTGGAGTATTGGATTATGATACGTTGCAGGCGCTGGGCAAGAAACTGGAAGTCGATGGTATCCTGCTCGGAACAGTGGAAAAATATAGCGAAGATCTGGGCGCCAAAGGACAGGTTATCCCGGAGACAGCTATCAGCCTGCGTCTTTTATACGTTCCGAATAAGACCATCATCTGGGCAGATCGACTGGGAGCCACAGGCGAAGACGATATCTTAGCCCTGGATTGGGGACGAATAAGAACGGCCGATAAAGTTGCCGAAAAGGTGATCAAAAAGTTAGTAAAACGCCTTCCATATATTGAAATTAGATAAAATTTGCTTTGGACTTTGAGCTTCAGCCAGTCCTTTGAGGGGTTAGGTATGTCACTATTTATATTGTTACGAAACTGTATGATTATCGGGTTGCTTTTGTTGCTTGCGGCCTGTAGCGGGTTTATGATCTCAGGTGAAAAACCCGTGGCCTGGGTGGACGGCGTGCCGGTAACTGAGGGGGATTTAAAAGAGGCGTTAAAGATAACGCATCGCACTGAGGCCGTACGGCCGGATGAGCATCTCGACCTTATGGATTATGTTAATAAATTGATCGATGAACGCCTGATTGTCCAGGAGGCCTATCGTATGGGGCTGGATAAGGATCCCTGGGTGCAAAATAAGATGCACGAGTATAAACTCAGGGAATCAGTGGTACGCCTCTATAAAGAAGAGGTTCAGGACAGGGTCTGGGTAAGCGATGACGAGATGCGGCGATTTTACAATGAGCAGATGGAGGAGACGCATATTCGCCAACTAACGGTGGGAAATGAGGAAAATGCCCTGAATATACGGGACCAGATCGCAGCCGGTTCTGATATGGCCGCTCTCGCCCGGGAGCATTCTATCGATATGTTTAAAGATAAGGGAGGAGACCGGGGGTTTTTACGCCGGTGGCAACTCCCGGAAGCAGTTAGAGATATAGCCTTCTCTCTTAAGGCTGGCCAGATAACACCCGTAATTAAAACTCCCTCCGGCTATCAAATAATAAAAATTGAGGAGAAGAAGCCGGCGCCGGAGAAAAGTTTAGAGGAGATACGGCAGGTTGCAGAAAAACATTTTCGTAAGAAGAAAGAAGAGGCGCAAGGTCAGGAAGTTTTAAAGAGATATCACAAGCAGGCCGATATAGTCATAAGCGAAGATTTGTTGGCAGAATTGCCGGTTTCTGTTGACGCCGCGAGGGATGAAAGGTGGACCAAAGATGAACGGCCTATTGTAAAAATTGGGGAAGAAATATTGACGGTTCGCGATTTCTATCAACAGCTAAAAGACATACCGGGTTCTAAATTGGTTGCGGATAATCCGCCGGCTTTAAAGAGAAAGTTTGTAGATAACTGGATCGACCGCAAACTTGTGGATATAGTTGCTTTAAATCGGCATTATGAACAAGACGCAGATTTCGGTCGCATGCTTAAGTATTATGAAGAATATTTACTAAAGAAGATATTTGCTCAGAAAGTTATATACTCACAGATAAAGGTTTCAGACGAACTCCTCAGGGATTATTACGGTAAACACCGTGACAAGTATCTCAAGCCGGTTCAGTACCGGATAAGGCAGATTACTGTAAGTGATGAGGCGCAGGCCCGGGCCATCCTGGAACAACTGCGCGGGGGAGCTGATTTTGCCTGGCTGGCAAAAAATAAGTCCGAAGACGGCCTGGCTGAGAAGGGAGGAGACAGGGGCTGGATTTCAGAGGATAAATTGTCTTTTTTATCTAAGGCTGTTTCTGCCCTGAAGGTTGGAGAGAACAGCGATGTGCTTTCAGAGGGCGGTGCGTATTATATCGTAAAGCTGGAGGCCAGGTCCGATGTTGACTACGAGGACCTTGAACAAATAAAGGACGTCGTGCAAAGGGATTATGTCAAGGAAAACTATGAGAAATTATGGACGGATTACGCCAAGGAGTTAAGACAGGATGCTGAAGTCAGGATAAACGATCCCTTTATCCGGGAATTGACAGAACGATTCCTGCCTACTGCAAAATCTTCTACTCTTGACAAGCAATGAAGGCTGATGATATGGTGCAGCGCATGAAAAATTCGAAGCACGTCCGTCTGCGGCGAAGCCGCCGTTGGTGTGGGACTCGGAAACTAAAATTTAACGCCATAGGCATTGCAGTACTCGTAGTAGCGGTCGCCCTTATCGTTTTAAGTTGCGCTGAAAGTCCGACCAGACCTCAGCGAGGGTTTGCTCCGAAGGCATGCCTGGACTGCCATGGCAAGAAATTCGATGATCTCAAAAAACCTTATGTCCATGGTCCGGCGCTCAAAAAAGACTGCGAAGTATGCCATGATCGCCATGGCAAGATACCCATCAGGACATTCAAAAAACCGGGTGCCGCGTTGTGTTATACCTGCCATGCCGCGGAAAAACTGGGGATAAGCGAAAAAGTTGCGGTTCATACCCCTATAAAAGAAGGCAAATGCATACCCTGCCATGCCCCACACGCCGGTGACAATAAACTCTTCCTGAGGAAGCAGGGTAATAGCCTTTGCTTTGATTGCCACGAGGAGACGCTATTTAAAGGCGCTAAAGTCCATGCCCCGGTAGAAAAGGGGTGCTTGACCTGCCACAGACCGCATGCCTCACCCCAGGCCGATCATCTTGTAAAACCCGAGACAGAGCTTTGCCTCGGTTGCCATAACTCAGGGGGCGCCTCTTTCCGGGCAGCGCATCAGAACTATCCGGTGGAAAAGGCGCATTGTACGGGATGCCATGACCCGCATGCCACAGCCCATCCTAAGTTACTAAGGCCTTCTATACATAAGCCTCTGGCGGAAAAAAGGTGTAGTTCCTGCCACCGTCCATCTGCGGATAAAGAGCCGCTAAAGGCGGTGGCTCAGGATGGCGCCCTTTGCTATTCCTGCCACGAGCAGGTCGCCAGGCGATTTGAACAGGTCTGCCGGCATAAGCCCATACAAGAGGGCAAGTGCCTGGTCTGCCATAGTCCCCATGCCACGGATTTTGTCCCCCAGCTGGTTAAGGATGTCAATTCTCTTTGTTTTACCTGTCATAAAGAGAAGGCAGGTTCTTTGAAGGCAGGTGTGCCGCATGCGCCACTCAAAAAGCAGGGTTGTACGGCCTGTCATGATGCGCATGCGGCGGCTAATAAACAATTGCTCAAATTGGAAAAAAAGAAGCTCTGTCTCGGGTGTCATAAGAAGGCGGAGGAAGAGCTAAGCGCAGCTTATGTACATAAACCTCTCGCATCTGATCAGTGCACGACCTGCCACAACGCCCACGGCAGCAATTATAAGGGAATGCTGGGCGTATCCCCGGAAGCCCTGTGCTACAGTTGTCATAAGGAGGCCAGAGATAAATTTTATAAGGCATACGTTCATACTCCCGTAAGTAAAAAGAATTGTACAGGATGTCATAAGCCGCACGGAGCGAATTATAAGTCTCTTCTCAAGCATTCCAAGACGGATATTTGTTTCTCCTGTCATGTAGAAATGAAGAATATAGGTGTAGAAGGCAAGGGTCACCCGCCGTTTATGAGAAGGGAATGCCAGGGCTGTCACGACTCCCATGCCAGTAATTATCCGATGCAGCAGATGCTTCCACCTTCTGAACTCTGTCTGAAGTGTCATAAGAACTTCGTGGCCAAAGGAAAAGATGCCCAGGCCGTACATCAACCCATAAAGGAAGGGAACTGCATTAGCTGCCATAGCCCGCACGGTACAAAGCTTGCCAGTTTGCTCCTCAATCAAACCGGCGAGCTGTGTCTGTCTTGCCATGGCCAGCTAAAAGAGGCGCTGCGTTCGGCCCGGGGGCATATGCCGGTCAAGCAAGGCAATTGCCGCGGCTGCCATCTACCCCATTACGGAGAAGAAAAAGGGCTTTTGGCCAACCGGGATCCATTCCTCTGTCTCCAGTGCCATGCCGCCGATAAACCTACCAATATCAAGGCGCATCAAGGGTTGCTCCAAAATACCAGCTTATGTCTGGAGTGTCATGAACCACATATAGCTGCTAAGGGAAGTTTGTTGAAGAAAAATGAGCACAGTCCTTTTGCTAAGAGAGATTGTAAACTGTGCCATAAATAACGTGAATATTCACCGCAGAGGGCACAGAGGCCGCAAAGATGAATAAATGATAAGGCTAAGAACCCAAAATTCAAATGGCGAAATTTCGGCGATACCCGGAAAGCTTATGAAATGGAGAGATGTTAACAATATGAGGGTTAAGTTTGCGATATTGCCTTTGTTGGCCTTTTTTGTCTGGACACTTACAGGTGAAGCACTGGCGGCAAGGCCTTCGGCTGATACCTGTTATAGCTGCCATAGCCAGTTAAAGAAGCAATTTGCGCAGAAAACCATACATGATCCTGTGGGCAAGGGACAGTGCATGGCCTGTCACAATCCTCATGCTGCGAACCAGGATAAGTTTTTGAAAGATGAGATAAACAAGGTTTGTTATAGTTGCCACAAGGGATTGGCACAGGAACTGGGGCGCGGGTACGTTCATTCCGTTCTTTTACATGATAAATGTACACGCTGTCACAATCCCCATGCCTCTGCACACAGTAACCTACTGGCCAAAGAAGCAAATAGCTTATGCCTGGACTGCCATGAGGGCGTAAAAAAGCAGCTTACCTTTTCTTATCTCATACCCCCCTTCCGGGAAAAAAAGTGCCTTTCTTGTCACCAACCCCATGTCTCCAAGGAGGAAGGGTTGGTAAGGAAAAATATAAATCGTCTTTGCCAGGATTGTCATGGTATTAAGTGCAAGAGTAAAGGGATTTCCCTGGCCTTTGCCCTCCAGAATGCCGACTGCACTAACTGTCATAATCCCCATGCCTCAAACAAGAAGGGGGTTTTCAATCCTATAGCCCATCAGTCTTTCGTCGATCAAAAGTGTGAGGCATGCCACGATACGATTGTAGCAAATAAGCCCCTTACGACAAAATTGACCGGCCGGACATTATGCCTTGATTGCCATGGCAATAAGAAGGATATGCTATCTAAGATATACGTTCACGCCGGAGGAAGTAAGGCCTGCACTACCTGTCATAATCCTCATGCCTCGCAGGATAAAGGACTTATCTGGAAGAAAGAGAAATGGCTTTGCATCTCCTGTCATGCCGACACGGATCGGCGTGAGAAGGCCTCCATTGAGAAACAAAAGGGCATTCGCTGTACGGCTATAATAGAAGGAAAATGTTCCCATTGTCATGATCCGCACGCCGCAAATATGCCCCGTTACTTTAAAGGCGATGGCGTTGATATCTGTGTAAGTTGCCATAAAAGAGAACACAGCTTATCGCATCCTCTCAGGGAAAAATCTATAGATCCGCGGACTAACCAGCCAACTTATTGCACGACCTGTCACGGGATGCATACTGCTGAAAACAAATTTATGCTCTATTTCGACCGCAAAAAGGAACTGTGCATAGAGTGCCATAAAAGGGATTAAGGAGCTCGTAGTATGGCTTTGATGTCTGGCAGGATCAGGCTTTTATTAATTGTCCTTGTGTTGTGTAGTATTATGTCGGTTCTTTTCGCACTTGATCTTTGTTTTGCCCAGCAAAAGACCCCCTTTGCCCTCCAGGTTGGTTTTACACAGATGGAAGGCATGGGCAAATTGAAGCAGATCCAGGACCTTTTTTGGTCACCCGCCAAAAATAGACTGCTTGTGACTGATACCGGCAATAACCGCCTGCTTTTCTTTGGCGATAGTGAGGGTAAATTTCGGTTCCTGTCTGAATTTAAATCCGATAAAATGGCGTTACCCATTAGCGCGGTAGAGACCGGCCGGGGGACGATTATAGTCATCGAGCGGGGTGCTCAGGGTATTATCAGTTATAATACTGAGACCGGCGAAAGACGCGGCGTTCTTGCGGATGGATTTCCTGATGCTTCGTCCTTTTGGCCTACTTGCCTGGCCCTAGATGATAAGGACAATCTTTATGTCGTGGATCAAGGGAACCAGAGAATTTACATTTTTGATGGCAATCTAACGTATAAGCTCCACATAAATCCTCCTGAACCGAGGTTCACGGGATTCTCAGCGGTAGCAGTTGCTAAGGACGGTAACATAGTTGCGCTTGAGGCCCGGCGCGGTATAGTCTATCTCTTTGATAACGAAGGGAAGATTATCCGCCAGTTTAGTAAGCGCGGGGATCTTCGCGGAGAAACTGAATTTCCGGTGGACATAGCTGTGGATGGACAGGGGCGCATTTACGTCCTGGATTCTCACCGGCATCAAATCGTACTCCTGGACCGAAACGGGAACTGGCAGGGGGAGATAGGCGAAAAGGGGTGGAAGGAGGGGAAGTTCATATTCCCCTGTCGGGTAGAAGTGGCTTCTGATTACCGGCTTTTTATAGTTGACGCCGATAATAATCGCCTGCAGGTCTTTATCCCGGCCGGGCGGGCGGAGCAATAGTCAGGTTTAATATAACGGTTTTCCGAGTCATAAGATAATAAACTTAGAACCCCTCACTGTGGTTTTTAGTTTAGCCACGTGAGGGGTTTTATACTAATACGGAGGGCACAGAATAATGGATATGTTCAAAAAAATCGGGATGCTTGCAGTTCCACTTGTCGCGGGAGGGATTTTGTTGGCTAGCGGATGTCAGAAAAAGGAAGACATAAAAACGGCGCAAGAGAAGCCGGCAACGCCTTCTGAACCGTCTATGCGCGAACCTGCTCCAGCCGGGCAAGAGCAGATGCCCCCGGTCATGGGAAAACAGTTCCCGAAGGAGATGCTTGAAGCTATCCAGAGGGGGGAACAAAAACCGGAGTCAAAACCGGTTACGAAAGGCCACGCACCGGTGGTTGTCCCCGGGCAGGTACAGGGCAAATGGAAAGCGGTAGTAATAGCCGTGGTTAATAAACAAACGAACGAAAAAAAGGATTATGTGGTGGGGATTAACAAGGATTTCACACTTCCTAATAGTAAGATAAAAATTAAGGTGTTAAATTTCCTGCCTAATTTTTCCATGTCTCCCCAGGGTATAACATCACTTTCTAATGAATCCAAAAACCCGGCTGCGCAGATAATCGTTTACGAAGACAATAAGAACGTTTTTGAAGGCTGGCTGTTTGAAAAGTTTCCCCAGGTACATCCTTTTCAGCACAAGGTATATGCCATCGTGCTGAAGAATCAAATACCGATTTAGCTATTTCGGCCACGAATTGACACAAATGGACTCGAATAGGTACAAAATCCTGTATAAATTTTCATCATGACTGCCTTATTTGTGTAGATTCGTGTTCATTCGTGGCTGGATAAATTCTTAGTGATTGCGGTGGCAGGTACGACAAGAGCCTGAAGAGGACATATTCGCGTCGTAAGCGAAGCGGAGGATACTCGGATAGGGCGAACCGTGGGCACGGTGACAGGACAGACACATTACCACCTCATTGCCTGACGAGACGTTCACTTCTGACGAATTTTTTGCACGAGCGAGATCCAGTCTGGCAACAGGCACAACCGGGTTATATTCCGTATAACCGGAGAATTCCCCGTCCGGGATGGGGATGTCTGTCGGGTGCCTTAACCAGGGGCTCTTGCCCCCGGTGCCGGCCGCACCGTGAAAGTTACCTGTACTGCCGCCCAGGGCATCGCTGCCATGGCATTGACCGCATAAATAGCTTATGCTCTTTGGATCACGCCAGTTATCAGACCCCTGGTATTCGTTATGTTTATCAGCGGCAGTCTTGTATTCCCATTTGTAGCCGTCTTCATTCATTTCCCTTCCGGTAACCCCTGACAGAAACCGGTAACTTGTCGCTACCGTCTTTCCATCGGACGCTTTGGCAGGGTTGTAGGCATGGTGGGCTCCCGTCATGGCTTCGCGTGGCGAGATCTTGGTACGGTCGCCATGGCAGCCATATTTACCGGCGCATGTAAGCCGGATGCTGGTGAAATTTAAGGAGGGGTCGTTTAGTCCCGGCGCATTAATAGTATCCGGCCCTATATCCGTAAACCCATCCACATTATGGCCATGACGGTTGCCGTGAAGGCCGACATAATAAAAATTGCCGCCGGCTAAGTCTGCCCCGGTATTATGATAAACATAAGGGGTTGATCCGGCCTTGCCGGTATTGCCCGCATGTATGGCCGTGTGGCAATGGGTACAATGCCCTGCACCTTGATCTTGTGTGCCTTTTGTAACTACGGCCTTGTAGGAGGCATGACATTTGTCACAATTGGTATCTAAAGCCATTGCACCAGGACTTACCCATGTGAAATAAGTCCATAGCGCAGGTATTATCAACCAGCGGGATGCCGTTTTCACTATTGTCCTTATCTATGGATTAGACTGTTGATTAACGATTCTATTTTCTTATCGGCATTCCGCTGGTTTTCTTTAGCGCATGGCTTAAATTCCCTTTTCGGCTATAAGGTTAGCTAAGTCTGCAAGACGGCAGGAATAACCCCATTCGTTGTCGTACCAGCAGACGACTTTGGCCAGGTTGCCTCCCAGCACCTGTGTGAATTCAGCATCGATTATGCTGGAATGGGGATCACCCTTAAAATCAGAGGAAACCAGGAAATCCTCCGAATAAGACATGATGCCCTTCAGCGGGCCATTAGCCGCGTCTTTTAGGGCCTTCCTCAGGTCATCTGTAGTGATGTTTTTTTCCAGTAGCGCCACGAAATCTACCACGGATACGGTAGGCGTAGGAACCCTTAATGAATATCCGTCGAATTTGCCTTTGAGTTCCGGTATTACAAGCGCTACGGCTTTTGCTGCCCCGGTCGAGGTGGGAATTATATTGCAGGCCGCAGCGCGTGCCCTTCGCAGATCTTTATGCGGCAGATCGAGGATGCGTTGATCATTGGTATAGGCATGTACGGTGGTCATAACACCTTTCACAATGCCAAATTGATCGTTGACGACCCTTGCCGGGGGAGCGAGACAATTAGTAGTGCAGGAAGCATTGGAGATAATATGGTGACGGACCGGGTCGTAAGCCTTCTCGTTAACCCCCATAACAATAGTGATATCTTCTTCCTTAGCCGGAGCGCTTATGATTACTTTTTTGGCCCCTGCTTCCCTGTGCATATTGGCCCTGGGTCCGGTGCGGAAGAGGCCGGTGCATTCTATAACGATATCAACCTCGACCTCATGCCATGGTATCTGGGCTGGATCTCGTTCTGAAAAATTGCGAATTCTCCAATCACCAACGACCATTTCGCCGTCGCGAATTTCTGCCGGAACATTAAATATTCCGTAATTGGTATCATATTTGAGCAGGTGGACGTTGGTAGGCGCATCAAACAGATCGTTAATAGCCACCACTTGCAAATTTTCCGGGTGTCTTTTCAGTATAGCCTTTAATGCCTGGCGGCCAATGCGGCCAAACCCGTTTATACCTATTTTTGCCTTTCTCATAGCTCTTCTCCCCTCTTTAATCGTCAAAAAGTCTGTATTCATAAGCAGCCAGAAGTTCATAATCTGCTTTAAGGGCTTGATGTAAGCGGGCATTCTCAATGGCGATGGCGCTGAGGTTGGCGATGGCCGTCAAGAACTCTACTTCTTCAGGGGCAAAATCCCTGCACGTAGCGGAATAGACACGTAGTATGCCTATAGCTCGATCTTCAACCATAAGGGGTGTTACCATTACCGAGGCAATGCCCTCTTCCTTTGCCTTTTCTGGATATTGGAATCGTGGATCGGTGCACGCATCACGGATAGTAACTTTCTTACCGGCTAGGGCTTCCTGGTCAATACCGCTTTTTTCTATTTCTACTGCACCCTTACGTAGATATCCTTTACTCAATCCATAAGAAGCTCCTAAAAGCAGACGCTTACCTTGCTTATCAAGGAGTCTTATAGAACAAGCCTTGGCCTCTATGGCCAAAGTAACTTGTTCCGCTATTTTCGCCAGGACCGTGGCCGGATCCAGGCTGGAATTTATTACCATGGCCACCTCGTATAGAGACCGGTAATAGTCCTTTTCTTTGCTTTCCATAAAAATACCTTCCTCCTTAGTGAGCTTTTGTTTTCATGAAATGCACTATAATTTTATATTATTGGGGAAAAATATCTTTTTGTAAATGTAAAGATTTGAAGTAAAGAATCTTGAAACCTGCGTCTTGTTGTTTAAGACGTGATGACTATGATCTTAAAAAGGACAGGGTTCTTAGTTATTCCTCAATCGTACCTATGGGCTGAAGCGCAATCCGGGCTTCTTTAAAAAGGGGGTTAACCTTAAGCGCCTTTTGCCATTTTCTCCTGGCCTCAGCTAGGTCACCCATTTTTTCATAAACCAGGCCCAAATGATAGTAGATTTCGTGGTCTTTTTTCATCCGGCGCTGGGCTTCTTTAAGATGGTGGATAGCTTGAGGATAATCATTTTTGAGATAATAAATCCGCCCTATTGTCTTCCAATAGAGGCTGTTTTGGTGATCGAGTTCGAGTGCTTTTTGACATAATGTATGAGCAATTTCCAGATCGTTTTTTAGTTCAGCATAAAGCATACCCAACCAACTGAAGGAAAAGGCATCGGCAGGGTTGCCCTTGACCGCCCTTTTAAATGCAGCCATAGCATCTTTTTTTAGATTCAAGTCGAGATAAGCCTCACCCAAATATCGGTATATATATCCCTTAGCATTCGGGCACTGCGCTGCTTTTTGAAAATAACCAACGGCCTCCGCCCCTCTTTTTTGTTCTTGTAATAACTTCCCCATCTGAAAGAGGATGTCAAAATGATTCCCGTTCAATGAAGCCGCCTGTTGCAGGGCCAAAAAGGCCTTATCCGGGATGCCGGTTTTGAGATAGGCCAAACCCAGATTGTACCGGGCCATAAAATTATCTTTTTCCAGGGACAGGGTTTTCTCAAAACAGGAAACGGCCCTTTTATAACATTTAAGCCGGGCATAGCAAACGCCTAGGCTATTTAAGAGATTGACGTCTTGCGGATCGAGGGATAGTCCTTTTTTATATTCCATTATGGCCCCGTAGATATGGCCTGCATTGAAGAGCGTATCCCCGCTTATATTGAGACTTACGGCATCAAAGGCGGTAATGGTGTCCGGGCCAAAGAAATCAGTATGCACAAGCGCCTTGTAGGCGTTCAAGGTGACCTCCTCTTTTTCGTAGTCAAGCACCGGATAACTGGCTAAGCCCATAGCTACGGTCCTGCCGCACGCTTCCTTGATCTGAGATTTCAAATTCTGTCCGGTAAGAAGAGCCTCTTCCGGGCTAATATCCGGCAGGTAAACAAAGAAGGAGCCCTCTGTACACGGCAGGATGGATTGACCTGACGATAACCAGAAGTTTATCTTTCCCAAAAAGGGACCATAGTCCTCACTCCCATTTTGGGCATCACATCTTGCTAATATCAAAGAAAACTTCCTTGTTTTTTTCCACTTCCTTCGCAGTTTATCCACAACCCGATGAATATTTGCCGCTATTTTTAGACTTAGGGTCTCTTCAATCTCCCGGGAAAAACAAAGAGGATAATCGAACCTGCTTTGGGCCACGGCCAGGGCTTCTTTACCTTTCGCGGCAATAAGATCGTATAATTTTTCTGGCGGCAGATCCTGGCATCCTTCGTTGGTGTTTATTGGGTAGGTCAAAAGCCCTATGGCCGCCTTAATCCCATCCTTGAACCGCACCAGGTGAGGCGGTATAAAGCGTCTTTTATTAAAGAGTTCAAATATGGCTAAACTTATATTGCGGCCCTTCTCCTCATCACAAAAGGGCATGATCAGGGCTAAGGTCGATTTATCTCTGCGAAACAGGCAGGAAAGAGCGATGCCTTTCAGCTCATTTTTTATGGCCGGGATAATAGTCGCCCAGAGTTCACTTTGACGGCCTGACCTAAAGTCCGTGTCAGAGCGGCGCGTTAGTGGATGACGGAATAGTATTTCCGCAAAAATTATTGAAAAATTGGTATGCGCGCCAGGCAAATACGGAAAGCTCTCTGGTTCGGAGATAGCTTTAGTGTCCCTGCCCTTCAGGTCCGTAGTTATAAGCTGGATAAGGGTGTCTTTAAAAAGTTCCGGGCTTAGGGCGCCACTCTCCGCGTCTGTAAAATATGCCTTATATACCTGGGTCTTTTCCAGGATTAATTGGCTGAGTCCCGGCCATTGGCTGGATAGTATATCTTTGTTAAATGTCCCGGCCGTGTCTTTAAATATAGCTATGCCGAGAGGTCTGCCCTGCCAGACCAGGGGCAGGAAAACTGAGTTGGTGTCCGGGTCCGCTACCGGAGCGGTACCGGAGAGGGTCTCTTTTACTCTGTCTTTATTAATCAGAGTGGTAAGAAGATCCGGCGCACAGTTCGCAGGCCAAAGGAGTACATCTTGGGTCTGAAAGAGAAGTCTTAAGTCTTTTTTTATATACTTCTGGAAAAGGAATATATCCTGTGGTTCCAGCGAGATTATGGAAGGCCCTTTCTGCATGGGAGCTTACGCCGCAAGGACTGTTTTGATGGCTTCGACAATATGGGGAATCTCTTCCGTGCTCACTGTGCGCATGTCCATGATAAATTGATCGTTTTCAATGCGGCCGATGACCGGGCGAGGAAGGCTTCGCATCCTGGCCTCCAGTTCTGTTACGGAGAATCCCCTCGGCCTAACGGCTACGGCCCGGCTGGGCAATTTCTGAAGCGGCAGGGCCCCACCGCCTACCTGAGAGTCAACATCTATAACCTGCAACGAAAGATGATCCAGGGCTATCTTTGTCAGGCGGCGGTAAAGCTGTAGGGCCTTTTTATGGATTTCAGAGACTGGCCTGGTCAGCAGCCGCAGGGTCGGTATCTGCTTAATAGCCTCTTCTTCGTCAAGGTACAGCCTTAAAGTAGCTTCCAGGCCGGCCAGCGTTAACTTATCGATTCTTAGTGCCCTATTTAGGGGATTACTTCGGATCTGTCTGATAAATTTATCCCGGCCCAGGATGATACCGGCCTGGGGCCCTCCCAGTAATTTGTCCCCGCTAAAAGTCACCAGGTCTGCTCCGGCCTGGAGCGCTTCCTGGACGGTGGGCTCTTTAAGCAGCCCGTAGCGGGAAAAATCAACAAAACATCCACTCCCCAGGTCCTCCACAACCGGAAGACCATGTTTTTTACCCAGCGCCACTAAATCCGCTAATGGAACTTCAGAAGTGAAACCTATTATATGGAAGTTGCTGGTGTGGACTTTCATCAGGAAGGCCGTATTCTCGCTTATAGCCCGTTCATAGTCTGCCAGATGGGTTCGGTTGGTCGTGCCCACTTCGACCAGTTGCGCCCCGCTTCGGGCCATTATATCCGGGATACGGAAGGAGCCCCCTATCTCTACCAACTGCCCGCGGGAGACAATAACCTCTTTGTCCCTGGCTAAGGTATCGAGTACCAGGAGCACGGCCGCCGCGTTGTTATTAACGACAAGAGCGGCCTCAGCGCCGGTTAACTGGCGGAGTATCTCTTCCACATGCACATACCGGCTGCCGCGCTGTCCAGCAGACAGGTCAAATTCCAGATTTGAATAACTGGCAGCGATGGCGTTCATCTGGTCAACCGCTGCGTCCGCTAATAATGACCGGCCGAGATTGGTATGGATAACCACTCCCGTGGCATTTATAAGAGGGCGGAGACTGGGCCGAGCAGCTTGACCTAAAAATTCCTTCAACGATTCCGTGATATTGTCCAGAGAGGTATCCACCTGGACTGATTGCCTATTTGTGGCCAGGAGTTGGCCGCGGATTCCTTCCAATACTTGGCGGATAGTGGATACCACCAGGCGGCGAGGATATTTTGCAAGCAATGATTGTGTCTCTGGAAGAGATAATATTTCATCCACTGAGGGGATATTGCGCAGCAGGTTATTTGTATCACCCGGTACTGACATTTTTTAAGATGGCAAATTTGATGGTTTCGTAAAAAGTCGTTTTTAGCTTAAGTATTTGAAATAATATTATTTTATTGCATTTTTGTCTTGACTTTCATGTTGTCCCGTGATAGAAAACATATGCAACATCAACAT
>DSAQ01000015.1 GCA_011046395.1 Pseudomonadota bacterium
ATCTTCCATGGCGACTCCAGCTTGAGTGCTCGCGTGAATATTGATTCCAAAACGTCCATCAAAAGCCTCTCGTCCTTTTTGCCCCTATTCTAATCTACCCACTCAGTTTGAGAAAGAGCCAAATAATTACTATTCATATATTTGTATTCGCCATTAACTTTAACTTTCCCGCCGTAGGACGAGCCCGGGCCCACGTATACCCATCCGTAAACGTTGCTCGAGGCATTATCCTCGGTAACAACGTCTATATTTAGGCCGCCGGAAGGGAGTTCGGTATCAAGGTAAGACTTTTCGACTGCTCCTGATGCATAAAGATCTACCCCCCAGTCATCCACCTGGCCGTCAATGGTGTAGCCGTACCCAGTGCCCGTCCTAAAGGCCAATGTAAAAATCATAAGTGCACTTAGCACTAGAATATCCCGCAGCTTCATTCCTCGTACCCCTCATAGTCTTAGATAGATTGGATGGATACTTGTTAGGCAACCTTTATGCCAACGTATTTAAAATGGCCCCGGAATATAATAAACATAATGTTGTCAATTAGTTATAATAAATGGGAAAATCCGGTAGGGGCCGTCAATCAATTAAGAAGTGGAAATGAAATACCAATTGTGAGAACTTCATTTCCACTGTGTGTAAAAATTTTCACACTTTTACAGGTATTGACCAAAAATTAGGAAAAAAGGGGCTTAATTTTTTACAGTTACATAGGGTGCTATTTCTTTTAGTTTCTTTTCCCCGATTCCTTCTACGTCTTCCAGTTCAGAGACAGCTTTGAATGGTCCATTTTTTTCACGAAAGGAAACGATGCGTAGAGCGAGGCTGGGGCCGATGCCGGAGATGAGTTCCAGATTCTGTTCCGTGGCCGTGTTTAAGGGCATGGGTATGCCCAGGAGAAGTCGTTCGGGATTGGTCATAGGGACAATTTTCACCTCATTTGTCCCATCCGTTTTAGGGGTAACCATAAGCTTTGTAGCTGTAGGTACTTTCTGTGACAGGAGGTCAGGGGAGGGCAGGGGATTTTGTTTCAGACCGCCGGCCCTTTCAATTACTTCCTTGACCGATGGTTGTAAGTAGAAAGTATAGAGGCCGGGAGATCGGACTTTACCCATGACCTGAACGTATTTTAGGCCTCGGGTGAAAAATGACTTCGTAGGTGAGGCTGACTCAGGAGTTTTACCATAAGAGAGATAAAGATAGACACCAAGCAGGACGACGGCCAGTAAGAGGACTGCCTGCTGCTCGGGTCTGGTCATAACCGTGTAAACGTTCGAACGTTCGAACGTGTAAACGCTAACTCACCCCCTTTTTCTTTTTGCTGTCTTTAAGGAACTTGTAATTGATGCCGTCCACGAGGGCCTGCCAACTGGCCTCAATGATGTCTGTGGAAACGCCCACTGTTCCCCAGGTATCTTCCCTATCGCTGCTCTCGATAAGCACCCTTACCCGGGCGCCGGTGCCAGTCTTATCCGGGATAACGCGTACCTTGTAGTCGTCGAGGTGAATTTCCTTAAGTTCTGGATAAAACTTTTCCAGGGCCTTACGAATGGCATTATCCAAGGCGTTTACCGGTCCATTGCCGATGGCGGCAGTGTGTTCGATCTTACCGCCGACTCCAAGCATGATAGTTGCTTCCGCCTGTGCGGCATCATCTTCTTTTGATTTGTAGTCAATGACCCTGAAGCCAAGAAGATCGAAATACTTTTTCTGCGTGCCGAGGGCCCGGTGCATCAGGAGTTCAAAGGAGGCCTCGGCCCCTTCAAACTGATATCCCTGATTTTCCAGCTCCTTAAGTTGCTTCAATATCTCCAGTACAACCGGATCGCGGCTTTCGAGATCCAGGCCATACTGCATGGCCTTATGAAGGACATTGCTCTTTCCGGAGAGGTCAGATATAAGTATCCGCTGTATATTTCCTACCTTTTCAGGACGGATGTGTTCGTAGGTCTCTGGATTTCTCTGCACGGCGCTTACGTGGATGCCCCCCTTATGAGCAAAGGCGCTGGCCCCTACATAGGGTTGATATTTGTTGTGGGGCAGGTTGGCAATTTCCGTTACAAAGCGCGATATCTTCGTAAGCCTGGTAAGTTGCTCATCTGTGATACACGGTATCTTCATTTTCAGCATCAGGTTGGGAATGATCGTACACAGGTTGGCGTTCCCGCACCGTTCACCATAGCCGTTCATCGTGCCCTGTACCTGAGAAGCCCCCAGCTCCGCAGCAACCAGGGAATTGGCTACAGCCAATCCGCTGTCATTGTGGGTATGAATACCAAAAGAGACATTTTTAAATTCCTTTTTTACCTTACCGATGATCTTGGCCACTTCCTGGGGCAATGTCCCGCCGTTGGTATCACAGAGGACAAGGCAGTCTGCACCGGCAGAGACAGCCTGCCTCAGCGTGGCCAGGGCATAATCCGGCTTGGCCTTAAATCCATCAAAGAAATGCTCGGCATCATAAAAAAGCTTCTTCACATGGGGACGGAGATAAGCTAAGGAATCACGGATTATCTCCAGATTACGCTCCAGGCTGATACGCAGGGCATCACGGACATGTACATCCCAGGTCTTACCAAAGACAGTAATAACCTCTGTCCGGGCCTCTACAAGGGCGCGCAGGTTGATGTCTTGTTCTGGTGTGGTGCGCGGATTATGGGTGCTGCCAAAGGCCGCAATCTTGGCTGAGGAAAGGGCGTAATTTTTTATTTCCTTAAAGAACTGTACGTCCTTAGGGTTTGACCCGGGCCACCCACCCTCGATATAGTGGATACCCAATTCATCGAGCTTTAGAGAAATCCGTACCTTGTCTTCGACCGAAACGTTAAAATCTTCGGCCTGGGTGCCGTCTCTTAATGTAGTATCATAGATTTCTATGCGCCGCATTAGTGATACCTCACAGGCTGGGGATTACTACGTGGTTTCCAAAATGTTTTTTGTGTCTCCCAATTCGAATGCATCATGCAGGACACGCACGGCCAGCTCAGTGTATTTTTCATCTATGACTGCTGAAATCTTTATTTCAGAGGTGCTTATCATCATGATGTTTATGTTGTGCGCGGCCAGGGTGCCAAACATCTTGCCGGCGATACCTACGTGGTTACGCATACCCAGACCGATCAGGGAGACCTTGGCGATATTCTCATCACCCATAACGCGTTCGCAGCCAATCTCTTTTCCAATCCGTTGCACTATCTCCATGGCCTTCTTGAAATCGGCCTTGGGTACGGTAAAGGTAAGATCGGTCAGGTCTGAGGCCCGGGTGTTCTGAATAATCATATCCACAGCAATGTTGGCATCTGATATAGGTGTGAATATCTTGGCCGCAATGCCTGGTTTGTCCGGCACCTTGGTCAGGGTAATGCGGGCCTCGCTTTTGTTATAGGTCACGCCCGTCACCACTCTATCTTCCATTTCTTTTTCCTCCTGTACAACCATTGTCCCTGGATTATTGTTGAAAGATGAACGTACATGCAGGGGAACATTATAACGTTTAGCAAATTCTACCGATCGGATTTCCATGACCTTTGCCCCCAGGCTGGCCATTTCCAGTAACTCGTCATAAGAGATACGATCTATCTTGCGGGCATCGGAACAGATATTGGGATCGGTGGTAAAGACCCCTTCTACGTCTGTAAATATCTCACATAAATCGGCGTCCAGAGCGGCAGCTACCGCAACCGCTGTAGTGTCTGATCCGCCCCGTCCCAGGGTGGTAATGTTCCCATCGGCATCTATGCCCTGGAACCCGGCAATCACTACAATACATCCCTGTCTCAGGTTTTCTCTAATCGGAGATGTATCAACGTCAGTAATACGGGCCTTACCATAAGCGTTGTCGGTGAGGATTCGGACCTGGTGTCCGAGAAAAGAACGGGCATCGTTGCCCATGGTTTTAGCGGCTATGGCAAAGAGGGCGATGGTTATTTGTTCACCCGTAGAAACAAGTACATCCAGTTCACGCGGATCGGGGTCTTCAGTTATCTGATGGGCCAGTGATATCAGCTTATTTGTTTCACCGGCCATGGCGGAAAGCACAACCACCATGTCGTTCCCCTGTTTTTTGGTTTCGATGACCCTCCGGACTACCCGTCTGATCTTCTCTGTATCACCGACCGATGTGCCGCCGTATTTTTGTACAATTAAAGCCATGTTTTAGAATTCTCCTCCAATGCCTTATAAACAGTACGCAGATTTTCGAAGATACACGCGGAAAACCATTTTCTCAAATTATTAAATGCCTTACGTTTAACTTCTGGTAGTTCTTTATATTTAACATCTCGACAATCTGCGTTTATCTGCGTCCAATTACAATACTAAATTTTCGGCAATTTTTGCAATTCGTTCTTCCCAGTCTTTACCATGGGGTATAAGTACAATCTCTCTTCTATCTTCCGCCGCAAAGATGAAGCAGACTTCCAGACGGCCGGCGGGTATAATCCCGGCCAGACGTTCCGGCCATTCTATTACGGTCACCCCTTGCCCATAGAGATATTCTTCCAGCCCCAGATCAGATGTCACCTCTTCGTTTTCCAGTCGGTAAAAATCCATGTGAAATAGCGGCAAACGCCCCTGATATTCATTAATTATGGTAAAAGAGGGGCTGGTTACGGTATTGGTATTGGTTATCCCTAATCCGTGGGCGATTCCTTTGGTGAAGCAGGTCTTACCGGCCCCGAGTTCGCCTTGTAAGGTTACCACGTCGCCGCCCACTAAAATTTTCCCCAGGCTGACACCCAGGTTAAAGGTCTCGCCGGGATTTTTACAGGTGATGGTTATCGCTTTGGCCATGTGTGCTGTCCCTGGGGGTGCGAAGTGTAGCCAGTATCCCGGGTACGGCCTGAGCTACTTCCGTGGCCAGGATTCCAGAGGTTTTCTTCTGACCGGATAATCTGTCACCGGCCAGTCCATGGCAGAATACACCCAGGCAGGCCGCCCGGAAAGGATTGTACCCCTGGGCCAGAAATCCCGCGATCATTCCGGTCAATACATCCCCCATGCCCGCACTAGCCAGGGCGGGGCCTCCGGTAGAATTTACGGCCGTTTCTCCGTTGGGAGCCGCAATTAGCGTAGATGCCCCCTTGAGCACGGTATAGACTCCATATTCTTTTGACAGTGCTTCGGCTATCGATAGGCGGTTTTTCTGTATCTCCCAGGTTTTTTTACCCACCAGCCGGCCCATTTCACCCGGATGTGGTGTTAAGATACGTATATTAATGCTTTCTTTTAATATATGCAAATATCCTTTTATGGCCCTTACGGCGTCGGCGTCAATAACCATAGGAATATCTGCTTCGACCACCAAACGTCGTATGAGGGACTGGGTCTCAGGATGAAGGGAGAGGCCGGGCCCGATGGCCAGGACCTCCTTGTTTTCTATGAGTTCCATAATACGATCATAGGCGGCGGTGGAGAGGGTGCCGTCAATGGTCTCAGGAAGCGGCTCACTCATGGCCTCGGTCACTTTAGTTTCAAAGATAGGGTTGAGGCTTTTAGGGAGGCCGCTGGTCACTAATCCGGCTCCGGAACGTAAGGCCCCAAGGCAGGTGAGGATAGCCGCGCCGGTCTTCCCGGGTGAACCGGCAATAACCAGGACATGGCCATAGGTGCCCTTGTGGCTATCTGGCGGCCGGGGCAAAATCCAACCAGGGCATATATCTTGGCCGAGAAGTTCGCGGCGGATTTTATTTTCTTCTACGGCCTTTGCCGGTATCCCTATGTCTATTATCTTAAGGGAGCCGGTAAATTCCGGTCCTGGAGAGACTATCTGGCCAATTTTAGGAAGGCCGAAGGTTATGGTGAAATCTGCCCTGACCGCCGTGCCCAGAGGCTGGCCTGTATCGGCATCCAGACCGGATGGGATATCAACAGACCAGACTGGCTTCTTTAGCCCATTCAGCCAGTTTATGACCGTGGCCATTACCCCCCGTACTTCTCCTTTAAGGCCGGTACCAAAGATGGCATCAATAAAAAGGACGTTTTCGCTCGCCGCCTTATCCTGGTATCTTGCCCATTCCTGATCGCTGGAGACGGCGATGACCGGAATGTTGAGATGTGTGATGATCTTATAATTGGTTAAGGCATCCCCTTTGAGCTTCTCCGGAGAGGTGAGGAGATAGACGGCAACCAGTACGCCTCTTTCGGCGAGCCAGCGGGCAATGACGAAACCATCACCGCCATTATTGCCCGGGCCAGAGAAGATAGCCACCTTCTGTCCATACGTTAGTTCAGGTTTGGTCGTGAGGATGGCCTCGGCCGCACCGCGTCCCGCATTTTCCATGAGTACCGGCCCGGGGATGCCGTATCTCTCTATGGCGGTTCTATCTACCTCTCTCATCTCAGATGTGGTAACGAGCTTCATTCAAAACCTCCAGGATAATTTTTGGCTTTGAGTCGCACCTGGAAGGTGCTCTTACGGCGGGAGATGATAACACCTGTAGGAGCAGCATCCGTCCTCGGCTGACCCGGAGGCCTGCTGCGACTCGCCATCAACCATGAGCTATGAGCTATCCGCTTCGAGGATAACCACGGCTATACCATAATCTCTTTCATGGGAAAGGCTGACAAACTTTCGTTTTATATCCAGCTTTGCACAGAGTTCGGCACTTGGCCCATATAGGTTCAGTGTTGGTTTTCCCGATGCTTCATTGGATATCTCGATGTCTCTCCAGGTTATACCAACCCGCATCCCCAGACCAAGCGCCTTGGCAAAGGCCTCCTTGGCCGCAAAGCGAAGGGCGTAATGCAGGTGCGGCTCCTTTTTTTTAAGACAATAGGCATTTTCGACCGGTGTAAAAATCCTTCCCTGGAAACGAGTTCCGAACCTTGTTAGTGCTTCACGGATACGGGCGATCTTCACGATATCTGTGCCCACGCCGTAGATCATAATTCTTTCCTTACCCTTGTCTGATTAAGGCCAGCATCTCCTTTACCGCCCTTTCCATACCCACCAGGACTGCCCGCGCTATGATGCTGTGGCCAATACTGAATTCCTCTATCTCCGGCCAGGCCACCAGGGGCTTGATATTTATATAATTAAGGCCGTGACCGGCATTGATCCTGAGCTTTAGCCTATGGGCGGTTTCCACGGCCTTTCTAATGCGGGATAATTCCTGCTCCTTTTCGGCCTCATTTTGGGCATCGGCGTAGCGGCCGGTATGTATTTCTACAAAGTCAGCTCCTAATCCTCGCGAGACTTTGACATCAGCCGGTTCCGGATTGATGAAAAGGCTTACCAGTATGCCGTCTTTCTTAAGTGTGGTTATCGCCTTTTTCAATAAAGGTTTCCGGCTTATGTCCAGGCCGCCTTCTGTGGTTAATTCCTCCCTTTTTTCTGGAACGAGGGTAACCATCTCCGGTTTGGTTTGGCAGGCAATGCGGATCATCTCTTCTGTGGCGGCCATTTCCAGATTTAGTTTGGTCTTTACGGTCTGTTTCAGGATATGGAGGTCTCTATCCTGGATATGTCTCCGGTCTTCACGCAGATGGATGATTATTCCTTCTGCCCCGGCCAGTTCAGCTATAGCCGCGGCTACCACCGGATCTGGTTCTATGGTACGCCGGGCCTGCCGCACTGTGGCTATGTGATCGACATTTACCGCCAGCTTTGCCACTTCTATTTCCTCCTTAAAAGATCTAACAATTCCTTTTCTTTTTTAAACATAATACGGGCGTCTTTGGCCTTTTCATGATCGTAACCTAGCAGGTGTAATATACCATGGACAAGAAGCCAGTCTGTTTTTGCCTCGAGGCTGATAGCTTCCTGCTCGGCCTCCCGACTGGCGGTCTCCATGGAGATAACCACATCTCCCAGGATTTCAGGGTGTATACTGGAAAGATCCGGGGAATACATGGGAAATGATATAACATTGGTCGGTCCGCTCCGTTTCAGATAGAGTTCATTCAGGCGGGTTATCTCTTCGTCATTTACAAAAAGAATACTTAGCTCGGCGTCAGGATGAGCCAAGTCTCTTAAAAATTTCTCCGCTTTTTTCCTTATCTTTCGGCGGTCGATCCTTATCGTCTTTTGTTTGTTGCTGATCAGAATCGGCATTGGTTTTTTTCACTCCGTTACCCTTGGCGGCACTTTCCGGATATTCAATGCGCTGGTGGAAGATACCCGTTAGGATGCGTGTAAAGCTCTTTGCTATCTGATGCATATCCTTGAGCGTGAGCTCGCAATCATTGAGCTGGCCGTCGGCGAAGATATTATTTATGATCTTTTGAACCATGCCCTGGATTCTGGCTGGCGTGGGATCATTGATGGTCCGGGAGGCGGCCTCAGCCGCATCGGCCAGCATTATCAGTCCGGCTTCCTTGGTCTGGGGTATGGGCCCAGGGTAACGAAAGTCCTCTATACGGACTGAAGACTGGTCTGGATCCTGCGTGCTCTTGGCCTTTTCATAAAAGTAAGAAATAAGGCTTGTGCCGTGGTGTTGCCGGACGATGTCGATCAGCTCTGAGCCGAGTTTATGCCGTTTGGCCAGCTCAACCCCGTCCTTGACATGGGAGATAAGGATGAGGCTGCTCATAGAAGGGGCGAGCTTTTCGTGTTTATTGTCCTTCCCGGTTTGATTCTCAATAAAATAGGCAGGTTTCTTGATCTTGCCGATATCGTGGTAATAGGCGCTGACCTTGGCCAGTAATGGATTGGCGCCGACAGCCATAGCGGCTGACTCTACCATGCTGCCGACGATTACGCTGTGATGGTATGTCCCCGGGGCCTGTACCATAAGTTCTTGCAGAAGAGGATGGTCCATACTGGCCTGCTCGAGCAGTTTGAAATTTGTAGTATATCCAAAGATAATCTCTACAATGGGGATGAGACCGATAACTATGACCCCCAGAAGGCAGCCCCCCGCGAAGGCTGTAAACATACTTTCGATGGTTTTAAAGGCAAAGAACGAACCGGTGGAGAGGTTAAAAGCAATATTCATGAACACCTGGACCAGTCCGACTACGGCGCCGGCCTTCAATACATTCCCCCGTTCTTTGAACTGGGAGACGTTGCGGGAGGCGATTATGCTGCCCACCAGGAAGTAAATAAAAAATTCCAGGGTATTGGTAAGGAGCAGGGCGGCCAGAATAGAGGCGGGCAGAGCGAATATAATGGCCATGTCTGCTGTGAAAAACATACTTACTAACATAGCCGCGGAAGCGACGGGCAGGGCATATAAGAGGACATCTGGATCCAGATGCGGGATATTGACAGTAACTGCCTGAATAACAAACAGAGATATCTTTGCGGCAATAAGCACGAGAGCCAAGAGTATACAGAAGAAAAGCAGGTTTTTATTGCTGGTTATGAAGGATTTAACCCTCTTGAGTGAAGCATTATAAAGTGTTTTGAGGATAATGGCGGTAATAAGCGCTGAACCCAGAAATATAGAGATCGTATCCACCTGCCGGGAGGCGCTTTGCTGGGCCTTTAATTTGATAAGATGTGTATCCTGTATGCGTTCTCCTTCACGAACGATTATCTCTCCCTTTTTAATCTGGAGATAAACAGGCTTTACTATGGACTGAGCCCGTTCCCGGGGTTCTCTGGTCTCTGTGTAGTTAGTGGTGGGGTTTGTCTGCCCCGGCAGATCTTCGGTTTGTGCCAGATTCTGCGATAGGCCGGACTGAACTGCTTCAGCTTCGTTTTTTTCCGGGGGCGGATAGTATTCAACGGAAAAATCGCGAGAAGCCTTTATATCTTCTTCGGCTACATCGCCGAGTTTGTACCGGACATTTTTTTGTAACAAGCTTGGAGATAAAAGAAAGGCTATAAAAAGGCTAAACGTGATAAGCATGAACCAGCGCTGAAAGGACGCATCCTTAAGGAGTTGCGGCATCTTCTCGCCCAGCCTTGACAATACGTCGGTGATAGATATAGGCTTAGCCGGTTTTTCTTCTTTGTTTGGCATGGGGGTTAGTTAACTAATGTGCACGCCTTTTTTCGGCATCTACTTTTTCGTAGGCGTGGATAATTTCCTGGACCAGTCTATGTCTGATGACATCTTTTTTGGAGAAATATACAAAACGTATGCCTGGAATGCCCTCCATTATCCTACGCGCCTCGATCAGTCCCGATGGTTTGCCTTCTGGAAGGTCGATCTGGGTTATATCTCCGGTGATTACGGCCTTAGATCCAAACCCGAGCCGGGTCAGGAACATCTTCATCTGTTCGGAGGTGCTGTTCTGGGCCTCATCCAATATAACGAAAGAGTCGTTTAGTGTCCTTCCGCGCATGAAGGCCAGGGGGGCTACTTCTATCACCCCGCGCTGAATAAGTTTAGTGGCCCGCTCAAAATTCATCATGTCGTACAGGGCATCGTAAAGGGGCCTGAGGTAGGGATTGACCTTTTCATAGAGGTCACCGGGGAGAAATCCGAGCCTTTCTCCGGCCTCGACCGCGGGGCGGGCCAGTATAATCCTTAGGACCTCTTCTTTCACCAATGCGGAGACGGCCATAGCCATGGCCAGATAAGTTTTGCCGGTACCCGCCGGCCCGATGCCGAAGACAATATCATACTTGCGCATGGCATCGATATATTCTTTCTGGGCAAGGCTTTTGGGGGTAACCACCCTCTTGCCAGAAGTAATATATACCGTATCGAGGAATATATCTTTTAACCTTACGGAAGGTTCGCTGCTCAGGATCCGGATAGCGTATTCAGCGTCATGAGGATATATGGGATACCCAGAACGCAGAAGATCATATAGTTGCCGGCATATCTCCGCGGCTAGTTGGACGTCTGGTAACGGACCGGTTAATGTCAATCTATTACCCTTGACTCCGGCATGAACACCCAAGTGCTGCTCCAGCAGTTTGAGATTCTGGTTTTGTTCGCCAAACAGCGCTCTGGCCAAGGCATTATCTTCAAAATCTAGTTTAAGGGTAGATGTATCTACCGGCGATGAGGGATGGGCTTTCAAGTAATCTTTGCCTCTTGGTCAGTCCTTTCTGGAGCAACAAGCTGGGCTAACATCTCTATTTTATTAACATAACGTTGTTTTTCCTGCAAGAAAAATGATGGTATTGTAAAAAGTCCGCTTTGGGGACGGCACAGTAAAAAGCTCCAGTTTCAAGGCGCACAATGCTCAAAGTTCAAATCAAACTCCCGATGCAATTATTCTTGGCACTTTATTATTGACTTTACCGGCGAGTTTTGCTACAAAAAAATATAACCAAGTACGTAGTGAGGTGTGATTATGATTCATAATGTGCATAATTTTCTGCCCTGGGGGATTCCCTGGAATGCCGGCCACGGGGTGTTTTTCGGCATTACTTATACCGTTATTGTGGTCTTGGGGGTTGCCCTGACGTATGTAGTGCTGAAGACGGTCGAAGACCTTAAAAAGGGCGGCGGCTCGCATCACTAGTAGTACTTAAAGGTTCAGGTCTTTAAATCCTAACACCTTATAAGTTTAATATAGATAGTTTGAGATATGGAGAGGAATATAATATCCTCTTTATATGGTCATTTTCTTGTGGTACTTACCCGCGTAAAAAGGTAAGTACCACTTTTTGTTATCTGGATATCAGGTGTTTCCCTGCCACACTTGTGATTAGCTCATCACATCTCTAATAGCTAATGAAGACAGAACAGCTACCCCTCACTGCCCATCTGGAAGAATTGCGCAGGTGCTTGGTCATCTCATTCATGGCTATAGGTATTGGTTTTTTATTCTCCTATGCCTTTTCACAGGAGATTTTTGACCTGTTAGCCCGCCCCCTTTATAGGCTGCTTCCGCCGGGTGATGCGCTTATATTTACCGGTTATCCGGAGGCATTTTTTCTTTACCTCAAACTGGCTTTTTTTGCCGGTGTGGTTGAGGCCAGCCCGGTTATTCTTTATCAACTCTGGAGGTTCATTGAACCCGGGCTTTATGAGCATGAGAAAAAAACGGCCGTACCATTCGTTTTGGTCTCAACCTTCTTTTTTGTCTGTGGACTACTTTTTGCCTATTTTGTCGTGTTTCCGGTGGCTTTTAAATTTTTCTTAGGCTACAATTCTGAGTACCTGAGTGCTGTGCCTACCATAGGCGAATATTTTTCCTTTGCTACGCGTCTTCTTTTGGCTTTTGGTCTGGTTTTTGAGTTTCCGGTGGTGATGTGCTTCCTGGCCAGAATGCACGTGGTAAATGTCTCATTTTTGAGACGAAACCGGAAGTATGCTATTTTAGGTATCTTTATCCTGGCTGCCCTGCTTACTCCTACGCCGGACGTTGTAAATCAGTTACTTATGGCCGGCCCTCTTCTTGTGCTCTATGAATTAAGCATTCTCTTAATATGGCTTATGGAACGGAGGTTGGGGTCTGCAAAGGCATAAGAAACAGAATACAGGAGTCAGAAGAAGAGCGAGGAGTAATGAGTGATGGGTGATGAGTTTCGGACTGCGGGTTTTTAAACTCGTAACTCGTAACTGGCAACTCGTAACTCCGAAAGCTGAACGCTGGCGGCTGGTTAGGAGGTTTTCCAATGGAATGCAGGGAAGGCAGGACGGGGCGAGTATTTACTATACGCTTCAGCGATGGAGACGATCCGCTGGAGGGAATCAAAAGGGTGGCTACAGAGAAGGGGATCAGGGTGGCCTGGTTTTTTCTGCTTGGAGGGTTGCGGCAGGCCGGGGTGGTAACCGGCCCGGAAAAGCCGGCTATTCCGCCTACGCCCATGTGGAAGGAGTTTACCGGTGATGCCAGAGAGATCGTCGGACTGGGCAGCATACTCTGGAATGACCGGGAACCCTTAATCCATGTGCATACCGCCATAGGCAGAGGGGATGAAACGGTTGTTGGTTGTATCAGGCGCGATGCCCGCACCTTTTTAGTCATTGAGGCGCTGATTATGGAAATAGAAGGGCTTGATGCCAGGAGAAAGTTTGATGAGAAAAGCGGTATGTTTCTGGCCAGTTTTGACTAGGAGGCTTTGACATGTACGAAATATTCGTCCGATCACACTTTTCGGCCGCTCACCATCTGCGGGATTATCCGGGGAACTGCGAGAAACAGCACGGCCATAATTGGTCAATAGAGGTTGCCGTGAGGTGCGCCTCCCTGGATAATATAGGTATGGGCGTGGATTTCAGAATGATTAAGAAGGCCCTCTCCGAGGTACTTTCAGATTTAGACCATACCGACCTGAATGAACTGCCTTACTTTATGGAAAAGAATCCATCATCAGAAAATATTGCTACCTATATCTACGAGAGATTGAAGCCATACTTTGACGGGAAACAGTGTCAGCTCCATCGCGTGACTGTAGGCGAAACACCAGAGACGGGCGTGAGCTACCGGGAGGATTGAATTGCCCCTGACCGTCTGCGAGATGTTTTATAGCATCCAGGGAGAATCTACCTTGGCTGGCTGGCCGTGTTTTTTCATACGCCTTAGTGGTTGCAATCTGAGATGCAGTTATTGTGATACCACCTACGCCTACAGTGAAGGGCGCATTTTGAGCAGGGGAGATATACTATGTCAGGTGGAAGATTGCGGGTCTAAAATAGTTGAGGTAACGGGCGGTGAGCCGCTTTTACAGACGGAGACCGTACTGCTTCTCAACACTCTGGCAGATAGGGGCTACACCGTTCTTTTGGAGACCAACGGAAGCTGCTCTTTAAAAGATGTGCCGCAAGAGGTAGTAAAAATCATGGATCTTAAATGTCCGTCGAGCGGGATGTCTGATTATATGGATTTTAAAAATCTCCGTTATCTCGGCATAAAAGATCAGGTCAAGTTCGTTATCCAGGATAGCAGTGACTACGAATGGGCAAGAGAAAAGATGGCGAAGCATCATATCCCGGTCTATACCCAGGTTATCCTGTCGCCAGCCTGGCAGAAGATGGAGGCTAGAACCCTGGCGGAGTGGATGCTGGCCGACCGGTTGCCGGCCAGGATGCAGATACAATTGCATAAGTATCTCTGGCCGGATCGGGAGCGGATGGTGTAATGAAACACTCATGCCTCAAAGAGACACGAAGAACAATGAAAACAATGCCCTCTTTGCTAAAGGGGGCATCCGTCAAGTCCCCCTTTAAAAAAAGGAAGCCCTTACATTCCCCCTTTGGAAAAGGGGGATACAGGGGGATTTTCAGGTGAAAAGAGCCCTGGCTATCGTTCTGCTAAGTGGTGGTTTGGATAGCTGTGTGACCGTAGCTATCGCTGCCCAGCAATATGAGCTCGCGTTTTTACATGTCAATTATGGCCAGCGTACCGAAAAAAGGGAGCTTGTAGCCTTTTCGGCCATCGCAGATTACTATGAGATACAGAAGAGGCTGGTCGTTGACATCGGCTACCTTCTTCAGATAGGTGGTTCAAGCCTTACAGACCTGAATATGACCGTTCCCAAGGCCACCCGCATTCAAGGTGGAGAAATACCCAGCACGTATGTCCCCTTCCGAAATACGCATCTCGTTGCCATTGCCGTATCCTGGGCTGAAGTAATCGGCGCCAGGAAGATTTTCATCGGGGCCACCGAGGTGGACAGTTCCGGTTACCCGGATTGCCGAAAGGGCTATTTTGACGCCTATAATAAGTTAATAAGGCTGGGGACGCGGCCTGAGACAGATATAAGCATTGAGACCCCGCTGATTGATCTTTCGAAGGAAGAAGTGGTGCGCCGAGGCTTGGAGCTTAAGGCCCCGTTGCATCTGACCTGGTCCTGTTATAAGAATGAAGATGTGGCCTGCGGACGATGCGATTCCTGTATCTTGCGCCTCAAGGGGTTCAGGTTGGCCGGTGTGCCGGACCCGCTTCCTTATATTTCTTAATTCTCTTGCATATCTGTCCAAAATAAGATTTTTTGTAAGACTTTAGCTCTTTGAAAAATTATGCTGCTCGTTTCAGCTCCTGTTCTGGTGACATCTGTTTTCCGATAGATGCTTTGGCCAGAGACAAAACGGTCTCAACCGGATTTTTTCC
>DSAQ01000245.1 GCA_011046395.1 Pseudomonadota bacterium
ACTCCTTGTGGCATAATCCGTTCACCTCGTTGATGATAGATGTGTTAGCTCAAAACCCTTCTATCACCTTGATTTATCAAGATCAACGAGGTTTTTATATTTTTTTGATGGTGAATCCGGGCATAATATTTACGATGTGACATGGCTGTGGGTTCTCTATTCGCCTTACCCCGCCGACTCACACTTTTTCCTTGACTATGCATTGAGAATCAGATATTAGAACAAAAGTTTGCCAACTTAATTTAAAGTAAATTCGTTAAGGCCCGATAAGTTATAAATAGAAGCTAAATGTAAAGTCGAACATGGAGGTATGGATGGGCTTTCCATGGCAGGAAAGCATAAAAAGGGGAAAAGATAAGACCCCGATTATCCGCTTTATTGTAACAATCCTTTCGATTGTTAGTTTCTGCCTTATATTTCCTGTGTCTGACGGTCTTGCTAAGACTAAGCGAACCCAGATTCTTAAAACTAAAACCAAAAAAATAGTTGCCCAAAAAACAGCCGCTAAAAAAATAGCGGCCAAGAAAAGAATTACCCGCAAAAAGATATCCAGTAAGAAAGCAAGGCCTCATATTGCCCGGAAAAAACCCGCTGTGCCTGACAACAAGCCGCTTGTAAAGATTATTCCCCTGGAGAATGGGGATTATCTCCTTAAACCTCTTGATGGTAGTAACGTACATAATAAGTCTCAGGAAGATATGGCGGGCAAGAACCCCATAGCAGACTCCTTGAGTTCTGGCGGCAGCTCAAAACCCTCCCAAAATCCTATACCTCCCCAGGTTGAACCCATTTCTTCAAAGGCTGTAAGCCCTGAACCAGTACGTCTTGTGAATACAGATAAGCCCAGGGAAGAAGGTTACTGTAAGCGTTTTGCCAACTTGCTGTTGACAACAGCAAAGCAACTGTTAGGCACTCCTTATAGGTATGGCGGCGTATCGGTTTTAAGGGGCCTTGACTGTTCCGGATTCGTACAAAAGGTCTTTGCCAAATTCGGGATTGAATTACCCAGGTCCAGCCGAGAACAAATAAAAGTAGGCATGCTGGTGACAAATAAATTTGACTGGTCAAAGCTCCGAATCGGCGATGTCCTGTTTTTTAGGCGGTCCCCATCGTCAGGGCAAATTGGGCATACTGGAATTTACATAGGTGACGGCAGGATGATCCATGCCGCCCGTAGAGACAGGAGTGTGACTATTTCCTCTTTGGAAAAGCCTTACTATAAGAAGACCTTCGTAGCCGCGAAGCGATTTTTTATCTTCTCCCCGCCCCAATCAAGTAACATTTAAAAGACCTATATCAATTATTCTAAGTAACTGCCTATTGTGAGGCACCACCCGCGAACCATGAAAATTCCCCCCAGCCCCCCTTTGCGCAAAGGGGGGCTGGGGGGAATTTAAAAGTATTTGCTCAATTTGGCCTATCGTTTATACTAATGCCGCTATGGCTAACGAACTTATATTGTTAAAAGAGAGATTGAATGCGCGAGAACGACAGCATCTCTCGTCCTATGCTACACTCAGCGCTGAAGCAGTGCGCCGACAACCGGAAGAGCGCTTAGTCCATGGCCATAGACAGGAATTTTCAGTTGATGCCGATCGCATCCTACACTCCCAGGCTTACACCCGCTATATTGATAAGACGCAGGTCTTCTCCCTTATCAAAAATGACCATATTACGCACCGCGTCCTTCACGTCCAATTGGTGTCAAAGATAGGCCGGACTATTGGTCGGTACCTGGGACTGAACGAGGACCTTATTGAGGCTATCGCCCTGGGCCATGATATCGGGCATCCTCCTTTTGGCCATGATGGAGAGGGTTATCTCTCTGAAATATGTGTAAAACACGGTATAGGTGCGTTCCAACACAACATCCAGAGCGTGCGATTCCTGGAAAAGATTGAACGTAAAGGCCGCGGATGGAACCTATCCCTTCAGGTACTGGACGGCATATTATGCCATGATGGTGAAGTGCACAGCGCCCGCCTTGCCCCGCAGAAGGAAAAGACCTTTTCTAGGTTAGAACAGGAAATGGAGACTAAGAAAAAAAACCCCATGACAGAACTTATACCTATGACCATAGAAGGATGTGTAGTGCGCATAGCAGACACCATTAGTTATATAGGACGGGACGTAGAAGATGCCATTCGCCTTAATCTTATTCGGCGTGAAGATATTCCTGAGCGCTGTAAAAAAAGATTGGGTGATACAAATGGCTCGATAGTCTATAACTTAGTAGAAGATATTCTGCTGTCGAGTATGGGGAAAAACTTTGTTGCCTTCAGCCCGGAAGTGGCCAATACCCTGAAGGAACTGAAGGATTTCAATATCGAAAGGATATACCAAAATCCGGCGATAAAGACCCAGGCAGCAAAGATCAAACGCCTCTACGCCGATCTCTTTGCAAAATATCTAAAGGATATCCTGGACAACAATCAAGAATCAGGCATCTTCAAAGACTTTTTAGATGGGATGAGTCCC
Organism: Pseudomonadota bacterium; assembly: GCA_011046395.1. GTDB lineage: Bacteria > Desulfobacterota > QYQD01 > QYQD01 > QYQD01 > QYQD01. The sequence goes on from DSAQ01000245.1 coordinate 2,479, forward strand.
TCCTACCTGGAAGAAACAGAGCCAGCCGAAGTAGTGCGCGACTTTATCGCCGGTATGACCGATGAGTATTTTCTAGAGCAGGGAGAAATAGCCTTCATGCCTCAACCCTTGCCACGAAGATTTTAATAAAACTAGACCCTTGAAAAGGGATATATGGGTCATTGGTAGTTTCTTACCGGCCAGATGTATTTCCGGTGGTGCTCCCGGTGATAGTAATCGACGCCGCCGGTAGCTAAATTTGTACACCAGATATAGCGCATATCCTGAATATTCACATCCTGCGACCAGTACCAATCAAGGGCAACATTCGAGAAGGGGTGTCCTGAAGGTAAAACCGGGGTTACCCGGCCATAATCAAAAATTGTTTGCAATTCCTTTAAGTGGGGCAATCGCCAATCTGAATAACCGGCGACCTTACGTGTGGTTATCAGCATAACGCAGGCAAGGGCTTGAGACCAATCCTTCTTCCCTTTAGTCGGGTCAGCATCCTTTAACCACATTAAACCGGTGAGTTGGTCAGTGACTGTTCCATCTCCATTATCTTTAAAACGTGGTTTCGGCCAGGGCCTTCCTATCTGCAGTGCGCCGTCATCCAATGGGTAGTAGGAACGTACCTGTCCGGTCCGGGGTATGTTGGTCTTCATAGATCGTACCGGCCAAGTATGGCTTTTGGTGTAGATTTTTGGCCGATAATCGATATTTCCGAGGAAGAAGTACACTCGCCATGCGGCTTCAGGGTAACCAGCCTTGGTAGTTCCCGTCCAGTACCAGGCATTCACAGCCTTAAAGGGATGCCCGGGGGGCAAGCTTGGGTTATAATAGTTTCTATCCAGGAGGCTCGATAACTCGTTGATATTTGGCAACCGCCAATCCCGATATCCAGCGTAGGCAGAAACATTGAGTTTGGCTATGTAATTTAGAGAACTATACCAGTCTAACGCAATAATGGCCGGAGCAGCATTTTTAGACCACATAAGGCCGGTAGCCTGGTCTGTAACCGTGCCGTCGTGGTTATCTAAAAAGCGGAGATTATTGCCGGATGAATTCCCACACAGAAGTATAGATAAGACCAATACAAAGAATAAAACGAACTTGCGTTTTATCCCGGAGACCATATATTTTGGGTTTATATTCTTACCTAAGCCCATGGCTTTCTTTATATCTTAGGCCAGTTCACTTTGTTTGTGAAAGGTAAAAATCAAGTCGTTATTTTCAGGCTTTCTTTAACGTATTGAAATTGTTAGACCTTGACAGGATCAAGGAAAAACAATTGACTAATGAAGGTGCTTTGGCTAAATTACCCGGGATCATGACGTTCAATCCCACCTATAGCAACTTTATTTTATTTATAATGGCCGGGATAATAGTGGGTATAGCGGCCAGTTTTACCGGACTGGGCGGGGGTTTCATTATGGTTCCGCTTCTGATCTTCATCGGCTTTTCAGCCCAGGAGGCGGTTGGGACTTCTTTTGCGGCCATGCTGATTATTTCCCTCTCAGCGGTGTTTGCGCATAGTAAGTTTCAGCACGTGGATTTCAAGGTAGGGGCCCTGCTTGGTCTGGGCGGAATTTTAGGTGCCCAAGTCGGAGCAAGACTATTGCAAAACGTTTCTACAGGTACCTTTAAAAAAATATTTGCCGTCGTCCTGGTACTCCTGGCGGCAAAGATATTTTTTCAGAAATGAATACCAAAATGAACCAGGGACTGCACATCGAAAATATTGAGGCCCGGGACCTGCCCGATGCCTGGTTCCAATGTGTCTATCACATCATAGAAAAGGGACACACCTATACCATTGAGCGTGGCAGTTATGAGGGACAAAAGCGGCTGGAGTTTGACTTCGTGGTCGTACGCATAAAATATCCTGGCGTGCGGCCCATTATTCCAGACATCCCGCCATCCTTAGGCATACCGAATCCTGTAGAGCCAGGCTATGTAGAGGAATATCTCCCTTACCTCATGACTTCGGCCCGCAGGCCAAACGAAGAATATACATACGGTCAATACCTGGAACCGCAGATTCAAGAAGTCATTCGCATGTATAAAGAAGACGGCCACGGCACCAATCAGGCCTATATGACCGTGGGTGACCCTTCCACCATATACCTCAATGACCCTCCTTGTTTGCGCGGCATTGATACGCGCATCCGCTACGGCAAACTCCATTTCATGGTTTATTTCCGCTCCTGGGACCTGTGGAACGGCTTCCCGGCCAATTTGGCAGCCATACAGATGCTCAAAGAGTATATGGCCCAGGAGATTGGCGTGGGAGACGGAGAGATCATCGCCAGCAGTAAGGGTCTCCATCTGTATGACTATGCCTGGGAACTGGCCAAATTGCGCACCATGAAGGTGGCCAAATTATAAACTCCGAAGCGCGTCCGCCAGAGGCCGATCCGCCCGTGGCGGAAAATCCGAAACAATGCTCAAATCCTAAGTCCAAATATCCAGACAGGTATTGGGCATAAAGTGCCAGTAAAGGTCTTAGTCATCGGTGGCGGGGCCTCGGGTCTTATGGCTGCAGGCAGAGCGGCGGCTTGTGGGGCCAGCGTAACCTTGTTGGAGAAAATGCCGCGGCTTGGCCTTAAGCTGGGCATAACCGGTAAAGGACGCTGCAATGTTACCAATATCGGCACTATCAACGACTACGTAGCTAATTTTTCCCCGGATGGCCGCTTTCTGATAAACGCCCTGAATCGCTTTTTCCACCACGATCTCACAGGCTTTTTAGATGCCCGGGGAGTGCCTACCGTGGTGGAACGCGGACAGCGCGTCTTTCCAGCCTCCAACCGCGCCCTCGATGTGGTTAGCGCCCTATTGCGATTCACTAAAGAACACGGCGTGTCTATTATTAAAAACTGCGCGGTGAAACATATCCGGGTGGAGAATAACCAGGTGATTGGATTAGACACGAGTCGCGGCTATTTTGCCGCTGATCGGGTCATCCTGGCTACGGGCGGGGCCTCGTATCCCCAAACCGGTTCCACCGGGGATGGATTTCGGATGGCTCAGGAGTTAGGTCACACCATAGCCCCCATTAGGCCTTATCTCGTACCCCTTTTGATAAAAGGGCCTTATGCCAAAGAACTCCAGGGGCTGGCTCTTAAAAATGTCCGCGCCTCTGTCTATGCCCGGGGGAAAAAGATCGGCGAAGAATTCGGGGAGATGCTTTTTACCCATTTCGGCATCTCGGGCCCGATCATCCTGAGCCTGAGCCGGGCGGTGGTGGACCACCTGGATAAGGGTCGGGTAGAGATCTCCCTCTGTCTGAAACCGGCCCTGGATGCCAAGACCTTAGATGCCAGATTGATAAGGGAATTCCAGAGTCAGGGAAAGAGGCAGTTTAAGAATATCCTTTAGCGCTGCTTCCCCAGCGGCTGGCGGCTATTGTCCCCAATCTGCTTGGTGTTCCGGGAGAAAAAAAAGGCGCGGAGATTACCGTAGAAGAGCGGCGCAACTTGGCAGGTTTTCTGCACGATTGGCGGCTTACCGTAACCGGCGCCCGGCCTTTGGCCGAGGCCATCGTGACCGCAGGCGGGGTATTGACGAAGGAGATTAATCCCGTTACCATGGAATCAAAAAGGATACAGGGGCTTTACTTTTGCGGTGAGAGCATAGACCTCCAGGCCAGGACCGGCGGTTATAATCTACAGATGGCCTTCACCACCGGCTGGATAGCAGGAGAATCGGCTGCTACGAGTTGCGGATTGCGAGTTGAGGGTGCCTCACCCAGCGCCGGGGCGGTGGGTTATGTCGATAAGAAACTTTTTGAAACAGTTTCTTAGAAGTATACATGAGCAGGAACGGAAGTGAATTTACAGCCAAAAACCGATAACAAGCAACCCGGGAAGGTTGACCTTCGAGATATGAGCTTATCCGAGCTGTCCGGATGGGCATCATCCCTGAGCCTTGAATCCTTTCGTGCCAGGCAGATCTTTCGCTGGCTCTGGCGCAGTGATGTAACGTCCTTTGACCAGATGACCGACCTCCAAAAGGAGCTCCGGCAGAGACTATCCGAACTTTCTTATATCAGTTCACTTCGTCCTGAGAAGATAGAGAGATCGCAAGACGGCACAAGAAAATTCCTTTTTGCGCTTTCCGATGGCAACCATATCGAGAGTGTTCTCATCCCGGAAAAGGGGCGTTACACGTTGTGCCTCTCCTCCCAGGCAGGCTGCGCCATGGGATGCCTGTTTTGTCTTACCGGAAAGGGCGGTTTCAAACGTAATTTAAAAACCTCGGAGATCGTAAATCAGATCTTGGCTGTTCAAGGCGCGCTTCTACCAGATGAGAAGCTATCTAGGTCCTCCGCCTCAGGCGGGCTGACCAACCTGGTCTTTATGGGCATGGGCGAACCCCTGGCCAATTACGAAAATCTTATAAAGAGCCTGCAGATACTTTTGGCAGATGAGGGCTGCGGCTTTTCCAGTCGGAGGGTAACCGTATCCACGTGCGGGCTTGTACCCCAAATGGACAGGCTGGGTAAGGATATCACGCTAAACCTGGCTGTCTCTCTCCACGCCCCGGATAATGAGACCCGCAGCTTTCTCATGCCCATCAACCGGACTTATCCCCTGGAGGTATTGATCGATGCCTGCCGGCGCTTTCCCCTGCCGCAGCGGCGTATGATAACCTTTGAATATCTCCTTATATACGGGGTAAATGATGCGCCGGAGCAGGCGCAGGCTTTGGCTAGGTTGCTCAAAAACGTCCGGGCCAAGATCAATCTTATACCATTCAACGCCTATCCAGGCTCGGAGTTCAAACAACCGCCACCGGAAAAGATCCTCGCCTTCCAACAAATACTGGTAAAAAACCATTACACAACTATGATCCGGCAGAGCAAGGGCGCCGATATCTCGGCCGCCTGCGGGCAATTGCACGCTCATGCTATATACGCGAACTAAAATTCAAAATTAATGGGCACCCTTATCATCAGCGTCACATCGTTGGCGTCCGAGGTCAGCCCAATCCCGGCGGTCACATCTATGGAGAACCACTTAGAGATGGCATAGGTGCCACCCAGATTTAAAGAGATGGCATTAAGGTCGCTATCAGCTATTTCAGATCCGTTTTGCACCGTCTTTCCGGTGATACGCTGGTTGAGGGTAAAGTTAATAGAAAATTTCTCGTTCAGGGCTACCACAGTGCCGATGTTATATTCAAAGCTGTCCCCCGGGTCAACTTTGCCGTAAAATGTTCCATTTTCTGTCCCAATGTCTCTGGAATCATTATAAAAGTAGGTCAGGTTCAGGAATACGATCGCGGGGTCAGTGGTCTTGACAAAGATGAGGCCGCCGGAATAACCCCAGTGTCCGGTGCCCGTCGGAAACTCTTTGTAACGTAACTGGCCGCCAACTGTCTCAGTTTGTAGCCCATAGGGATCACGTCCAGTGTCCGATTTGACGCCCAGGCTAAGGATGATATCCGGAACAGCGCCGTGCTCATTGACCAGTTTATAATAAAACCCGCCTTCGATATCCCCGAGGCCGCTGTCATCAGCGGAATACACAGTAGGGGGCTCTGTGGCCGGGTTTGTCTCCTTATCTTTCCGGTACATCCACGGCACCTTGACGTTTAATTCCATGTCCTTGAAACCTAACCGGGCCGTTATGGAAGGTATATAAATATCCCTTTCGATTTCCTTCAGGTCGATCCGGCCGATGAGGATGGCGTTAAATATACTGAACCCGCTTATGGAGACAAGCTGTTTGCTGGAGTTATGGGCATATTGAAATGCCGGTTCCAGCACAAATCGCCCGGTCGGAAGGAGGGCGCCGCCTTTTTCCACGGAGACACCGGGAACTGGCTTTCGTTCTTCTTGTTGGGCCAGTACGTAAGGCGGAAAGATAGATGCATAGACCAGGATAATAAGCAAGAGGGAGAGGAGTTTATAGCGCACGGAATCATCCTTTCTAAAGGCATATTTTATGAGGCTCTTGCAAAAGTCCCAATTCTGTCATTCCCGCAGCGATTCTGAGCGGGAATCTGGTTCTAACTGCTTGAAAAACTATATCCCCGATAGAAACATTCGGGGATGACAAACAGTTTTGCAAGAGCCTCTTATGTCTCCACTTTTATGCTATCACAAAAAATCTACTAATATAAAGTAAATTCACGCACGGATACGGATATGGCATTGACCTGATGGTTGAGACACCCGGAGGACTGGTTGATGGAGATAATACCCTTAGCTCCTTGCAGGGCAAAGGTACTTAAGCTGTCGATTCGCGTAACCCCGATATCTGTTATCTTGTTATTGGCATTTAGCATGCCGAGGTCGGCATCGGAAAGAGAAACAGCGGAGCTGGCACCAATTGTAAGATTAACAAGCGTAGTTTGGGTATTAAGGCTGCCGGCGGATTGATTGACGGTTATTATGCCTGTGCCCCCGTAAAAGGCATTGCCATGGATCTCATTGGTTATTTCAGATGTATCAGCGCTTACTTCATTTCCGGAGCTCTGGTTCTGCAAGGCCGTCGTGGCCTGGAGCAGGGTATCTGTAGCCTCAGTGGCATAGGTGACATTCACAGCGCTCCCTTGATTGTTCAACGTTCCGGGGGCCTGATTAATGCTGATAATGCCGCTTGAGCCGCTTAACGAATCGGCCCAGATATCGGCAGATTTTTCTATCCCTTCGCTATCGATTATTTGGTTATTATCACTCGTTCCCGTAGCCGTACCGGAACTGGCCGCCGAGTGGCCAACCTCAGCCGTTTGACTGACACCAACGGCGATATCCGTGGTGATAGTCGTCTCCTCTGTAACGGTTGAACTGGAACTCTCGCTCATGGTATCGGATAGGTCGGCGCTGACCGGTGACCATGAGAATAGCAAAGCCATACAAGAGACAAATACTATTTTGAATATTATTTTTAAGCCATTTGTGCTCATGTAAGAGTTCCTTCCCATAGATATATTATCAATGCACGACCAGCCCCGGCAATATTGAGGACAACTGGGCTACCTTGGATGGATCATTTATATTTATCACCGTAAGCTGGAGGTTCATAACCGTGGTTACTACATTGTTGCTGCCCGGCACCTGGCAGATTTGAATCACCCCCTGGGTCTGGTTTATATCACCTACAAAGGCGCTCATCTTAACGAGTTTGTCTCCCGTGCTCAGGGTTGTGCTCGTCGGGGATGAAAAAGGCATGGCTGTAGAATCGCCTGTGGAGGATGACACCGAGGATGATTCTACGGTGACGTGATTACCGTTAGTAGTATCATTAGTACTCTCATTAACCACGACCTTAACATCCCCCACGTCACTGTGGTAGGTGGCAGAACCCTTGGCTGTGCTTGTGCTTCCCCAGCCGCCCGTATTGTTCCAATACCCGGAGAAGTCAAAAGCAAAATAGAAACCAGCATAGCCACCCCGTACCTCTCCCAGTTCCTCTTCGGGCACGGCCTCGGCTTCCACTCCCAACAGATCAGTTGGTGGACCGGCAGATAGCGCGTGAGGAAATACGAGATTGAAAATTATGCTCCACACCACTATCGCCAATCGCAACCTATGCATTTTTATCGTCATAGCAAACTATCCCGATAAATGGTTTTAGTGATAGCGCTCTGCTGGGAGGGGTCCATAATGAAACGTCCGGCACTATCCAGGCTCTTCATCCGGAGGACACAATCTACCGGCATGGCCTCACGGTCTTCACAGGTTAATCCACTTGCATCAGCCAGCTTTGGGCCATCAAAGGCAAAGACAATGCCGTTCCATGCCTTTAAGAAGTCCGCAAGATCCATGATACGGTTTCCCCAGGCCGGATCAGCCAGGAAGACATCCTCCCCGCGCACACCCTTCAGGACTACAAAATGCGAATAACCCCGGACATCGATGAGGACGATCGTCGGTTTGTTTATGTTGGGAAGTAGGTCGGCCTTAACCTTGAAACCGCCGGCCCGGTAACCTATATTTTCCGCATATTTTTTTAAGTCCAGAAGTGAGAATCCTTTTTTCTTTACTACCTCAAGGTCTGCAACCTCCAGCAGGCCCTGTACAGCATTCGCTTCTGAGGTCTCCTTGCCAAACTGGTAGGTTAAGACGGTGGCTATCGCCGCTGCGCCACAACTATAATCCTTACTTTGCGGGACTATCTTGATGAACTTTTTTTCTCGCAGGCTAATGACCTTTTTGTATATGGCCGGCCCGCGGTGCATCATCCTGACTACCACTGTGCCTGCCCAGGCAGATGAGTGAAGAGCGCAGGATAGGAGAAAAATAAGGATACCTGTAAAGGCCGCTATCTTACTTTTTCTCATTCGCCTACCTAAGGACTCTCGAAGATCCTACTGGTGTCTTTTAAATTTTATCCAGCTTGTCATTCTTGTCATTGCGAGGAGTTCACCTCTGGGGAACGACGAAGCAATCTCGCTGGAGATTGCTTCACTTCGTTCGCAATGACATAATTGACGATAACTTACTTAGGAGGAGAGGGAAGGGGCCAACCCCGCTTCCCTCTCTCCGGTTTCACAAAAGATAAGACATCTTAGAACGGGCTAGAAACAGCGCATACTGCCACAACATTGGCCTGGTTGTTCATGCAGCCCGAGGACTGGTTAACGCCAACAATGCCACTGGCATTGGCCAAGGCACCGCCGGTTATGGTATCCGTCAACTGAACGGCCAGCTCAAAGCTATTATTTCCGATGTTGACCAGACCCAGGTCGGCCTCGGACAGGGCGGCGATAGAATCCGCGCCTACTGCCAAGGCAGCGGCGTTATTCTGGTTGTTGATGCTGCCGGCGGCCTGGTTTACACCCAGGATGCCATCCACACCGACCAGGGCCGCGTCGATCTTGTTGCCACGCACGCTCTCCGTAGCAGTTATTGAGTTAGAGAGTGTCTGGCCCGAGTCGTCGCTGCACACGCCACCGTTTATCTTCTCAGCCGCAGCTTCGGCATGCAGGAAGGCCTTCCCTGCCGCGGTCATGGAGACAGAAACGGCATTCCCCTGGTTGTTGATGCTGCCCGGGGACTGGTTGATGCCCGTGACTCCTGCCGCATCATTGCCAGAACCACCGTCGATCAGGGCATTCTTGTTGATGGGTGTTGCCGCATGCCCGGGATCAACTAATATATGTGATTCCACTATCTCGTTGTCAACGTAGGTAGGTGGAACGGCTGGAACCGGTACCTCGGTAACGATATTGGACGCGTTGACATCATTTTTTACGGCCGCGGCCTCAGCCGAATTGGTAGGAGTAGCCAACTGTTTTACACCGATATAATGGGCCTTCTCTATGGACACCATTTCGCTAACTTCTTTGTCCTTTGCTACACTGACCGTTCCGGTCACGTCCACATCCGCCAGGGCCGGCAGGCTCAGGGCCAGGACAAAGGCCATGGCGACCAATACTATTAACGATTTCTTCATACTCTCCTCCTTGCGATTTTTTTGTTTTTTTGCCATTCACTAAATTCGGATGTTATCACTTTTCCTACTTTTCCCCGCTTTCTACATCCCCCCTTCTTTGCTGAACTAATCGATATGGATACAGTTGCACCTCCCGTAGTGCCCGTATCCCGAGGGCCAGCGATGGCTTTTGCGTTATCGCCTTTTGCCCGCCATTCATCCCACAGGATGATCCGGGAGACTTCGCCCTGTTGCAGGGCGGGGCTAAAGCCGCGGCCGGCTATACGATGCAACTCGGCGTCCTCAAGGCAGACAATTTTTTCGCCCAAAAGGTATGCTGTATCGCTGCCTTCCTGGGCCAAAGCCGCAACCACTGAAAGCGAAGCAAGAAAGATCAGACCTGCTACCACTTTCTTCACCGCCGGAGCCCTCCTTGTTTTATTATCTATCGCAAGGAGGATGCCAAATTCTTAACTCATTGATTTTCCGTATCTTCCATCATAACCGGTCGTTCTTCACCTCCTCCAAAGTGTTCTAATGTTTATACGCATTTTCCTGTGATAAGATAAACGCAACTATATCAATTAGTTGCGTTTTCTAAGTTTTGAACATCTATTCAATTATTATTGATTGAGCCTCTTGCAAAAGCCTCCATTCTGTCATTCCCGCAGCGATTCTGAGCGGGAATCTGGTTCTAACTGCTTGAAAAACCATATCCCCGATAGAAACATTCGGGGATGACAAACAGTTTTGCAAGAGCCTCGATTGGCAGGGAATATCAAAAATTTTATGAGCCATTTGCTCACAAAGGAGGATGGAAACAAGTCAGGCGAGACGCCCGACCTACTTTTAGAGGGCAATTATTTACCAGTAGGACAGGCGGGTCGCCTGTCAAAAGGGGATTTTCAGGTGAAAAATATAATTTTTTCTCTGCGTTCTTTGCGTCTCTGCGGTGAATATAGTCTGTTAGGCACGCTGAATACCGTGTTTTTTCAGCAGGTAGTACATTTCGGAACGGCTGATTTTAAGGGCTTTGGCTGTTTGGCTGATTTTACCTTCATGCCTTCCCAGGGTCTCTTTTATCAAGTTATACTCAAAGCCCTTACTAGCTTCCTTCAGCCCTTCCCCTTGATTTTGGCCCATCTTGAGTTCCAGATTATCCGGGGTTATCCAACGCTGTTCCGTCATTACTGCAGCCCGTCTTATACGGTTGACAAGCTCCCGGACATTACCTGGCCAGTGGTGAGTCTTAAGGGCAGTCAATGCCTCCCGGGTAAAACCACCTATGTTTTTGCCTGCCTTTTGGGCATACTTACGCAGGAATATTTCCGCCATAATAACGATGTCCTCTCCCCGTTCGCACAAGGCCGGCATGTGAATCGTGACGACGTTTAATCTATAAAAGAGATCTTCCCGGAAGCGGCCTTCGGCGATATCCTTTTCAAGGTCGCGATTGGTAGCGGCGATGATACGTAAATCGACCTGGATGCTCTCCCGGCCGCCCACTCTCTCGATCCGGTAATCCTCCAGAAACCGTAAAAGTTTTACCTGGAGGGGTGGGGGTAGCTCTCCCACTTCATCTAAGAAAAGGGTGCCACCCGCAGCATACTCAATGCGGCCCCGCACCTGCCTCTTAGCCCCGGTAAACGCCCCTTTTTCATGGCCAAATAATTCCGACTCCAGGAGGTCTTTAGGGATGGCTCCTCAATTTATGGGAATAAACGGGCCGCTTTGCCTGAGGCTCCTTTCATGAATGGCCCTGGCCGTCATCTCTTTGCCCGTGCCTGTTTCGCCAATAATCAGGACAGGCACATCTGCCGTGGCTACCTTACGAATCAGATGAAATACAGTCCTCATCTTATCACAGGTCCCGACCATTTCTTCGTCGCTGTTGCCGGATATCTCGGTATTACGCCCCAAAAGGTATTTTCTTATGGTTCTGGCGATGGCATGGACTTCTGGATCGGAAAGCTTCCCGATGAAATCCATAAGGCCCTTCCTGGTGATAGCCGTATCACGTTTTTCAAAATAGTCCGGGTCATCAAAGGATAGTAAATAGGTGCAGTGAGGGCAATGGGAAGGCCGTTTATCCCCGACAGGCATACCACAGTAAGGACAATTACTTAATGATGTAAGCCGGGCACAAACAAAGGACCATATAGAGGAGGCAACCTCGTGATTCATGCCGAAAAAATCAGCAGCAAATCCACCATCATCCGTTCTCTTTACCTTAGCCATGACATTAGGCGGCTCAGATAAAAACGGCACCGCCAGGGCAAGTTCAATAAAAGAGTTTTTTGGGGGACAACTATGGGAGTTAATAAAGATACCTTTCAAACTGAGGTTGGTAATGGACCCGGATACGGCTTGATTTTGATAACCGAAGATGACCTTACTTTCAAATGGTATCCGTGGCTCTGTTCGCACGTTTATCCCTCCCTTCCTTGGGTGCCTATTGTTGAACCGTAATTATATTATAATTCTGCGGGCCGGTCGCTAACATGTCAATTATTATTTTATGGTTCTTTCTCATTTCAAGTGGGTAATCCAACCATCTCCGAGCGTTTCTATTTTCTGTCATCCCCGAATGCTTGTATCGGGGATACGGTTTAAAAAACCAGATTCCCGATTAAATCCTCGGGAATGACAAAATTGTCGGGGTAGTATTAACTTACCCACTTATTATGAGAAAGGGCCGATTTATCCATCGCCATTTCGGCAAGACATCAGTCCCTGACCTTGATCTACAGCCACAGGAAATATTGCGGGCTTGAGCGGGAACTTAAAGTAGGAGTGAGAACATCGGATGAAAGCGCACCTATACGCATCCGAGTGAATGGCAATTCATTTCTTTTGCAATACTAGTACCATGTAACAACTATAATTTCGGATAAAGACGCTTCAGTTTGATCCGAGCGTCCGCTGCGGTGAACTGCCAAGCAATCTTCTTTGCACTGTTGTTTCGGTCTCTTTGCCAGGCATC
>DSAQ01000117.1 GCA_011046395.1 Pseudomonadota bacterium
CTACAAAGATCGGGTGATCGCAACCTTAAAACGTAAAGCAAAAAACCTTGGCTATAAACTTATAACTATCAAAGAACATGAACAAATTATACCAGCTACGTCAACCTGAGTTCGTTGGAAGTCTGGAAAAGCCCTTTTCTGTCATTCCTGCGGAAGCAGGAATCCAGTCTTTTCAACTAGTTAGCATTCGCTGGATTCCCGTTTTCACGGGAATGACGACTTTTTACGAAACCATCAATTTTGGCATTTGGATTTTGGTATTTAAAATTACACAAAAGGGAGCCGATATTAATTAAGTAATGGGTAGGGACATAAAAAAGTATCACTTAAGCTATATCGTCTGCTGGTCTTTGCTCTTGTGGCTTTTTATACTGGCAGGAGGGCTTAGTCCGGCCTCTTCCTGGGCCCTTTCGTCTCAGGATGCATACGTAAGGGCGAAACGGGATTACACGGACTTTAAGTCCTCGCCTCACACCAAATACCGCCAGTTCTGGCTGGAGCATATCGATAAATTCAAAAAAATATATTCGGATGAACCCGATGGCCCGGTAGCGCCTGAATGTCTCTATATGATGGCCAGTATATACCGGGAGCTTTACCGTTATTCCGGAAGACCGGGAGACCTCTCTGCATCTATCGATATGTATGAGAGGCTGTGTAAACGCTTTCCGAAAAGCCCCTGGGCTAAAGAGGCCAAGGCTTTGTTAGCTAAGATCGGCAGGCCTGAGGATAATGCGCCGGCTGGAGAGGCGGCGGCCGGTGCTAAGGCCGAAGAAAGGCCGAAACTGGAAAGAACACCGGTTATCAAAGGGTTGCACGAGGTAAAAGACATTCGATCCTGGTCCACCTCCGACTACACGCGTGTGGTCATTGATGCAGAAGACCAGGTGCCGTTCAAAGAACATCTGCTGAAGAAAGACCCTGATATTAAAAAACCAAAGCGGCTTTATATTGATATCTTCCGGAGCTGCCTGGGTCCCAATCTGCGGGATCCTATCCCGATCATGGACGGCCTGCTCCGCTATGTGCGTGCCGGCCAGTATAAGAAGGATACCGTAAGGGTGGTCCTGGATATCGAATCGCTTAAGAAATATAAGGTCTTTTACCTGCTGAATCCCTTCCGTATTGTTATCGATGTCATCGGCGAGCGGGCGGAAAAGGGAAAAGAGAAAGACTCTGGACAGTTGACGCTTACCCAGCAGTTGGGTCTGGGGGTGCGAAGGATAGTCTTAGATCCCGGACACGGAGGTAAAGACTGCGGAGCGATAGGAGTTAACGGTCTGAAGGAGAAGGATATTGTCCTTAAGGTCACCAAGAAGGTTAAACAGAAGATCGAAGAGCGGCTGCGGTGCAGCGTTATCTTAACCCGGGACAAGGACGCATTTTTGTCTCTTGAAGAGCGTACGGCCATTGCCAATACCAAGAAAGGCGATCTTTTTGTCTCTATTCATGCCAATTCTGCACCTAACCCGGAGGCCCGGGGTATTGAGACGTACTTTTTGAATCTGGCTTCGGATGAGGATGCCATGCGTGTCGCTGCCCGTGAAAATGCTACTTCTACAAAGAATATAAGCGACCTTCAGAAGATATTAAATGACCTTATGCTGAACTGTAAGATTAACGAATCATGCCGGTTGGCAGAGTACGTGCAGGACTGCCTGGTAGGCGGCCTTACTAAACGATATGAGCAGGTTAATAACCTGGGGGTAAAACAGGCCCCCTTCTTTGTCCTTATCGGTGCGCAGATGCCCTCTGTCCTGGTGGAAATCTCATTTCTCAGCCACCCCCTGGAGGCGGATCGCCTGAAGGATGAAGGATACCTTAATGACATAGCTGAACACCTGGCCGACGGGATTCAAAAGTATGTCCGGGATACAGAGCTGGCCTACCTGCCTGTGCAGGGCCGTACGCAGACAGGTCTCAGACCTGAGCATCCTTCAGCAAAAAGGCACTGATGAATGGGTCTAAGCCACCATCCAGTACCGCATCAACATTGCCTACTTCCAGATTTGTCCGGTGATCCTTGATCAGGCGGTAGGGTTGCAGGATATACGATCTTATCTGATTACCCCAGGCGATTTCTTTCTTTTCATCGTGGAGTTCCTGTTTTTTCTTGTCCTGGATGGCCTTTTCCCGCTGATAAAGGCGCGCCCTTAAGATCTTCATGGCCGTGGCCTTATTCTTATGCTGGGAGCGCTCATTCTGGCACTGCACCACGATACCCGTCGGGATATGGGTAATACGGACGGCTGAACTGGTCTTGTTGACATGCTGGCCGCCGGCGCCGCTAGCCCGGTATGTATCTATCCGCAAATCAGCCTCATTGATTTCAACGTCAATGGTCTCATCCAGTTCCGGCAGTACAGAAACAGAGGCAAAGGAAGTATGTCTTCTCCCGCTGGCATCAAAGGGTGATATGCGCACCAGCCGGTGCACACCTATTTCGGCCTTCAAGTAGCCGTAGGCATAGGGTCCGGCCACAGTAAAGGTAACATTTTTCACCCCGGCCTCGTCGCCCGGGAGTATATCGATAACAGTAAGCTGGTAACCTTTATTTTGGGTCCACATAGTGTACATCCGGAGGAGTATCTGGGTCCAGTCTTGCGCTTCAGTACCTCCCGCCCCGGAATTGATGGACATTATGGCATTGTTGCGGTCATGTTCGCCACGCAGCATCCGGTTAAACTCGTCCTGTTCTATGGCCCTTTCCAGAGATAAAAGTTTTCTTTCGGACTCCTGAGCGGTTTCTCTATCGTCTTCTTCTATAGCCAGCTCCAGGAGAACCTCGGTCTCTTCCAGGTCTTCTACTCTGGCATGCCAATCGCCGATCTCTGCCTGGATGGCGGCCCTTTCCTTGAGGATGGTGGGAGCTGTGGCCGAGTCCTCCCAGAAATCGTTTTTGGCCATAATCTTATCCAGCTCCCGGAGCCGCTCTATCTTATTGTCTAGATCAAAGATGACCTCGCAACCGTTCTAGTTTGGCCTTTAAGTCTGCGATCCTGCTTTTAAGTTCCATTGACATGATTAATCCTCCATCCTGTGTAGAAAATTACCATTATACTGAGAATAAAGCAAATGACAGGGAAAACCTCTCCCCATTGGTTGTAAACTGTCTTTTCAGATATAAGAGATATTTCCTCCCTTAAAAAGGCTGGTGTAAAGAGCGGGGTGGCCTGGGTGATTTCGCCGGTGGGCCGGACAAATAGACTGATACCGGTGTTGGCAGCCCTGGCTAGGCTGATGCGGTTCTCCACAGCCCGAAAGACGGCCATCGACATATGCTGGTATGGGGCGCTGGAACGGCCAAACCAGGCGTCGTTGGTGATGTTTACCAGCAGGTTGGCCCCGTTACGGACCTGCTGCCTGGCCAGTTCCGGGAAGATGCTCTCAAAACAGATCAGAACACCTATACGCATCTGAGCAGCGGTAAGGGGTTCAGGGGAGTGGCCGGGGGTAAAATCACCTATGGAGGCCACCAGTTTCCCGGCAAAGGGTAAAAGCGACCGGGCCGGCACATACTCACCAAAGGGCACCAGGTGGACCTTATCGTATCTATGTATTGCATCACTGGCTGACAGGAGATAGGCACTATTGAAATATGGGGTTTCCCCATCCTCTGCCTTGGCATAGGCCGGGGCGCCGAAAAGGAGGTTTGTTTTTAAATCGCTGGTAAGCCGCAGGATAATATCACTTAGTGGGCCACCGTCCTGGAAATAGAATGGGGCAGCGGTCTCCGGCCAGATGAGAATATCTGTGTCGAAACCCCTGGTAGCCTCCCGGCTCAGGCCGTCGTATATATTTATGGTTTCTCTCTGCCAGAGGGGGCTCCACTTAAGGTCCTGTTTTATGCTTCCCTGGATAACGGCGGCCCGAATCTTGGGAGAGGTCTTTATTTTTTCCTCGATGTCCTGTAATCGATAAAAGCCATAACCCCAGTAAACCAGGCTGATGGCCAGAAGGGCCAGTATGTATAATTTAAACGGTCTGTCCCGATTTTGTCCGGCCTGCTGGCTATAAATAAGGCAGGCCAGCACGGCGTTTACCAATACAATATAAAACGAGAGGCCATAATTTCCTAAGATGTCGCAGATCTGGATAACGTACAGGTTGGTATATTGGGTATAGCTAATGTTTTCCCAGGGAAAGCCGGTAAGGAGTTTGGCCCGCAGATACTCTAAAGAGACCCACAGGATAGGCGCAGTAATGATTATGCCCAGGCCGGCTTTTTTAGTAACAGCAATAAGGCAGGCAAAGGCTGCGGTGTAAAGGGAGAGGTAAATAACCAGGAGAAGGAGGATGGCCACACTGACGGTGATGGAGAGATTACCATAATTATGCATTACCCCGGCTACCCAGTAGAGGAGTCCGGAATAATACACCAGGCCGAAGATGAGACCGGAGAGAAAGGCACGTCTTGGGCCGCCGTCTATGGCAATAAGAAGGGGAATAAGGGCAATCCAGGCCAGAGCCGCCACGCCGATTTTGGGAAAGCTCAAGGTAAGGAGGACGCCGGAAAGGACGGGCAATAAGAACTGTCTTGGAGAAAAAGAGGCATTTGAGATGGATCTTGCCATGCATTTATCCCTTGATTACGGGGTATCCGTTCACCGTTATCAGTTCACCGTTGTCCGTAAGAAATCTTAAGAGTCGAGTCTATGCGACCCGAAAACCGTCTTTTTCGGGAACGGTGAACGGTCAACGGTAAACGGTTACATTACGAGGAGACGGCCATTTCTTCTTGTTTGCTGAGATCGGTTCTGGTTATTTTGACTTTATCGATCTTGCGTTCGTTTGCGGATTCGATTTCTATTCTTAAGGGGCCGAAAGAGATTTTTTCACCTGTGGCCGGCACGTGGCCAATAAGGTTTATTATGAAACCTCCTACCGATTGATATTTGCCCTCTGGGATCTCCATATCGAAGTGCTGTTCGATCTTTTCTATGTCTGTCTTGGCATCTACTGATATAGTATTTTTATCCACTTCCTCAAATATCTTCTCAGGCATGTCGTATTCATGCTGGATTTCACCCACGATCTCTTCCAGAATATCTTCTATGGTAAGGAGACCGGCTGTGGCGCCATATTCGTCGATAACAATAGCCATGTGAGATTTTTTGGCCTTAAATTTTTTTAATAACTCTTCAACCCGCCTGGTTTCCGGGATGAAATAGGGCGGACGCAATATATCTTTCAGGCTGTTTTCTCCCCCGTCTTTTTTCCAGAATTTCAAGATATCCTTGGCATGGACGATTCCCACAATATGGTCAAAGTCTCCTTCATAAACAGGGATACGCGTGTGTCCCTCTTCGATTATTATCTGGACGAGGGCGTCAAGGGGAGTATTAATTGGCAGACAGAGCATATCGGTACGCGGGATCATTATGTCGAGGGCTGTTGTGTTTTTGAGCTTTAGAATCCGCTCGATCATTTTTCTTTCTTCTTCGCTGAACAGACCCTGCTTTTTGCCGGCATCTACCAGGTAGCGGATATCCTTCACGATATCTTCAATTTCCCCGGGCTCTTCTCCTTTTTTAAAAAGGGTGAGTAATTTGTCTAAAAAACCTTTATCCTCTTGATCCAAACCTATAAGTCCCTTTTTATTATAACTAGTTAGCCACTAAGACACAAAGGCGCTAATATTGGAGCCTCTTGCAAAAGTCTCATGACTGGCATTCTCGTCATTCCAGCGAAAGCCGGAATCCAGTAACCTCAAGCAGATCAAGATACTCCTGGACACCGGTTTCCACCGGTGTGACGACTGTTGCAAGAGCCCCAGCGGTTTAAGATTTATATCCATTCTTCGTGTCTTCGTGACTTTGTGGCTGAATGGTTTTTGATTTCAGTGACCGATATAGTTTAACAATTTATAAATAAGCTTGGCGGCCAGGAAGTCCGGGGCCACATTGCCCGGCTGAGGTGAAAGCTCGACTACATCAAAGGCCAGAACATGCTTTTCCCGGGCAATGTGCCGCAGAAGGAAGAGTAAATCGTACCAGCCCAGACCACCCGGTTCCGGAGTACCTACGGCCGGCATAATCGACGGATCCAGGACATCAAGGTCTATAGTTATATAGACTTCAGGTAATAACCGGGTCAATAATTCCTGTAAGACTGCTTCCCGATCGGCCAGCACCGAGGGGGCATAAAATGGTTTAAGTCCGCTTCCCTTTATAAATACGGCCTCTTCACGGCTGAGGGAGCGTATCCCCACCTGTTCAATGGGATTATATCCCATGGCCCGGCGCATAACGCAAGCATGGCTAAAGGGGGTATTTTGATAGGAATTCCTTAGATCGGCATGGGCGTCGAATTGTAATATGGAAAAAGACGGCTTATAGTCAGCAACAGCCTTTATGGCTCCCAGACTGACCGAGTGTTCGCCGCCAAGGACCACCACTGTTTTTCCCTGTTGCAGGAGTGGCAAGCAGGCTTTGTGGACAGCTTCTATCATGGCTTCGGGCGAGGAGGCGAGGGGTTCTAGCTCGCCTAATGTGGCAATGCCGGTTTCGCTTACGTCCTGATCTGTTTCTTCGTCGTAAAGTTCTAAAAAACGGGAGGCACTAATAATAGCCAGAGGCCCTTCGCGGGTGCCGCTCCGAAACGACGTGGTGCCATCATAAGGGACCGGTACAATTACTGTTTTTGAGGATTCTAAACGCGCTTTATCGTCTTGTAATCCGCCGAAGTTAAAGCCAGTCATCTCCTTAGATGCTTATCTGCATCCTCTCGTCACGTATAAAGTTTTCTACCTTGCGGATGATTTTCGGGAACTCCAGGCCCCGTTCCAGATTCCTTATTTCTATCTTTTCAAGGCTAAACAATCTTTTGACATCTTCTATCGCCTTTTGTCCATTAAATTCTTTGCAGGAGAAGATATCCAGACTGAGATACAGCTTTTCCGGGAAGGTATGAATGCTTATATGGCTTTCTGCAATGAGGACAAACCCCGAGATTCCCCAATCCTCTGGCCTTACGCCGGAGTAACGGAATACATAGGGCGGCATTATCTTGGTCATCTCGATTTCTGATGGATAGTTACTCAAAAAATCGTAGATATAGTTTATATCCGTCAACTTATCCTGTTCAGAACCATACCCGTCAACCATTAGATGTTGTCCAAAGCCAAATTCTATATTTTCCAATTTGCATTACCTCCCCTAAAAAGTAATGTGCTCCTGCAAGGACCAACCTAAAAGATGGGCGGTGAAACCACCCACAATATTTTCGCAACGCCTTTTCCGATATTTTCTACACAATGCACTTTACTGGCCTTAAAGTAGAAACAGTCCCCTTTACGTACGTTATATCTGGCCTTGTCTAAATGTAGAAGTATGGTTCCTGACAATACGAAACCGAATTCTTCTCCTTCGTGCGAAACTTCCTCCCAGGTTTTTTCCCCGGGCGAAAGAGTAACCAGTACCGGGTCCATCAGACGATTTTGGGCCCCCGGTACAAGGAGTTCCACCCTTAAAGTGTCGGTGGAATCAGATGTGATAACCCTACCGGATTTGGGATAAAACTCCTTTTCTTGTGACGCCTCCTTAAAGAAATTAGCTAGCTCCTCCCCCAGTACGTCCAGAATGTCCTTCAATGTGATAATCGATGGAGAGGTAAGATCACGTTCTAATTGTGATATATATCCTTTAGTCAGGTAGGCACGATTAGCCAGTTCCTCCATGGTAAGATTGTTAGCCAAGCGAAGCCGCCTTAACTTTTCGCCTATTTTTAGACTCATACCCACAGCATGTTTAGTTTAATAAAAGTAAACTTAAAGTTTAATGCCATTTAATATTTCGGGGCTTTATAATATTCATTTTAGCCTTTGTCAAGAAAAAATATCTTACACTTTTCCCGGGTTCAGAAGGAGTGGCTACTCTGATATATAACTAGTTGTTTTTATTATCTATATACGTAATTAAGAGAGAAAGAAATTGACGGTTGCCAGGAAAATGGGTTATAAGTGTCGAACACCCGTCATTATGAGCGGGTTTCTTGCATTTTGAAACAGGCATAGTTATAATCCCGGACACATCGTATGCAATAGCGGTGATGATTGGTATTTGTTAATGGAGGCCCTTGCCAAACTCCATTTTTTGTCATTCCCGCAACGCTTTTGCGGGAATCTCTGTATGCAAGGTAAAATGCATCGTATTCGCTCGCTAACCTCGCTGCAAGCAGCGGGGAATGCGCTCGCTATGCATGTTCAAGTAAAAACCATATCCGTCCCCGAATGCCTGTATCGGGGATAGAATCATTCGGGGATGACAGATAATTTTGCAAGAGCCTCAATGATTGATTATTACTCGAATAACATAAAAATGGCCGGCCTTAAAAACTCATGATTTTCCGCCTGAGGCGGATAGAAATTCCGAGACATCGAGTCATCAACAATAGTAGGTGGGACTTTAGCCTTTGGAAGATAAAGTACTTATCGCCAATCGTGGCGAGATAGCCATTCGGATAATGAACGCCTGTAAAAACCTAGGGCTGGATTACGTGGTCGTCTATACGCAGGAAGACGAAGGTTCTCTGCATGTGAAGTTGAATCGTGACAGCCAGAGCAATAGGCGCAATGCCTGGCGGGTGTCCAGTTATCGTGATCCAAATGATATCCTGGCCGTGGCCGATCATACCGGCTGCACGGCCGTCCATCCGGGCTATGGTTTTTTTGCCGAAGACTACCGTTTTGCCCGCCGGGTTCAAACCAGAGAGCGTAGCTTGACTTTTATCGGGCCAGGCTGGGAGGTTATCAAGGTCTTAGGCAGTAAGATTAATACTAAGAGCATAGCCAACGCCTTGAAGATACCGACTATCCCGGGATCGGACGTACCTATTTATAATGAGATCGAGGCTGAGGGGCTGGCCGAGGAACTCTTTTATATTCAGGAAGAAAAGAGGATAAAGAATCCGTCCATCCTGGTCAAGGCCTCGGCTGGCGGTGGTGGCATGGGTATTGATCAGGTAACCCATATCGACCAGTTCCGGCAGGTCTATCGTCGAATAAAGAATTATGCCAAGAGGCAGTTTGGTGACGAAGGGGTGCTGATCGAACAATGTATTAATGATTACAACCACTTGGAAGTGCAACTGGTTTGCAGTAAGCATCGGGAGATGGTACATTTTGGCACCAGAAATTGCACCATCCAGAGCCTGGGGAGGCAGAAGCGTATTGAGGTGTCTCCGGGATTTGATCTGGGGAATCCTTCTGGTTATCAGTTTAATCCCCAGCGGATTCTTGACGAAATAATCGGTTATTCGCTTAAGCTGGCAGCCCATGTCAAATACGATAATGTGGGCACCTGGGAGTGGGTTGTGACCAGGGAAGGGCATTCCTATTTGCTGGAGGTTAATACCCGGATACAGGTGGAAAACGATGTCTCGGCCAAGACGTCGCGCATTCGTGGCCATGATAGCCCTCCTAATCTCATCGAAGAACAGATCCGTTTGGCCCTTGGTGAACGGCTGGGATACAGACAAAAGGATATATCTTTTACGGGGGTGGCTATTGAGTTTCGCGTCGTGGCTGAGGATACGAAAAGAGGGTTTACTCCCTGGATCGGGACGATTACTGGCCTTGAACTCCCTGCCTTTCCCTGGCTAAGTATTTATTCGCATGTGCCTCACCCGGAGGCCTATGATATTCCCAGTGAATATGACCCTAATCTGGCTTTGGCCATTGTGTGGGGAGCAAACCTGGCAGAGGCCAAAGAGAGGGGTCGAACTTTCCTGTCGGAGGTCAAAATCGAAGGCCAGAACAGCCGTGAAGAACCGATAATAACCAACCTTGATTATCTCAAAGAAAATATTGATAACTTACTTATCTTTAAAGACTAATGACGCCAGAAATTAATAAACGCCTTTCCCAGATTGAACTCAGGGTGCAGTATCTCCTGGACATTAAGGAGGGCGCCGAGTGGGGCAATCTGGGCGATTTAATGGAGAAGGTCCAGCACCTGAAGGAAGAAATCTATGACCGGCCCGAAGGGTCCATAGCGGCCGAGCTGGCCGACCTGGAAGAGACCATCTCATTTCTGGAGGATAGAGCAGAAAAATCCCTTACTCCGGATGAGATAGTGCGTATCGTCCGTAACCCCCAGCGCATTACACTGCAAAATATCCTGGAAAATGTCTATGACAGTTACACTGAACTGGGAGGGATGGAGGACTGCAACATCGATCCTTCTATGGTTGTTGCCAAGGCCACTATCTCCAGACGGGTTAAGGGCCACGTTTATGTTCACCAGGTGATGGTTATTGGCCATGAAAAAGGCCATGGCGAAGAATACCGCAATGGCGGCTGCACCAGGCCGTGGGGCAATGAAAAGGCCATGCGTTACATGGAAGTGGCGGAGACCGAAGGGATACCTATACATTTTTATGTATTTACTCCCGGTGCTTTTCCTATTGAGGATTATCCTGGTGCCGCCCAGCAGATCGCACGCAACCTTTACGCCCTGGCCAAACTGCGTGTGCCTATAGTATCACTCATCTCAGAGGGCGGTTCCGGAGGAGCGGAAGCCATAGGCATGAGCGATATACGTCTTATGCTTTCACACGGCTATTATTCGGTTATTTCACCGGAAGGGGCTGCAGCCATCGAGGGAAAGATTAAAGAAGGGGAAAAGGTTCCCAAGGATTTGCTTACCTTCTGTGCCAAACAACTCTCTATTACGGCCCAGGATAATCTACGGTTGAAAACGATTGATCGTATTGTGCCGGAGCCAGTTTTAGGAGCCAGGCGTGATGACTTTGCTCTTTTGAGGCAGCTTCGTTATGAGATGATCCGGGCTACGGATGAGGTCGTTCTTAAGACAAAGAGTTTTCGCACCTTCCGGGCCTACGCCATCAAACAGGAAAAGGCGGCAGAACGCAACTACGAATTTGATATCTACATACGGTGGGAGTTGACGGAGGGAGAAGAGGAACGTCTTTTACGTTTGCGTTCCTTAAAATACCGTAAGATGGGGCAGGGCTTTTACAATGAGAGTGTAACCTGGCCGGATAAAGTCTTTAAGAAGACAGAAGATGCGGTGCTTAAGGGTTACTATGGCCTCCGTTATGGTCTTATCCGACATCACCATAAGCAGGTTAAAAAGGTGATCGAAGAGGTCTCCGGAGAAGGTTCTGTCTTTCTCAGAAAAATCTCTTCGCCCCTTATATCGGCCTACGATTTTATTGCCAACTCTGCTGCCAAGAAACAGCTCAGGATTATGGCCGCGTCTTCAACTGGCTCCGGTGCCGAAGAGGTCATGGAAGATTGGGGAGATACCTATGTCAGCCCGTTAGCCAATGAAGATCGGACCGTATCCTGTCCTAATGCGCGGAAATATGGCTGTCTGGATCTATGGGTGCCGGATCTTTATGGTGAGTTCTGCGGTGTTTGCCAGAACTGCGGGCACCATTTTCCCCTTGAATATCAATGGTATCTGCAGAACTTATTTGACCGGGGGTCTATACATGAGTTTAACGGACACATAGGTTCGATAAATGCCATAGATTACCAGGGCTTTGAAAACAAGATACGCCGTGATGTTATCAAGACCGGACGCACCAGTGCTATGATTACCTTTCATGCCCGGGTGGAAGGAATAAGCCTTATAGTGGCCATGCTCTTTAATGACTTTCGCAACGGTACGGTGGGAGCGGCAGAGGGCGACAAGTTTGTCCGGGCCTGTGAGAAGGCGCGCATAATGAGGCGTCCGTTTTTAGCCTACGTCCATGCTACGGGAGGTATCCGTATCCAGGAGGGTACGGTGGGCGTGGTACAGATGCCCAAGTGTACCATGGCGGTACGTGAATATATCGACTCCGGCGGTCTTTACATCGTGGTGTATGATAATAATTCCTATGCAGGTCCGGTGGCTAGTTTTCTCGGCTGCTCGCCCTATCAGTTTGCCATCCGTTCTTCTAAGATTGGTTTTGCCGGGCCGAGGGTTATCCGGGAGACTACGGGCGAGGATATTCCACCTGATTATCATAGCGCCCAGAGGGCCCTGGCGCGGGGCCATATTCAGGGGATATGGGACAGGCGTGAGTTCAGGTATAATCTCTATAAATGCCTTCTGAACATGGGGGGCAGCAATCTCTATTACCGTTAGGGTTCGCTCAAAAATAAAGTTACATTTTAAGGGGTCGAGGCGCCCGTATGGCAAGGCGCGAGGAGGGCGAATAGCAGGCTATTTAACCGACGAGCAACGCAGCCATACGGGATGGATCGGCTCGTCAAAATGTGAAGTTATTTTTGAGCGAGCCCTTAGAGAGGAAATGTTTTGTCAGAGATAGATTTAGACCAGCTACTTATCCATTATCGAGAAGACCCTTATGAGGATTTTTTGGTTGAGACCCCTAATACCGGCTGGGTACGTTTCATGGCAGACGATGGAATGAAAGTAGCGGGCCCCAAAGGAACGTGGCAGCATATTCCCGGCACGCTTCTTTATGTCCTGGAGCGCGAACGGAACCGCATTCCTATACATGCCCATATCAACGGAACTATAAGTGATTTACAGGTTAATTTGAACGGTAAGTTTGTTGAGGCCAACACGTATCTTATGTCTATTCGTCATCCCATGACCAAAGATGAAGTCATTAACAAGATACTCAAACAGGTACTTATTACCTTTAATGCCCCGGAGAGGGCTAAGTATTTCTTCCCTCCGGAGATAACCTATAAACTGGAAAAGAAAAAACACGGTACCGTCCTGGTAAGACCGGGGGAGGAAATTCTCATAATGTCTTTGATGAAACGTGATACCCCGCTCATCTATAATGGAGAGCCGGGGATTATCCATACCGTCTATTTTCAGCCTAATGTCACCGTCAACCAGGGCGAACCCCTCCTTGGTATCTGCCCGCCCGGCAAGCTCAATTATATCCGAAAGATAGTACAAAAGATCCAAAACGAATGGGTATAGATTCTATTTATCCTCGGGAACATCCCCAGGAAGAACGGCTCCTCAGGTTGCTTAAGGGATGCCGGGAGGCGGAAGTCCTTACCCGCGGACCGAAATGGGGAGATGAAGCCGAGGTTATCATGCGCCGCGGAGCAGACATGGGCCGGGAGTTTTTTTGTTATTCCTGTCTGGATAGGGGTATGAGGCAGGCCCGGCAACTTATAGAGACGGGAGAGAAAAAGGGGTCGGCCTTTATCGATGGCGGCGTAGTCATAGCCCGCGAAATGGAGAAGAGCAAGGGACGTTTCGATAGATCCTGGTATGCTCCTTCCGGAGGGGCGTGGCTTACTCTGGTCTTGAATCCGGCGTTTCTCCCGGAAAATCGCCAATTTTATTCCTTGATCCTGGGTGTGGCCTGCTGCGAGACTATAAGGCATTATGGTGTCGGGGCTAACATCAAGTGGGTGAATGATATCCATTTCCATGGACAAAAACTTGCTGGCATGTTGATTGAAGGCTATACTTCCAGAACCCTGGGCGAGGAATACCTCCTGCTCGGGATAGGGGTTAATGTCAATAACACCTCTTTTCCCGAACACCTGCGGCCCATGGCTATTTCCCTCCAGGAAATCCTCGGGAAGGAAGTGCCTCTTGAAGACTTTATCGCCCTGCTTTTAACCAAGATCGGCTGGCACATAGGGCTAATGGCCCATTTTGAGCAAAGGTATCTCGAATTCTTTTATGAGCCGGTGAAGCCAGCTAATCCTTTGATAGAACAGTGGAAACTTTACAGTGACACCCCGGGGAAACGTGTATTATATGGGACCAATGTCTATGATGAACCTCTCTTTGCGGCCACGGCCGTGGACATAGATCATACCGGGGCTATTATCTTGCAGCGGGAAGAAGGTATAACCGCGCGGGAAGTGAGCGGGGAGATAATCTACCTTAGTTAAGGCATAGTTCTTTCAGACGCAGGGCATTTTGTACGGCGTAGCCTTGACAATCATTGTCAAAATAAACAAAGACATCTTTTTGCCATCCTTTAATCTTGGCCGCCCAGGTTGTTAGTTCATCTTCGGTATAATTTGAGCCATAGAGCACCTGAGAACCATGCAGCCGGATATAGATAAAATCAGCGGTTATTACCTCAGCGTAAGGATAGCGTCCGGCCGTGTCTGATATACAAAAGGCCGCATTTTTCCTGCGCAGCAGTTTATAGGCCTCTTCGCAGAGCCATGAGGCATGTCTGAATTCAAAGGTTATTTTATATCCTGGGGGCTGTGCGTCCAGAAAATCAGCAAAAATATTCTCATCAAAACGGAGCGAGGGCGGCAATTGGCAGAGAACGACGCCCAGTTTTTCACCCAACCCCTCTAAGGCGCGGTAGAAAGTCCCCAAGCTGTCCTGGGTGTCACGTAATTTCTTAATGTGTGTGATATAGCGGTTGGCTTTGACTGACCAGAGGAAATCGGGCGGGGTCTTTTTTCGCCAGTTTTCAAAGTTCTTGCGGGCTGGCTGGCGATAGAAACTGGCGTTCAGTTCCACACTGGTGAACCGTCCGGCGTAGAAATTAAGCCATTTTGATTGCGGCAGATGCTCCGGATAGAATACCTTTCGCCAATGCGGATAGATCCAGCCAGATGTGCCGATACGGATGTCCATCCCGTTTTTCTATTTCACCGCAGAGAACACGGAACACGCAGAGTTCCGGGACTTTTTATATCATTTGAGCTTTGCGATCTGGTTTATTGTTGTCAAGTTTTTAAATGATCTTTTTATCAGTAATCTTAGCTGTGGCACCTTGCCCGACCCTGGTAATTCGAGGGTCTCAATAGAGCCCTGATCTTGCTTAATCGGAGCTA
>DSAQ01000252.1 GCA_011046395.1 Pseudomonadota bacterium
AATACTCCAGGGACAAGTGGGAGGAATATTGGAAAGAGAAATTGGGCATCAAAGGTTACTTCAATATCCATATCCAATCGGTCGAAATACATTGATGCCTCACCTTTTGAACGTTACCAATCTTTTAGGATAAAGTGGAGCGATTGTCTAGCAAAAATTGTGCATTGAAGCTCCCCGCAGCAAGCTGCGGGGAATCTCCGTATGTAAGGTAAAAAGCATAGTATTCGCTCGCTAACCCCGCCGCAAGCAGCGGGGAATGCGCTCGCTATGCATGTTCAGGTCGGCCGAAGACGGAGGGCGCCTTGCAATGACAAGACGAAATACTTTTTACAAGTTCATTAATAAATTACTTCTTTCAAAAATAGCCCTTCAGGCGGCGCGGTCATACCAGCCATGTTTCGATCTCCGGCCTGGAGGATGTCCGTAAACCCTTCCGGCCTTATCCGCCCCTGCCCCACCTCAACCAGCGTACCTACAATATTGCGCACCATATGGCGCAGGAACCCATTGGCCCTTATTTCAAATTCGATTATTATATCTTTCCTGGTCAATTTTAAACCGCTTACTATGCGGGTTGTGCTTTTGACGGAGCTCCCGCTGGCCATAAAGGCAGTAAAATCATGCTCTCCCTGCAAAACCGGAAGGCATTTTTCCATGGCCGCACAATCCAGGTCATGGGGCACAAACCACGTATAGAGGTGGTGGAGTGGAGACCTTATCCGATCATTCAGTATGTGATATAGATATACTTTCTCTAAGGCCGAGTAGCGGGCGTGAAAATCAGCAGGGACTTCGCATACCTCTTTTACAGCGATGTCCTGAGGAAGGAGGCTGTTTAGCCCTCGTAAAAACCCATCTGTCGGGATTTTAGAGGCGGTCTTAAAGTTTGCTGCCTGGTTTATGGCATGCACCCCGGCATCCGTACGTCCGGATCCGATTACCTTGACCGCCTCGCCGGTCATGACACCACTTTTTTCTTCCAGGACCTCCTGGATGCTCAGGCCGTTTACCTGCCTCTGCCATCCGCAATAGGCCGTGCCATCATACTCCAATATGAGCTTGATGTTCCGCATGGGCCGACTCTTACGGAAAGAGCGGTATCTCTTTCAACCCTGTAGTCTCCTCCAGGCCGAACATAAGGTTCATGTTCTGTACCGCCTGCCCGGATGCCCCCTTGGCCAGATTATCTATGGCCGAGAGTATAACCACACGACCGGTGCGTTCGTCCACCTTCAGGCCGATGAAACAATAATTAGACCCTTTGACATGAGCGGTTTGCGGGTAGGCGCCTTCAGCGCAGATCTTTACAAAAGGGGCCTGATGATAAAACTCTTCGTACTCAGAGATTAAATCCCCTGTAGTCTGCTGTCCCTTTAGATCGGCGTAAATTGTGCTCAGCATCCCACGGCCCATGGGCACCAGGTGAGGTATGAAGGTTATGGTTAGCTCTTCCCCGGCCAGCAGGCTGAGTTCCTGCTCCATCTCCGGCGTATGGCGGTGGGCAGCTACCTTGTAAGCCTTAACGTCTTCATGTACCTCGCAGAAGAGGCTGCTTAACACGGCGGAGCGGCCCGCGCCGCTTACCCCGGTCTTGGAGTCCACCACAATGCTTTTGTTGCCGATAAGGCCCTTCTTGAGGAGCGGGGCCAGGCCCAGGATTACGGTAGTAGGGTAGCAGCCCGGGTTGGCTACCAATCGTGCCGTCTTTATTTCCGCCGCATGTATTTCAGGTAGTCCATAGACCGCCTCGGCCAGATATTCCGAGGCGCTATGGGCCTGATACCATTTCTCATATACCCTGACATCCTTCAGGCGAAAATCAGCACTTAAATCAATCACCTTTTTATTAGCCTGCAGAAAAATCGGGACATAGGTCATGGCCGTCTGATGCGGAATCGCCAAAAAAACGACGTCGGCCGCCCCGCTAACCCTTTCAGGCGAAAGGGACTGACAGACAATATCCACACTCCCTGAGAGTAACGGAAAGACCTTGTGCAGTGGCTGGCCTTCATATTGGCGGGAGGTAGCCACTGTAATAGTAACCCCGGGATGTGCAGATAATATCCTTACCAGTTCCAGTCCGGTATAGCCGGTAGCTCCGATTATAGCGGCACGGATCATAATAACCTCCTCGCTGCGCTGGTAAAAAAAGAGGGCTTGCCCAAAAGGCAAACCTTCTTTTAGAAGATACCCTATTACTCAGACCAAATCATCTCTTTGAATATTGGAAGCGTGCCCGGGCGCCCTTTTGCCCATATTTTTTGCGCTCTTTAGCCCGTGGATCCCTGGTCAGCAAACCGGCCTTTTTCAGCGTTAGCCGGTATTCAGGGTTGATTTCCAGAAGCGCCCTGGCAATACCATGACGAACAGCCCCGGCCTGCGCTATCTTTCCCCCACCGGCAACATTAACCGAGATGTCGAGATTACCCATGGTTTCCGTAAGCGTAAGCGGCTTTTTAAGGATGAGGACAGGCACTTCACCGTCAAAATATTCTTCCGGGGCGCTGTCGTTAATAACCATATTCCCCTTGCCAGGACGCATCCACACCCTGGCTATGGCCGTCTTTCGTTTGCCTGTTGCGTAATACAGTTTTTCTGCCATGCAAGACTCCTGCTTAAATAGATAATTCTTCCGGCTGCTGTGCCTGATGAGGATGATCTGCCCCCGTATAAACCTTCAGCTTCTTGAGCATAGTGCGACCCAGGCTGTTTTTGGGCAACATACCTCTAACCGCATGCCGGATTAGTTCTTCCGGTTTTTTACTTAATAGTTCCTCGGCACTGGCGGTCTTTAATCCACCTATATAACCGGTATGATGATGATACAATTTATCAGACCATTTCTTACCGGTCAATCTCACCTTGTCGGCATTGACAACGATAATAAAATCACCTGTATCCACATGTGATGTGTAAACCGGTTTGTGCTTGCCGCGGAGCCTGGCCGCTATGTTACTGGCCAGGCGACCCAGAATCTTATCGGTAGCGTCAACCACACACCACTTCCTTTTTATATCCCTGGCCTTCGCCGAATAAGTTTTCATTACTCTCTCCACTCTTAAGATAAAGAATAGACGGGAATAACTAATCGATATACATGGCTTTGTCAAGACAAAATTGTTCTTTTGCGGTCAACTTGCCCGGTGTCTTTCTGAAGCGGGCGCGACTTTAGGGATTTTCAGTCCGAACCTTTTCCCCGATCGAAAACGGCTCTTTCGATCTTATAACTAGGGCGGCAGATGTTTCTTCCTGCGTTTGGAGCACCAGGATATTTCCCAGGGAGAGAATTTGCTGGGTGCCTGCGACCTCTTTTGTCTTGAAGACCTCAAGACAAACTCCGGCTTTCAGACCGTCTTTCTTTCCCTTATCCAGATAAACTATATGGTCCTGGGCTATTTTTTCCGCCAGCGGCTCGGACTTAATGATGGTTGCGGCTATGGGGCCGGAGGGACATTTTAACGGTATCTGGATGGGCATCTCTTCTGAAGACATAATCTGGTCATCAACAGAGATGGCCTGATGCGAGGATATAATTTGACCCGTGGCCGGATTACCAGCCTTAATGATTTCGAGTTTTCCCAACGGAAGATAGTAATATCCTATTCTTTCCCGGGTCAGAGGGTGATACACCACATCCGGGGCACGGCATATAGTCCATGTACTTCCTTGCTGGAGCAGTTCCCTGTCATTGGTGAGATATACCACGTCACCCTGGCTCAGCAGTTCTTTGAACATGGGCAGGGCCTGGATGGTCCCTCTTTCTTCCAGCTTCTCTTTGGAGATAAAACCCAGAGTATTCATCCCTAAATAGGTAAAGGTCTCGGCTGGCGGCTTTCCAGGCGGTTCCGCGGGCCTGGTCTCTATACGGGATATAGAGAGTGGCGGTACGGAAGGCTCGAACTCTTGTTTTGGGGCTTCTTTCTCTATAGAGAGTCGCAGCCGGCAACCCGGGAAGACTAGATGTGGATTGGTAATGTGGGGGTTGTTCTTCCATAAGTTTGGCCAGAGCCAGGGGTCATGGAAGAACCGGCTGGCGATATCCCAGAGGGTATCGCCCGGCTGAACCGTGTAACTAGCCGTTTCTGCGCCAACCGGAGAGGCGGTTATTAAAAATAACGAGCAAAACAGGATTAAAAACCTTATGGATACTCTTTTCACCTTTATCCCCTCAGAATCTCGATATGAGAATTTACTATACGAGACTGAATTTATTCAGTCTCGTATAGTTATCGGTACAATAGAAAAGAGCTTTAAGGGTTTTTAAACGGCCGGCTATCAGCTTCTGCCTGTCACGCCATGGCCAGCCGTAGGTTCCGGCTGATGGCGACCGCCAGATAGTTACTATTTAGACTCCTTTTCAGCGCCTTCTCTCTGGGTGGGAGAGGCCCCGGCGATATAAGACCGGGCGACCTTAACCCTTACCTTATCCGCAATCTCCAGGGTTATCACCTGGTCCGTCAATCCGGTTACGGTCCCATGAAGGCCGCCTACGGTCAGGACGTTGTCACCCATTTTAAGATTATCTAAAAACTTTCTATGTTCTTTGGCCTTTTTTTGTTGTGGCCTGATGAGTAGAAAGTAAAAGATAACAAAGATGATAATCAGGGGGATAAAGGCGGCAAATCCTCCCCCTTGAGCACCGGCTCCTCCCGGTGCAGTTCCCATGGCATACGCTGTGTCAATCATTCATTTTCCTCCTTTTGTTTATAGAATTTCCGGCGATATTCAGCGAAGTCACCTTTCCGTATGGCCTCACGCATCCCGGCCATGAGTTTCAGAAAATAATGGAGATTATGTATGGTATTTAAACGGTAAGAGAGCAGCTCCCGGGACACATATAAATGCCGCAAGTAGGCACGTGAGTAGTGGCGGCAGGTATAACAACCGCAATTTTCATCAAGGGGGGCCTCGTCATCCTTATACCGGCTATTCTTTATGACGACGGGCCCGGACGAGGTAAACAACATGCCGTTTCGCGCATTGCGCGTCGGTAAGACACAATCGAACATGTCCACTCCACGCCACACACATTCTATGATATCTTCCGGTGTCCCCACGCCCATGATGTAACGGGGATAATTTTCCGGGATAAGAGGTATGGTTTTTTCTACCATTTGGAGCATCAAATCCTTGGGTTCACCTACGCTCAATCCTCCCAGGGCATAGCCATCAAAACCAATCTCCAGAATTTCTTCCGCGCTCATCCTGCGCAGGTCGCTTTCCATGCCCCCCTGTATAATCCCGAAGAGGAGCTGGTGGTTTGTCTCTTTCGCCTCCTTGCAGCGTCTGGCCCAGCGTGAGGTAAGCCTGGTGGCCTCCCGGGCCTCCTGGTAAGGGCAGGGATACGAAATACAGGTGTCCAGGCACATTATTATATCCGTTCCCAGCGCCTTCTGTATGGATATAGCCTCTTCCGGCGAAAGAAAAATAGGGGAGCCGTTAAGGTGTGACCTGAAACGCACCCCTTCTTCCGAGGTCTTGCAAAGTTTACTCAGGCTGTATATCTGGAATCCACCGCTATCTGTGAGTATAGGTCCTTCCCAGTTCATGAATTTGTGCAGTCCACCCAGTTTTTCGATAGTCTCATGGCCTGGACGCAGGTAAAGATGATAGGTGTTGGCTAAAACGATCTCTGAGCCGATGGATTGCAACTCTTCGGGGGTTAATGCCTTTACCGTAGCCTGTGTGCCCACAGGCATGAATGCCGGCGTCTGAAAGGTACCGTGAGGGGTGGCTACTTCTCCCTGTCGGGCAGAAGAGCTTTTATCTTTGTATCTAAGTGTGAAACAGGTGTCCGCGTCCATGGTGTGTTTGTCAGGCAATGCCCACATAATCTTATCTCTGCCTATTTCCAGTCTCCGTGTCTTTGTGACTAAGGAGTGCTCATCCTGAAACTACTGTTTCCGGCTTCACGCTTTCAGCGATTCCGCCTCAGGCGGATCAGCAAAAACCTAAAACAAACAGCACATTAAGCTGAACGCTGATAGCTGAATACTGATAGCTCATCCGGAATTTTTGGGTTTCCGGATGAAAACTAAGGAGTTACCATATCAACATGGCATCGCCATAACTAAAGAAACGATATTGCTTTTTAACAGCTTCCTGGTAAGCACGCAATATTTTTTCACGGCCGGCCAGGGCGGACACAAGCATGAGCAAGGTGGAGCGGGGCAGATGGAAATTGGTAAGGAGATGGCCTATGGCCTTAAATTTGTATCCGGGATAGATAAAAATATCGGTTAGACCCTTGGGGTTTTGTATCCGGCCGTTCTCATCCGAGGCTGATTCCAGCGCCCTGGTAGTGGTTGTACCGACAGCCAGCACAGAATTCCCTCTGGCCCTGGTCTCATGAATAATCCGGGCTGATTCATCACTGATCTCATAATATTCAGCATGCATCTTATGCTGGCGGATATTGCTTACGCGCACTGGCGCAAAGGTGCCGTAGCCGACGTGCAGGGTTATAGCGGTTATGTTGACACCCCTTTCCTTTATTTCCCCCAGTAACTTCTCCGTAAAATGAAGGCCAGCCGTAGGGGCAGCCACTGCTCCGGTCTTTTGGGCGAATATGGTCTGGTAACGATGGACGTCCTCTGGGGAGGGACGGCCATTTCTCTTAATGTACGGTGGAAGAGGCGTTTGACCGAGTTCGGCCAGGATACCTCCCATATCCCCTTCCCAGAAAAGGGACATCCTGATCCGACCGGCCCCGGCCGGTTCCAGCACCACACCATGTAAAGATTCACTAAAATGAATTTCGTGGCCGGCCCTGAGCGCCTTGCTCTTCTTTGCCAGGCACATTACCCTGGCCTGGCCGGGGTGTCCATTTTCCGGTTGGGGAGGGCTTAGAAGGAGTATCTCGACTGTCTTATCGTTTGTGGTTTTTCCCTGCAAGCGGGCCGGAAAAACCTTGGTATCATTGATTACCAGGAGGTCCCCCTCCTTAAGGTAATATACAATATCTCGAAAAAGGCGATGCTCTATCCGGGTATTCCGGCGATCAAGGACCAGGAGCCGCGAGGCATCTCTTTGTGGCGCTGGATGCTGGGCAATGAGGGATTCAGGAAGCTCATAGTCATAATCAGCTAAATTGAACACTATTTTTACGGCCTTTAGGCAGATAAAATCCTGTTGAATGCTTACAATTCGGGGGCATGGAGAGAACCGGAGAATCCTCATGGTAAGTGAGTACATCGGCCATGACCTTTAACGAACTCAGTGCATAGGACGGAAATGTATCATCAAGCAGCGCCTTATGTCTCCCTGATAGGGTATTTAAAGGAGACGACATGGTCATAAGCCGGACCGGATAAAGGTATAAAGATTTTCGGGAAAGATACAGGCTTTTGTCCAGGTCCAGGACACTGCAAAGATAATCATCCATCCTGATAAAGGCAGACTGCTCTTTTCTCCGGTATTGACATGCAGATTTAATGAAGAGGTTATATTTCCGGCGATTAATAGAGCAGTCAGCCAACCATTCCCAGTAAAGGTGGGTTACCCTGGTCGGCAAGGGAGTACACCCTGCGAAATGGGGAATGAAATACCCGTGTGCCACGGTGTCGGCAGCTAAGTGGGCAAGAAATCCGGCCGCAAAGGCCCGCTCCTCATCTGTATCTGCCCCATGCCGGATGAGCATACCGGTTTCCCAGTTGTGGTATTTTCCGCCATTGGCTCTATAGCCTTTTCCTACAAAAAAATCAGCGCTTAATGATCCATAGAGAAAATGCTGAGAAAACCTCTTCAGTAAAGAACCCACGGATGGCAGAAGAATGGCTGCACTGGCCAATAGTGTGTTTCCAAGGTAAAGATGCATGGCCGGCCCCCAGGCCAGGGCCAGGCTTGGGCATAACAACAAGAGTATAAAGAGAAAATAAGCTATCTTAGCTAAGTATCTTTTCATATTTTGCAAACATTTTCAAAATGTTACAACTGGGTACATAAAAGGTAAGACAAAATTACTTTTTACGCAACCTCGTCTCTTGCCTTTCCTTATAAAAAGGGCTTCGGCTTTATTTTGATTTATCTTAACTAGAATAGACGAATACTTATATAAAAAAAGGAGCCAGGATCTAGCCCAACTCCCCTTTTTCTTTTTTTATGGTCGGGACGAGAGGATTTGAACCTCCGACCCCAGCGTCCCGAACGCTGTGCTCTACCAGGCTGAGCCACGTCCCGACACCGTTATTTTATACTACGTTGTTTCGGGATTTGCAAGGACTCTTTGACTTATATCCTTCCATGTCCAGGGTGACATAGGTAAATCCCAACTCCTGCAGGTGTCCCGTGATGTGCTCGGTGCGATCCTGTTCCATAAAGAGGCCGATCTGCCCGGCTTCGGTCTCAATACGCGCCGTATCCCTATAAGACCGTACCCGAACCGGATTATAACCCAGGCTTTTCAGGTACCCTTCGGCCCTTTTTACACGCTCCACGGCCTCAGCCACAATCGGCTCACCATAGGGAAAGCGTGTGGCCAGGCAGGGTGAGGAGGGCTTATCCCAGAAGGGTATGCCCAGTTGTTGGCTTAACGCCCGTATCTCGGCCTTGGTGAGATTAGCCTCACTTAGCGGGCTGCGCACAGAGAGTTCAGCCGCGGCCTTCAGACCGGGCCGGAAGTCCTGTAAGTCATCGGCGTTGGTTCCGTCTATAAGGTTGGTTATCCCCTGGTTTCCGGCGTGGTTCAAAAACAGGCGGCAAAGCGCCTTCTTGCAGTAGTAACACCGTTCCGCCGGGTTTTCGGCAAAATGGGGGACTTCAAGGGGATCAAAGTCGATAAGGTGATGCGCCGTTTGGGTCTGCCGGGCGATCTTTTTGGCATTTTCCAGGTCATCTTCGGGCAGGAATATGGATACGGCCGTCAAGGCCAGTATCCGGCCGGGGATTACCTCGGCCGCCACCCGGAGCAAAAAGGCGCTGTCGATACCACCGGAAAGGGCTATAGCCACCCTGCCCATTTTACTCAATACATCCCGTAGGCATCTGGGCTTATTTTCCATGCACACCGGGGATGGGGCTTTGCGGCTCTCCAAGTAAAAATTTTTCTTCTGCTATCCAGCGCTTGAGTGTCTCGGCAATCTCCTTAGCCCGGGGGTAACTCGACAATGGGGCGGCAGGTACTTCCTTTCCTTTTACAACAATGGAACCGCTTTTAAGCTGGGCATAGCTAACTTCACCGTGGGCCTTTGGAACGCCGTTTGGGTAGTCATATCCGTAATCGACAACTTGAGTAAAAATTTCCTCATCCGAAACGCCGGTATAATTTGCTATCTCTTCGTTTAATATGGGAATTGGTACGCCAATGCCCACGGCTAAGGAGCAGCCATAACCCTGTATGCTGACTCCGACCAGCCAGCGTGGGATCATCTCCTTTAAGTCGCCCATGACCATAAGCGTTCCCGCGGCCTTTTGGGGAACACCGCCCGCCGTGCGGGACACATCCGGATTATGTTGCGTCCCCGGGCCAATGATGTAACCCTGTGCGCCGCCTAGAAATATCCTGGTCCCCAGGCCGATAGTCTTATAATACGGGTCATTCATGAGCGGACTTAACTGGCCGGACGTAGCGTAATTGGCGTTTCCGGCCCGTGGCCGAAGGGTTCCCATATAAGTATAGATAGTCCGATTGGATAGGTTAATGGCACAATTATAATTCTGGTAACAGTTTCGCGGACTGACGAGAATGGCATTGGGTAAGTCGCGAAGCGTAACCTCTTTTTCCAGCTTCCTGGAGGGATAGCAATCCGTACCATAGGCCTGGGCCCGCAACTGTACTTTCTGGCCAGCTACCAGGTCCTGGATTACATGGCCGCCTCCATATTTGAATTCACCCGGATAGACCTTATTTAAGGGATCATCTTCGGCTGGCTCTGTAGCGCCGACATAGATATCTACCGCCGCCAGACCCGCATAGGCCGGGACACCATTCAGCCAGACCCTGGAGGCTTTTATAGTAGGAACGCTCTGGCCGAAGTTGAGGAAAGCGCCGGAAGAGCACATCGGAGAAAATGTTCCGGTGGTCACTACATCCACCTTTTTAGCCGCGGCCACCGGCCCTTTCTTTTTAACCAGAGAGATCATCTCCTCTGCGGTCAGGATCACGGCCTTGCCCTGCCTTATCTTCGCGTTTATTTCCTGGATGGTCTTGGTTACCTGGTATTTGCTCATTTTTTATATCCTTGAAAAAGAATCCCGGCTACCTGGCCTGGCTTTTAATAAGTTCTTCAATAACCGATGGATCGGCCAGGGTGCTGATGTCGCCTAATTGGTCGAATTTGCCTTGGGCAATATTTTTTAAAATACGGCGCATAATTTTTCCGCTCCGGGTTTTGGGCAGTACATCGACAAACTGTATTTTTTCTGGAGCAGCTATAGGGCCGATCTTTTTACGTACGTGTTTTATTAACTCTCCTTGGAGATTCTCTCTCCGGGTTATTCCTTTTTTTAAGATGACAAAGGCATAGATAGCCTGGCCTTTTATCTCATGCGGGTATCCCACCACCGCTGCCTCCGCCACATCCGGGCAAGAAACTAAGGCGCTTTCAATCTCGGCAGTGCCCAGCCGGTGGCCGGAGACATTAATGACATCATCGATGCGGCCTGTAATCCAGAAATATCCGTCTTCGTCCCGTCTGGCCCCATCGCCAGTGAAATATAGACCCGGAAACTGGGAAAAATATGTCTCTTTAAATCTTTCCGGGTGGCCATAAACGGTGTACATCATACCCGGCCAGGTTTTTTTGATAACCAGGAATCCGTCTTTGTTTGCCGGACATTCCCGGCCGGCCGTATCAATTACTGCGGCATCCACCCCGAAGAAGGGAAGGACGGCTGATCCAGGCTTAAGAGGCGTAGCCCCGGGGAAAGGCGAGATCAAGACCCCGCCAGTCTCGGTTTGCCACCAGGTATCCACTATGGGGCAGCGCCCCTGGCCGATGACCCGATGGTACCAGAGCCAGGCTTCTGGATTGATAACCTCACCTACACTCCCCAGGAGACGCAGGCTGCTTAGATCGTGCTTCTCAGGCCATGATTCTCCCTCTCTGGCCAGAGCCCGGATCAGGGTTGGTGCGGTGTAGAAGATGCTGACCCGGTGTTTTTCTACTACTTCCCACAGGCGATCGGGGGCCGGATAGGCAGGTGTTCCTTCGAATAAAACACTGGTGGCTCCGGCGGCCAGAGGTCCATAAACGATATAACTATGACCGGTGATCCATCCGATATCCGCTGTACACCAGAAGGTATCCTCCTCACGAATATCAAAAGTCCATTTCAAGGTCTCAAGTGCATAGAGGAGATAGCCACCCGTAGTATGCAGCACTCCCTTGGGCTTACCGGTGCTACCTGACGTGTAAAGTATGAAAAGCGGATCCTCTGCATCCATTGTCTCGGGCTTGCATACAGGAGAAATATCCGGAGCTGTCATCTCGTCATCCCATAGACTATCCCGGCCTGTAACCA
Source organism: Pseudomonadota bacterium (assembly GCA_011046395.1). GTDB lineage: Bacteria > Desulfobacterota > QYQD01 > QYQD01 > QYQD01 > QYQD01. Next base: position 11,461 of record DSAQ01000252.1, read on the forward strand.
TGTCTATGGGGGTGCCCGCCCTCCTGCAGACAATACAGGACTCGACCTCAGGACATTCGGCCAGGGCCGCGTCTGCATTTTTTTTTAGTTCTATTACCTTTTCTCCCCGGAAAGACCCGTCTGCAGTAATAAGCAGTTTAGCCTGTTCGTCATTGATACGGTCGCGTAAGGATTCGGCGCTAAATCCGGCAAAGATGACCGTATGGATAGCTCCAATGCGGCTGGCGGCCAGCATACTGATGGGCAGTTCCGGTATCATGGGCAGGTAGATGGCAATACGGTCACCCTTTCTGATGCCTTTCTTTTTCAGGACATTGGCAAACTTACAGACTAGGTAATGAAGATGCTGGTAAGTGAGGGTCTGCTCCCGTCCCCGTTCTCCTTCATAGATGAGAGCTGCCTTATTCCTTCGGAAGGAGTTTAAGTGCCGATCCAGGCAGTTATAGGAGGCATTTAGCTTGCCGCCGATAAACCAGCTTACCCGGGGTTCGTTAAAATCAGCCTCAAAGACCTTGTCCCACTTCCTGAACCAGGTAAGGTCTTCTGCCATCTCGCTCCAGAAACTTTCCGGATCACTTATAGAACGCTTATACATCTTTCTATAATCTTCCAGACTTTTCAGGCGTGCCTCCTGCCTGAATTGAACCGAAGGTTCAAAAATTTTCCCTTCCGCCATAAGCGCGTCCTCTCCCCCTGATTTATACATTAGTTCATGACTGAAACAACCTTATAGCCGTGTTCCCGCAATGACTTAACAATCGGTTCAAGATCGCACTTTTTTAGACGGAGATAGTGTAACTTTTTTCTGGGAGATTGATTCACCATGCCTATGCTTATAATTTCGCTATTATGTTCTCTGATTATCCGTGAGATTTCTTCTACGGCCCCTTCTTTATCTTTCAATTCCAGATCTATGCGCGAGCTGGCCTTCAAAATCCCCATCATTTCAATAAAAGCAGCAAGGATATCAGTAATAGTGATTATGCCGACCAATTTCTCATTTTCGATCACAGGCAGGCAGCCGACCTTATGGCGATGTATCAGACTGGCTGCCAGCTCAATATTAGCATTGGGATCTATAGATAAAGGGTCAGAGATCATGGCGTCCTGGATCGAGATTTTTTCTAACATGGACAGAAGATAGAACTGACGCAGGCTACTCTCGGTAACCAGGCCAACCATAGAATGTTTATTCTTTTCTTCTATGACCGGTAAGTGGCGAATAGAATGTTTTTTCATAAGCTTCAGGGCTTCCTGAACCGTAGCTCTTTTATTTATAGTGATAACTTTTTTGATCATCCAGTTTTTGACTTTCACGGTTGTTACCCCTTTTTGCTGATGGCCTGACTACTGAATACCTGCATGGATACTAACATATAAGAAGGAGCGAAGTAAAGACCTGAAGAGGCTAAAGACTCAAGTCTCAAGGGGGCTTTCAGCCTTCAACCTTCGAGTTACGAGTTTTTTAACCCGAAACCTTCCTCCCGACCCATCACTCATCACCCATTACGCTTCTTCCGACTTCTGACTTCTGTCTTCTTTCTCCTGTTTTCTGGTGAAAATAATCCTCTGTAGTGTTGTAACATGGGTAATTAAGGCCAGGACAAAGATAGCGTATGGTAAAAGATTAAAGATGCCGCCGGCAGCCAACATAATTATCCGTTCCGGCCTTTCCGCTATACCAATCGAGCAGCGCGGGATGATCAGCTCCGCCCTGGCCCGAACGTAAGGAATAAGGGCCGTTCCAGACATGGCCATAAGCGTCCAGAGAAGGAGTGTCTTTTGTCCGCTGCTCCCATAGTAGTAAGAGATGCCGGCCAGGATACCCAGATCCACGTACCGATCTATTACCGAATCCAGAAAGCCGCCAAAGCGGGTGACCTTACCTTGCGTTCTGGCCAGGGCGCCATCGAGTATGTCAAAAAGACCGGAGACGAGCAGCATCAGTCCGCCCCACAGGCCCTGGCCCAGGCCAAAAAAAATCGTGGCTGGGATGGCCACTACCACACTGGTTATGGTCAGAAAGTTGGGACTGATACCCAGCCGGTGGATATGAGATAAAAGGCCGCTTAGTAACCGATCAAGTCTGTGATCAAGATTATGGCTGAGCATGCAATTGCAGTATCCACACTTAACGCTTCTGATACACGCCCGGATAGCAGGCGTCTTTCGATTATGCAAGTCAGGTTAGCAAAAAAAGGCTGAAAGTCAAGATGAAGGTGTTCAACTTTTGATCTTATCTCTCTGGGGGAAGAGAAAGAATATGAAATTATTCAGGTTTGATAGCGATCTGTTTAGGTTTTACCTCTTCCTTCTTGGGCAATGTAATCTTTAGAACTCCCTTTTTATAACTGGCCTTGATCTCTTCGCTTTTAACCGGAACAGGGAGCCGTATCGAACGGGAAAATGCCCCGTAACAAGATTCAATACGGTGGAAGTTTTCTCCTTTTTCTTCCCTTTCCTGTTTCTTTTCTCCTTTAATAGTAAGGACATCACCTGACAAGGAGATGTCAATATCTTTGGCGTCCATCCCCGGAATTTCAGCCTTGACGGTGATATTATCTTTCGTTTCAGAAACGTCGAGTGAAGGACTCCATTCCCTCGATATTGGTTCGAGTTCAGGTCCCCGGGAGAAAAAGGTGTCCCACATGCGATCCATTTCTCTTCGTAGGTCACTCAATTCTTTAAAAGGTTTCCAAGGGGTCAATTCAAACATATATATACCTCCTGTCCATTTGTTGTTTCCTTCCCTTCCCAGAGAGAAATATTGTATCAATTAACATATTAAGGTCTCGCAGATTCACAGTCAACTGGTTTTTAAGAGTCAACAAAGATGAACTCGTAAAAAGCTAATTTATACCGTTAACGGTATCCTATATGCAACGAACTTGACTATAACACCAAAAAGCAGCAAAGATATTTAAAGGGCGTAGCA
>DSAQ01000087.1 GCA_011046395.1 Pseudomonadota bacterium
CAATACTCCCGGAAAAAATGGGAGCAATACTGGAAAGAAAAACTCGGAATCAACGGCTACTTCAACATCCGGATCGCATCGGTTGAATTGTCACCATGTAAACACTTTTGAACGTTACCAATTGGTGAGGCAGCAAATAGTGTGTCGGTCGGTTTTCAGGAAAAACACCCCCAAATCCCCTGGAAAAAGATGATTGGATTGCGCAACCGATTGATCCATGGATATTTTGACATTAATCTCGATATTGTATGGGATACTATCGCGGAAGACCTGCCTCCCCTTGTAGCGGATTTGGAAGAAATAATTTCACAGAAGGAAGCAACTTAAAAACTGCTTGATAAGTATGATTATACTGAAAGCGGGGGGGTGTTCAATGACTATCACAAAGTTCTTGACATGTCCTTATTTTTCATGTGATCGGATTATTCAAATGTCTTGGGGTCGTAACCAAGTTGCACACAGCGATCCTCAATCGCCTTTAATCTGCTTTTACCCACCCATCTCACCGCCACATCTCGCCTGTGGGCCAAGGTCTGAGCAGCACGAAAAGCCAAGTCCTCGGCAGTGTACTGTTTGCCGTCGATCCATATAGGAAACTTGTCATCACTGAACCCAAGCGCTTCCCAAATAGTGAAACATTCGCCATTTTCGTGGTTAACGTGCAGTTCTCCGTCACCATTCAAGAAGCGATGAAACGGGGATTCCCAACAAGGTGCAACGCCACAAATGCGGCAATGTTCAGCCAATCGCTGAACAATACTCTCACCTACCCGATCAAGACCTTCGCTTGTTATCGCTGCTATAATACCCGACAGACCAGGATGCCATTGTTCCACTTGTGACTTCTCGACATTGTGCCAGATTGGAAATATCCGTTTCTCTTTTTCTATGTACTGCCGAAACAGAATATCGAGCTCATAGTTTGTCCATTTTTTGTCTATGTAGTTCTGTGAGATGAGTATAACGCCCGACTGCGCTTTCACGAGGCCTTCATTTATTCTCGTGAGAAGGTTATCGCCGACCTTGAGCACCAATGGAGCGTACCATACGGAAAATCCCCTTGATTTGAGTATGCCTGCAATCTCGCTGGCGCACCGTTCGTCCTCAGTTGCATACGATATGAAGGTATCCATTTCATCCATCCAATCGTTCAGCTTCAGCCACCCGCTCGCCATAGAGTAGCGAAGCGGAGCCAAGTGGGTCGGCTGCAAGCAGATGCGTTGACCTCATTTGTGTGGCACCAGCAATTTGATCCGATTTGTTTCCATCTGGATCTCCAAGTGCCCGAACCTTTCGGGGGGAATCCCAGGAAGTGTAAGGGTGACGGTGTTCCACGTCCCAGGACGTAGATCCTCGGTAAATCTATGCTCTTTCTTTGTCAGTGTTTTTTCCCAAGCCGCATAATGCGCCCACTCTTGGTCTTCTGATTTGGCCATGCGTGGCCCCCACTTCACCTTAAACGTGCCGCCGCTGATCGTCGCTGTTGTGAGGTTCCCGACCAGCACTTGGACTTTCACACCATCCGCATGGGGTTTCACTTCACCAAGCGAAATCGCGAACGTGCCAACGGTTGTATCGAGACGTTGAAAGCCTTCGTCTGCCGCTGGATCGAAGCTGGCGCTCTTGTAGCTATCGTATCTGAGTTCTTGACGCCACAGCTTGGTCTCAAGGTCTTGGACTCTCTTCTCCATCTCCTCTAGCTGAATCTTCTGCTTGGAATCGCAAGCAGTGACTAATGGGAGCGAGCAAAGAAGAAGCAACAACAAAAACCGCGTCGACGATAGCTTCATGTTTCCCCCTACGGTCTAACGGGCGCGAAGTGCGGCCTAAATTATATAATTTTTTGTAATCTATCAAAATTAACGCATATATTCAATGAAATATTGAAGATTCTATCGTAACTTCCGGGGCTTTCTAACTCGATAATCTCTCGTTTTTAATGCTAAAAAATAGGCTATTCCTGGATGAATGGATATAACCACCTTCCAAGTACAAAGAAAACTTTTCCCAATAGAAATCCACGCCTTGGCCTCCCTTGCTTTTACCCCTGTGATATTGTACCTTTTACTTCCAAAAGCTGATAGCTGAATGCTTGAGATATAAATGGGCTACTTAACCGCTCGTACCACCCAAGAACTACAGGCTAAAATCATAGAAAAGGCCGACGAGGAGACTCTAATCCTCACCCCGGGTCGCCGTCTGGCACGTCGGCTCCGCCATGCCTTCCGTATTGCTCAAATTGAACGCGGCCGGCGGGCCTGGTTACCACCAAAGATAGTAACCCTGAATTCCTGGTTAAACGAGACATGGCTTGAATCCTGGCCGGAGGAATGTATTGTTTCGGATATAGCATGCCTTTGCCTCTGGAAAGAAGCGGTTGAGGAAACAGCCCTGCCCGAAGGCCTGGAATCTGACATTGGACTATATCGGCTTCTCGATGAGACCTACTCGGCAATCATCCGCCACAAGATACCGCCACTACCCAGGGATTATCTCTCTCCCCTTATTGGATGGCGACAAAAGGCCTTTGAGATATTCGAAGGCCGCCTGAGGGCAAAAGGATACGTCCACCCGGCCTTTTTGCCTGCGCTTATAAAAGATAAATTAAGGGACGGTAGCTGTGTCCTGCCTAAGCAAATTCTCTGCGTCGGCTTTGAGTCTCCGGCGCCGGTCGAAAACGACCTCCTGACCGGTCTGGCTAAAGACCATGGGGCTGTAATCTGCTCCACAGAATCAAACGAACCACCCTACATAAAGGCCGTGGGTCTCCCGGACGTGGAACAAGAGGTTATGTGGCTGGCCCAGGATGTACTGGAAAAGGCACAGGACACGCCACTGCACCGGATCGGGGTAGTCGTACCCAATATGAGCGCCTACGCGCCTCTTCTATCCCGGGTATTCCAGGAATTGATCGGCAGCCCAACAGTTGAAGAAGGGGGAAACTACAATATCTCCCTCGGAGAATCACTCTTCAGCCAGCCCCTGACCCAGGCCGCCCTCTTGCCCCTACGTCTTATGCTCGAAGGTGAAGGGCGGGGCCTTTTCCTGGCCCTGTTACTTTCTCCCTATTATGGCCTCTGGGGCCGCCACCGGAATATCCTTGCTCAAGCGGACCGTGTCTGGCGCGAATACTCTATCGATCAGGGTCTCAGTGATCTACTGTATATCCTGCAAAAAAAGAAACCGGAAATTTTATCATTTATCCACCCCCCCGGCCATGACTTGGCCGGCCTTCTTAGAGACCTCCCGGGGAAGCGAACAGGAGCCGGGTGGATTGAAGCACTTTACCGCCTGTGGGATATAATGCAATTCCCGGCTATAAATAACGAAGATGAAGAAAGGGTATTCCGGCACCTCCAGGAAAAGCTGGCCGCACTAGCCTGCGACCTGGGAGAGGAGAAAATAGACGCCTATACCTTTTATGCGTGGCTTAAATACGCCCTCGAGGAGACTAAAGTCAATGTCCCCGGATACGAAGAAGCAGGTATCCAGGTCATTGGTCTAATCGAGTCCCGCGGCCTGTCTTTTGATCATCTCTATGTAGTTGGCCTTTCAGCCGGAAGCCTCCCCCAACCGGTACGCCACTTTCCTTTGCTCACCAGAGAAGAGAAAAGTCTGGTACAGGGAGCTACAATTGAGAGTCAGTATTTGTTTGCTGAGCAGGCCTTCGCCCATTTGATGACGGTGGCTCCAGCCGTCACTCTCACCCGCCCTCTGGAAGAAAAAAGCGATCCCCTGCCTGCATCTCCTTTCTGGCCGGAAGGTGAAGAAAATACCGCGGTTAACTACTGGCTGGAGCCGGGGCAGGCCTCTCTGCGGGCCGGATGGTTACGCCAGGCCCACGAAGGCTGGCGGGACCACCCGATCCCCTACCCGACTGAAGATACACCGCTCGTACCTGCGCCCCTTCCAGATGAACTGTCAGTGACAGCTATAGAAAAAGCTATATCCTGTCCCTTTAAATTCTTTGCCGATACCGTATTGCGGCTAAGTGAGCTGCCGGAACCAACTATCGGCATTTCATCCCAGGAAAAGGGGAACAGACTGCACCGACTCTTTGCCCTGTTCACAAGCCAGATGCGCAAGCAGGGCGTCTTCCTTACCGACGCAGGACAAAGTGAATCCATACTGAAAGAGTGTATAGCTGAGGTGCTGGCCGACGTGACAGATAATCCATACTGGCAGATTGAAAGGGAACGCTGGTCAGGGCTACTGGCCACCTGGCTCTGTCTGGAAAGAAAGCGGAAAGAGGAAGGCTGGCGCTGGCTCCTCGAAGAGGCCAATTTTTCGAGCCTGCAAAACGCCTCCTGGCCATTTACTGTCCATGGTCGCATCGACCGGATAGATATAAACGATGGGGAACGCAAGATATGTTGCTGGGACTATAAGACCGGCAGCACCCCTCCGCCCGTAGATATACATACCCACTTTCTTGCCCCTCAGCTCCCCTTGTATCTTCTGGCCCTCCGCGGGGGTAAAACTTCTCTGCCGGTTCCATTTCAAAGCCTGACGGCCGGGTATATCAGCCTGAAATCCGAGGGAGAAGTCCAGTTCGGTGAGCCGGTCAAAGACGAAGCGGGTTGGGAGACCTGCCTTTCCGCCTGGGAAAAAGAGATCACCAGTCTCGGCCAACGGCTTAGTGCCGGTAACTTCCCGGCTGATCCCAAACCAATACCTAAAGGCAACAGGAACGGGGCCTGCCAATACTGCCCTTACCTGACCCTTTGCACTTATTGGAAAAAAGAGGAAGAAAACGACCATGTCTAAAGAACCAGCGGATACACAAACCCGCATCCGCTCCTTATCTCCGGCCGAAAGCTTTCACGTCGAATCCCCGGCCGGTGCAGGTAAAACCTCTCTTCTAACCGCACGGTTTATCCGCCTTCTTTCTGTCGTAGATCATCCGCATGAGATACTGGCCCTTACCTTTACCAATAAGGCGGCAAACGAGATGCGGGAGCGCATCGGCTTTCTTCTGCGACAGGCGGAAAAGGGGGCATCGTTCGATGAACCCTGGGTCAATAGCCTTTTGCCCCATGCGCAGAAGGCGTTAAAAAAACACGCTCGCCATATCAACCTGCTTAAGTCCCCGGACGGCCTCCGCATTATGACCTTTCACAGCTTCTGTCTCCTCCTGATCAGACAATCCCCCTGGGAGGCGCAGGTTCCCTTTGATGCGGTTGTTGCCAGGGACGAAGATCAGGGGGCTTTGCTCACCGAGGCCGTTCGAAATACTCAGCAACAAATCTTCGCCCTGCCGCCGGACGACCCGCTGCGTCAGGCGCTGAAACAGCGTCTCCTCCACATGAACAACAACTGGCCTACCCTGGAAGCCGAACTAAGGCAGCTCATTGCCAGGCGAGACCTCCTGGCCGACCTTATCACCGAGGTAAAAGCAGCGCCGGATAAAGATCATCTTGACCGGGTTTTGACCGGACGTCTGAGCGCTTTTATTTCCTACAGATTGGCAGAATTGCGAAGCTCTTTTCCGGCTACAGAACTGGGCGGTAACTGGTCCTTTCTCCGGGCTCACCTGCATGAAAAAAATCCCTCCTCACCCCCCCCGGCCTCCATCCCCGGTTCAGCCTGCACTGATCTACCGGACTGGCAGGTCATAGCCAATCTGTGTCTCACCAAAGACGGTAAGCCCCGGAAGCAGTTCAAGATCGCAGATGGTTTCTGCAAAAACTTTGCAGGAACATATTGGGCAGAATGTATTAAGAACTTACCGGAAAGGGTGGTTTCACAGCTCCGTTCACTTAGAGAACTGCCTTTCTCTGATACGCCGCTTACCGACCTGGATGCGCTCTTTGACCTTATCCTTATGGTCGGCCAAACCATGCAGGCTTATGACGCACTATGTCGAAGGCGCGGGGTTATGGACTATGTAGAATTGGAATTGGCAGCCCTGCGTGCCCTTGGCGGTGAAGATACCCCCGCTGATCTCCAGCTACTTCTCGACCGGAAGATACAGCATATCCTTGTTGATGAATTCCAGGATACAAGCCGCAACCAGTGGCATCTCCTGCAGCGCCTTTGCGCCGGCTGGCAACCGGGCGACGGCCGCACTGTTTTTATCGTCGGCGATCCCAAACAGTCTATCTATGGGTTTCGCAAGGCCGAGGTCTCCATTTTTATGGAGGCCAGGGAAGGCATCCCCATCCCCGGCCAGGGCTATCTAAAACTCACCCCCGTCAATTTGACCACAAACTTTCGTTCCTGTGCCAAATTGATCGATTTCACGAATGAAGTCTTCGGCCAGACGGTCATGGCCAGTCCAGATGAAGAAGTGGATGAAGTACCTTACCAGGCATTTCTACCCGCACCGGGCAAAGAAGGCGGGGGTAGAATTGTCCTGGCGACCTTCACCAAAAATGATGGCTTGCTGAATGAAGCCAGATTGCGGGAAGCAGGTTGGCTGGCTAGAGAAGTAAAAAGAATTTCGGCAAATTGTGACGGTAAAACCATAGGCATCCTGCTTCCGGCCCGCACCTATCTGGCTACTTATCTTAAGGCCCTGACCAGAGAGGGCCTTAAGGTGCAGGTTCAAGAGGGAATTTTACTGAAAGAACGCCCTGAAGTAATGGATATGTACTCCCTGGCCCTGGCCCTGGTAAGGCCCCACGATGACCTGGCCTGGACCTCGCTCCTCCGTTCCGCCTGGTGCTGGGTAGGTTTGGATATCCTCTATGAGGTATCCAGACAGGAAGGCACGGTCTGGAAAGAAAAGATCAGAATTTTCCATACAAACCCCTCTGCCCCGGAAGCAGTAAAAAGGCTATGGGGGTCCATCACTCTCCGCATGTCCGAGGTCGGGCGACAATCGTTGGCCAAGGTCGTAGGTGCGATATGGGAAGATATTGAGGGGCCGGCCGCAGTATGTACCCGGTTTGGACCGGCGGGGGTGGAAAACTGTCGCCAGTTTCTAAAAATCCTGGCGGACGCTGAGGCCGGTATCCCGGAAGAGACCCTCTCCCGCCTTAACTTATTACTGGAAACCGCCTATGCCCCGCCGGATCCCCTCTCTGTTCGTTCACCGGTACAGGTAATGACTGTCCACCGCGCCAAGGGGCTGGAATTTGATGTTGTCTTCCTTCCCTACCTGGACTGGAACCCATTAGGAGGCAGCGGTAAAGACTCGCCGCCTTATCTCTTGGAACGCCTCCCCGGATACACAGGTGAGCACCTTATTGCCCTGAGCCCTGACCGGCGCTTAAAAAAAGAGGATAAGACCTATAAGCTCCTGAAAGACATCTGGAAGAAACGCCAACTGGCTGAATCTAAACGCCTCTTCTATGTAGCCGCAACCCGGGCTAAAAAGGAACTTTACCTGAGCGGTCTGGTCACAGAACGAGACGGCGAATCTTCGGCCACGAAAAACTCCTTCTTATCCTACCTCCTGGCACACACTGGACTAAAGGCCAAGGTTGAATCCATGCCAGACCCTGTCCTCTCCGCAACAGAGGTGGCGGCCCCGGCTATTTCAATTAAGTCAGAACTCCCGGAGCCTATTCTCTTTACGCCGGAAAGGCTGCCTTATCAGGTAATTTCCCCTTCCAGCCTCAAGGGAGAGATGACCCTGCGGGAGAGCGGTTCAAATACACATCCGCCACAGATTTCTGACTACCACCTGGCCCGTGGGACAGTAATCCATCGTCTTTTTGAACATCTGAGCAAAGGAAAGACCCTTCCGACAGAAAGGGCCGTGGCTGTGGCCATGCTGGCTGAGGGGGTAGATAAACATACGTCTCAGGGATCAGCTAAAGGCATACTGGCCGAGGTTGAGGCCTGCCTTAAGGAAGAATTCTGCGCATATATTCTACGTCCCGATCATCCTTTTGCCGCCAGCGAGTGGATGATCGAAGACCAGCCGGTCGTAGATGAGGCGGTGCGTGCGACAGAGACCGTACGGAGCGGCATCATCGATCGTGTAGTCTTCGATGGAGCCTATTGGTGGCTCGTTGACTACAAAACCACGCCCTTACCATCAGGCATCGGCCTTGAAGAATTCTTAAAGGAACAGGAAATGCTTTACCGTGGACAACTCCTGTCTTACCGGGAGATGCTCGCTCAGCAAAGGCAGATTGACCCGGCAAAGATACGGCTTATACTGTATTTTACAGGCATACAGAAGGCACATGAGATAAAAGATTAAAGACTGAATCCTAATGTCGAAAGCCCAAAACAATAATAAAATAAACAGAATCTTCGGTCCGGATGGTCTCCTGGCCGGATGCCTGCCTGGGTTTGAGCATCGTCCCGGCCAGGAAAAGATGGCCGGGGCTGTACTGGACGTACTTATACATGAGGGGAAGCTCTTGGTTGAGGCCGGAACCGGTATCGGCAAGACCTTGGCCTACCTCGTTCCGGCGGCTTTAAGCGGGCGCAGAGTAGTCATCGCCACCGGCACAAAAAATTTACAGGACCAGATATTATCCAAGGAAGTCCCCTTCCTTCAGAAACATCTCTTTCCGGAGCTGGCCGTCGTATGTCTCAAGGGTAAAAAGAACTATCTCTGCCTGCACAAATGGAAACGACTCCAGATGCAAAGCGACATCCCCTTTTCGGAGCAGCTCGACCTCTGGCCGCGGTTAAATGCCTGGATTGCAGAGACAAAAACAGGCGACCGGGCTGAACTGCCCTGGCTCCCGGACAAGCACCCCCTATGGAACGACATCAGTTCCTCGGCTGAGCAGTGCCTGGGATCGGCCTGTACCGAAGCAGAAGCTTGTTATATAAACATCCTGCGCAAAGAGGCGGCCAAGGCGGATATCATTGTGGTCAACCACCACCTGTTTTTTTCCGACATGGTAGTGCGTGACTCCGGTTATGGCGAGGTCATCCCGCGCCATGAGGCGGTCATCTTCGATGAGGCCCATCATATCGAAGACGTGGCCACCACCTATCTGGGCTACTCCGTGAGCGCCCATCGCCTTTTCGACCTCATACGGGATGCCGAACAGGAGATAAACACCGGCCTGCTGGCCTCAAAGACAAAACTGGCCTGCCTCAAAAAGCTCGCCCAACTGCGCGAGCGCGTTGAGACCTTCTTTAATCTATTGCCGGTCACCGAGGGAAGGGTCAACATCCGTCGCCCCCTTGACCGGGAACCAGTTCTGGGCCCTCTACAGGAGGCCCTAACCCGGCAGCTAGCCGAGCAGGGCCGGGCCATGGAAGACCTGTCCGCAAAGGATGAGGTTGCCCCTCTAAGCCGACGCTTCTTTGATATAGCCCGGGATATGGCCGCTATCGCCACCATGGAAGATCCCAATATGATCTACTGGCTGGAAAAAAAGGAGCGTTCCGTCGTGTTGGCGGCATCACCCCTTGACGTTACGTCTGCCTTTCAGGCTAAACTCTATAGCCAACTGCCTGCTTTTATTTTTACCTCGGCCACACTCACCGTGGAGAAAATTTTTGACTTTTTTAAGTCGCGGGTAGGGCTTGATGAAGAAACCATAGAGTTAAATATTCCCTCACCTTTTGATTATGCCAGGCAAACCCTGCTTTACATCCCCAAAAATATTCCGGAACCGCAGTCACCAGTCTTCTGCGCCGCCATCTCCCGGGAAATAGAAAGCATCCTGGATGCCTCTTCCGGCCGGGCCTTAGTCCTTTTTACCAGCTATCGCAATATGGAGGAAGTTTACCACATTATTAAATACAGGCTTCCTTTCCCGCTATTACTGCAGGGAGAAAAACCACGCCCTATTCTCCTGGAAATATTTCAGAGAGACGTTCACTCCGTACTCCTGGCCACAAATAGTTTTTGGGAAGGGATAGACGTCCCAGGAGAATCCTTAAGCTGTGTTATTATAGACAAGCTCCCTTTCGGCGTTCCCTCTGATCCGGTCATGAAAGGACGAATCGATTGGTTGAGCAGGCAGGGGAAAAATCCCTTTTCAGACTATCAACTGCCCCTCGCCGTCCTCAGTTTAAGACAGGGTATCGGCAGGCTGATTCGGTCCGGTAATGACCGCGGGCTTCTGGCCATACTGGACGTGCGCACCCTGAAACGGGGCTATGGCCGTACCTTCCTGCGAAGTCTTCCCCAAACTCGTCTCACCCATGATTTGGAAGAGGTCAGACGCTTTTTTCTATCCGCGCCTTCCCCATAAGATAAGGCCTTAAAACCGGCGGAATAACCACGCTGCCGTCCGCCTGCTGGTAGTTCTCTAAGATAGCTACCACTGTGCGGCCGATGGCCACGCCTGATCCATTCAAGGTATGCACCAGCTCCGCCTTTGTCTTGCCCGACCGCCGGAAACGGATGTTAGCGCGGCGTGACTGAAAGTCTTCAAAGTTGCTGCATGAGGATATTTCCCGGAAAGTTCCCTGACCGGGCAGCCAGACCTCAATATCATACGTCTTAGCCGCAGAAAAACCGAGATCGCCGGTACAAAGCTCTATCACTTGATAAGGGAGCCCCAACTGCTGTAAGACCTCTTCCGCATCCAGGAGCAGGTTTTCCAGCTCTAAGTATGATGTCTCCGGGGTAGTAAACTTAACCAGTTCAACCTTGTTAAACTGGTGCTGGCGGATAAGTCCGCGCGTATCTTTACCGTAAGAACCCGCCTCGGCCCGGAAACAGGCAGAATAGGCTACATACCGCTTGGGCAACTCCTTCTCCTCCAGTACTTCGTCACGGTGGATATTGGTAACCGGCACTTCCGCCGTAGGGATGAGATAATAATCCCAGCCTTCCAGCTTGAAGAGGTCTTCCTTAAATTTGGGCAACTGGCCAGTAGCCGTCATAGAGGTATCGTTCACAATAAAAGGCGGCCAGACCTCTGTGTAGTGATGCCGGCTGGTATGAAGATCAAGCATGAAGTTGATAAGGGCCCGCTCCAACTGGGCCCCAAGACCTTTGTATAAGGTAAACCGGGCCCCGGAAATCTTGGCCCCACGTTCAAAATCAAGGATATCTAACTCCTCGCCTATGTCCCAGTGCGATCTGGGTTCAAAATCGAACTGTCTGATATCACCCCAACGTTTGGCAACCGGATTATCACTGCTGTCCTTGCCAACCGGCACGCCCGGATGCGGAATATTCGGAATAGACAATATAATCCCGGAAAGGGCCTTTTCTTTTTCTTCAAGAACCGCCTCCATCTCTTTAATCCTGTCGTTAACGACCCTCATCTCTTCCATCAGGTGTTCCGCTTTTTGCCCTTCTTTCTTAAGACGCCCCACCTCCCTGGAAACAAGATTGCGCCGGTTGCGCAAGTCCTCCACATCCTGGATGATCTTGCGCCGTTCACCATCAACGGCTATAAATTTATCCAAAGAAAGTTCAGAACCTCTTTGCAGGAGTTTCTCATTAACCAGATCAATATTATTGCGTACAAACTTTAAGTCCAGCATACCATGCATCCTTCCTGTATTGGAAAATACGACTGTCCACCAGAGAGGTAACAAAACCCTACCGGGATGTCAAAATATTTTTCTACTTTACAACCAAGTATCTGGCAGTGTAAAGGCTGTATCAATTGGGAGGGCATCAAGAAATGGATACACAGGCTATTTCTATTGCATCATATATCGATCACACGTTGCTTAAACCAGCCGTCACACGGGCAGAGATAATCCATCTCTGTGAAGAGGCTATAGAATATCAATTTGTCTCGGTCTGTATCCCACCCTGCTATGTATCCCTTGCCGCAGACATACTAAATGGCACGCCCATTGCCACAGGCACGGTCATTGGTTTTCCCCTGGGGTACAACACAACCGCCACCAAGGTAAAAGAGGCGCAAGCGGCCCGGAAAGATGGCGCGCAGGAGATTGATATGGTCATCAATCGCGGTTGGATAAAGGACGGCCTCTATCCGCTGGTGGTGAAGGAAGTCCAGGAAGTAACGCAGGTCGTGCCTGATATGATCGTTAAGGTCATCATGGAATTATGCGATTTAACCGGACCAGAAAAAAGAGAAGCTGCTGCTGCCCTGCTGGAAACCGGCGCCCATTTCCTTAAGACCTCTACTGGATTAGGCAAGGGCGGGGCAACCCTTGAGGATGTGCATTTATTGGCAGAGATTAGCCGCGGTCGCATGAAAATCAAGGCAGCAGGCGGTATCCGCCACGCCGCTGAAGCCCTGGCCTTTATAAAGGCTGGGGCTTCTCGTATCGGCACGAGTTCGGGTGTACAAATTATGCAAGAGCAATACCTTTTACTGAAAGCTGATAGCTAAAAGCTGGCAGCTTGTTATTTACCCTTAGGAAAGATACGCACTTCTACCTTACCCTTTAGAAGTTTCTGGAACTTTTGGGCATCACTCTCCGTGCCGACAATAGCCCCATAGTGCATGGGAATGGCTATGGCCGGCTTTATAGCCAGGGCCGCCTCTGCCGCCTCTCCGGCAGTCATGACATAGGTGCCGGAAACCGGCAGAAGGGCAATATCAGCCTTTATAGCCTTCATATCCGGGGTAAAATCCGTATCGCCTGCATGGTAAATACGCACGCCATCTACAGTAACAATAAATCCCAACCCACCCGCTGCCTGGGGATGAAATTTCTTATTCAAGTTGTAAGCGCTAACCACCTCCACCTGGAAGCCATCTACTGCAATTTTTTCCCCTGGTTTTACCACGTTGATATTGCCCTTTAATTTGGCCGCCGAGGTCTTATCGGTGACAATAACCGTCCCTGCCTTTTGAATCTTGGCCACATCTTCCGGCGAACAATGGTCAAAATGTTCGTGGGAAATAAATACGATGTCTGCAGGCCTGCTATTGGCCGGCAACTGAAAGGGGTCAAAATAAATTGCCTTGCCACCGCTAACGAGTAAAAAGGCGGCATGCCCCAGCCAAGTCAAATTTTTTAAAACTTCCGTTAGCATTTGAGTTCACCCCCTATGAAATTTAGTAATAGTTTACCGCAAAGGCGCGAAGAGCGCAAGGTTTTAAAGAGCATTGACAATTCTCTTTATTCCATTTGAAAACTCATTTCCCTCCCCGCCTGCCACTGCGAGCTCGCCAGCCGAGCAAGGCGAGGCGGCCTGGGACACAATTTGACAGGCGGACCATCTCCGAAAAAATTCATGTTTTTGTCATTTTCCCCGATAAGAATATTGAAGGCTTGTTCATACTACACAAAACTGTCCGGATGAACCCAAGACCATGTCTGACCTCTTTCCGAATCTCAGTCGAAAGATATCCGGTCTCAGAGAAATGATACGCCGGCGCCGGGCCTTACGATACCAATTGAAAGAATTAAAACGTATCCGGGAAAGGTTGATATACAAACGAAAAGTCATCACCAGCCTTTAGCTTTAAGCATTCTCTTACGTTCGAGTTGTTCGAGTCGTTCGAACGTTTCGAACATCGAACGTTCTGACGTCTTCTAACTTCCGTATTCTGTCTCCTGACCACTGGCTTTATATCCCGCCTCTTTGTCTGGCCAAAAAACCACTCAAGATAAAAAGAAAGCTCTTATCCAGCGTTTCTTCCTGATAAGCGCTAATAACTTCGGGCAAGAGTTTAAGGTCAATAACGGCGGCACCTTTGACAGTAATGGGAGCTTCTATGGACATGCGCGGGAGGCACAGCACAGGAAACATATCGATATCCTTCCGGAATTCCCTCTGTATAAGCTCCTGAAATAAATGTGCCTTGTGCCAGACTTCACCAATTAAAACATCGGCCTCTTTACCATCTATTTGCAAGCGCTTACCATTACTATACAGCCATCCTGAAATACCACGGGTATAAATCAGGATACAGCCCTGCGGTGTTAAGACCAGATGATCGATATTGAAATCCTTAAAAACTAAACTATGGAAGGCGAAACATTTCGGCGGGAGATTAGCCAGGGCCGTTGCTACCTCGGTCCTGGCTTTTTCATCTGCAGGAATCGGTCTAAACCATACAGATTGGACATGCGCCCATCTCCTGAGGATCAAACTAACAAGTAAAAAGAAGGTGGTAATACTACCGATGACTATACCCATAGCTGGCCGGACAAACAGTCCCAACCCAAAGAGAGACAATAATTCCCTTACGGCGAACAAAACCACGATCGCAAAAAAAATTATCCATAGCCTCCCAAGATGAGGATGGTAACCACGAACCCTGTCCTTCATATAAGGAGATAACACACCCTTCTAGGAGTCTGTCGGACTTGAGCGGTTATTTTTCGTGATGGAGTAACCTTGCCATAGTCGACAGATAGATTTTTTTAACGGCTACGCCTATTCACCTATGTGAATTGAGCGAAATTCCTCC
>DSAQ01000119.1 GCA_011046395.1 Pseudomonadota bacterium
GGATTTGCTTGTCACAAATCTCCATACCAGAAAAGAGAACAGGATGCTTTTTTTATGGCTTCATATTACAGTGGTTACACTATCAATACCTAAAACGGACCCACAAATTCTGCGGAGGAACCGCTTTTATTTGTCTTATACGATTCGATAAAAATTCCTGCAACAGATGAGGCCCCGCCGGTTCTAAACGCCTCATCACCTTTAATTGAAGGAATAGAACAAAGACTCCAATCAAATGTGCCTATTCTAGGTGCTGGTGTAGTAGGAGATTATGCCCTTAGTAGTCCTACAAGGCAGTTTTGCGGGAGTTATGTTGGTAAACAACATGTTGTAGGGATTATGCTAACCGGAGATTTCAACCCCTATTTTCGGATTATGCATGGTTGTACTCCGTTGGATGGCGTCTATCATCGGATTACAAAAATAGAAGGTCCGGTCATTTACGAAATTGACGGCAAGCCCATTGTGGAGATGATTGATGAGTTATACGGTAATCAGGCTTGGCGACGTCAGCACCCTGTCAATCTTTTAACCATAGGTGTAAACCATGGAAGAAGGTTCGAGGAGTCTAATGAAAGTAACTATGTCAATAGGCTGATTACTGGCGCTTTGCCGAATGGAGAAGGTATTGGTATCTTTGAACCAGACCTTGAACCGGGTACAGAGATACAATTTATGTTAAGGGATACGGCAAAGATGATAGAATCCGCAAAGAGAAATTCCGCGGAATTAATGGAGCAAATAAAAGCAGATGGGAGAGAGGCTCTTTTTGGAATGTATATTGATTGTGCAGGACGGACAGCCACTTATTCAAATACCACAACCGAGGAAGCCTCAGTAGTCCAGGAAGTATTTAACCAATATAATACTCCGTTATTAGGTTTTTATTCTGGAGTTGAAGTTGCCCCCCTCCTTCAAAAAAGCAGGGGACTAGATTGGACAGGGATCTTGGTTGTCTTAGCTAAGGAATGAGAATATGGCGGAAGAATATAAAACCCCGGAAGAAAGATGCGCTGAACTGGAAAGGCTGTTACATGAAGCAAGAGAAGAGGTTAGGCATTATCAGAGGATTGCAAAGGACACCGGAAGAAGGCGTTTAAGAGAAATAGACCAGTTATCAAGATTCATCACTGAGCACAAGCGAGCGGAGGAGGCGCTGCGACGATCAGAGCAGAAGTTTAAAGACCTAACCGAGGCTACAACTGACTGGGTGTGGGAGGTTGATGCGCAGGGAGTATACACTTATGCCAGCCCCAAAATCAAAGACTTATTAGGTTATGAGGTCAGCGAGGTGGTGGGTAAAACCCCATTTGACCTTATGCCTGAAGAGGCGGAAAAAATTTGCAAGTTTTTCAACGCGAAGGTTATAAACAAAGAGCCGTTTTATGGCCTGGAAAATGTGAATCGCCATAAGGATGGACACTTAGTAGTCTTAGAGACAAACGGGATTCCCATCTTTGACGAAAAAGGTCAACTAAAAGGATATAGGGGTATAGATAGGGACATCACCAAGCGCAAGCGGGTAGAGGAAGAAAAGAAGAGGCTTGAAGCTCAATTTCATCGCGCCCAGAAAATGGAGGCCATTGGTACTCTGGCTGCAGGTACTGCCCATGACTTTAATAACCTGCTCATGGGTATCCAGGGTAATGTCTCATTGATGCTTTTGGACATCGATTCCTCACGCCCGCATTATAAAAAACTGAAAAGCATCCAAAGACAGGTTCAAAGCGGGGCTAAACTGACCGGGCAGCTTCTTGGATACGCCAGGAAGGGAAGATATGAGGTCAAGCCTATTGATCTAAACAAGTTAATAAATGAGGTCTCTGAGACTTTTGGCAGGACCAGAAAGGAGATTAATATTCATCGCGAACTTGCCGGGAACCTTCTTGCCATAGAGGCAGATCAGGGGCAAATAGAGCAGGTACTGTTAAATCTATTTGTGAATGCCGCGGATGCTATGCCCGGAGGTGGGGATCTTATTTTAAAAACTAGAAATACAACCTACGAGGAGATGAGAGGTAACCCATACGATCCAAAACCAGGCCATTATGTTCTGTTAACGGTTACCGACACAGGCATAGGGATGGACAAAAAGACCATGGAGCGCATTTTTGATCCTTTTTTTACGAGCAAGGAATTAGGTCGGGGCACAGGTCTCGGATTGGCGTCTGTTTACGGCATCATAAAGGGCCATGACGGATATATTGGCGTCGATTCCAATAAGGGATACGGGACTGCCTTCAGTATTTATATGCCTGCATCAGAAAAAGCGGTCCAGGAATCTGTCAAAACTACGGACGGATTCATTAAGGGAACTGAAACCGTCCTCCTGGTAGACGATGAAGAGGTAATTCGAAAGGTAGGCCAGGCTATGCTGCAGGCGACGGGTTACCGGGCACTCACAGCCAAAGACGGAATAGAGGCTATCGAAGTTTATAGAAACCACCGGGATGACATAGACCTGGTCCTTTTAGACATGGTTATGCCCAACATGGGTGGCGGGGAAACTTATGACACCCTTAAAGAGATTAACTCCGATATAAGGGTGCTCCTTTCAAGCGGATACAGTATTGAGGGCCAGGCGACCGAGATATTGAAACGGGGCTGTAACGGTTTTATTCAGAAGCCATTCACTATAAAGCAGTTGTCTAAAAAAATAAGAGAGATTCTGGGGAAGGGATAGATTCGACTATATGAACATACGGAGAAACAGATGGAACTAAAAGGAAAGAAGGTCATCATACTCGTGGAGGAGATGTTCAACGATCAGGAGTTCAGAATTTAACGGCATCGTCATCCCCGGCGGATATGCGCCGTTATCCAGCCATGGCCAAGTTGGTGAAGGACGTCTATAAAGCAGGAAGGGTTGTAGCAGCCATCTGCCATGCCGGCGCTAACTGGGTAGATCAAGCGGTAGCTGTGGATGGGAAACTGATCACCAGCCGAAAACCAGACGATCTCCCGGCCTTTATGAAGGCGATTCTCCATGCCTTAACATAACTCGGTGTTTGTAGCCCATAGCCACATAGTAACATTTTGCTCCGTCACCACAGGAAGGGCGACCGAACATCCCTGCCTTACTCTTTTAGGAATTTAAGCAACCAACCCGCTTAATTTCTATCAGACAAAATAATTATCTAAGCAGAACTTCTTACTGCCGGAAATATCCCTTCTGCATTGGCTACACGCAGTGGCGCTATGCTTATTTTTGACCCTTGAGCTTTTTTCTCCATGTCCTGGAATATTTCTTGCAATAAAACCTCCGGCAGATTAGTAGACGATTTTGGGCCTTGCAAATAAAAACCTGTCAAAATGTTTAAGCATATATTACAACTTGCCGATACAATTGATGAACTGAAAATGACAACTTGACAGCCGGACATATTTATGCAGTATAAAGAAACAATGTTAAAAAATTATAAGTTCCTAAAAATATTTTAAGATAGTGTGGATTTTTTAACGATCTCTGGAGAAGAAAACAAAAGGAAGGTATGTTTTTTAAAAAACAAAAATTCGCCCTTGGATTAGATATCGGCTCCCATTCTATAAAGGTAGCTGAGATAACAGACTCTTCCCACGGGTTACAACTGAAAAATTTTGGTATAGCGGCCGTTCCCGCGCAGGCCATTGTCGAAGGAGTGGTAAAAGAGCGGGCACAGGTGGCTGATATTATAGCCGCACTGGTGAACAATTTAAAAATAACAGGTAAGCGTACAGCAGCATCTATCGCTGGTTATTCGGTTATTATAAAAAAGATAAACATGCCGCTTATGAGTGATAAGGAATTGGAAGATAATATTGCGGTCGAGGCCGCACAGTATATTCCTTTTGATATTAACGACGTCTATATCGATTTCCAGATACTGGGAGCGAGCGTAGAGAAAAAAGACCGCATGGACGTTATGCTGGTAGCTGCAAAACGTGAAACGATAGACGAATACTCTGAGTTAATTCGCGATGCCAATCTTGTTCCTACTATTATCGATGTCGATCCATTTGCGCTGGAAAATGCCTATGAAGCCAATTACGACACGGAAAATCATAACATCGCACTGGTGGATATCGGGGCCTCCAAGATTAACATCAACATCCTGATCAACGGCGTCTCTACCTTCACCCGGGATGCCTCCTTTGGCGGCGATCAGATCACGGACCAGATTCGATCTAAGTTTGACCTGCCATACGATCAAGCGGAAATTTTGAAGATAAGCGGCAATGTGAACGGCGATAAGAGGCCAATCCTTGAGGAGATATTTTCTTCTACATGTTCCCTCTGGACGATGGAAATAAGGCGGGCCATTGACTTCTATTACGCAAACTATCCGGACCATAGCCTGGCTAAGATTGTACTGAGCGGCGGATCGGCCAAGATCGCTGGACTTAGCGATATCTTACGCCTGGAGACAGATATACCAGTGGAAATATTTGATCCTTTTGCCCGCATAGATGTGGACCCTGACCGGTTTGATCCGGAGTATATACGCCAGGTAGGTCCACAAGCCGCTATAGCTATCGGCCTGGCCCTGAGAAGTGTAGAGACATGATTAAAATAAATCTCTTACCAGTCAGATTAGCCAAGAAGAAAGAAAATATCCGTAAACAATTATCGGTATGCCTTCTGTCCGTATTCTTTATCGTTTTAACCATGGCTTATCTGGGCTTTTCCTTTTCGTATCAGATAAAATCGCTGACTAATGATATCGGGCAGGTCCGAAATGAGATAGGTGCGTACAGTAAGGTAGTCCAGGGACTCGAAGAACAAAAAAAACAAAAGGACTTAATCCAGAAAAAGCTCGACGTACTTAGCCGGTTGCAGAGAAACAAAACCGGGCCGGTACATATGCTGGATGAAATAAGCACAAATTTGCCGGAAAAAAGGTTATGGCTCAAGGCCATCAAACAGACCGAAAATAAGCTCCTTCTGGAAGGAGTGGCCATGGATAACGGTACTATAGCCTTATACATGAAGAGCCTGGCCGCTTCTCCTTATTTTACCAATGTGGATTTAATAAATTCGGCCCAGGAGACGGTCAACAGCGTGAAATTGATGCAGTTTAGCATTACTTGCGAGATCAGGGGGGCTTCGGTAGATACGTCTATAGCGGAGCAGCCTGCCGACAAAAAAAAGAAGGGTGAGAAAAAGGCATGAAAGGGTTAAGTCTGCCACCCAAGATAGAACATATAGTTACCGGATTGCCCTTTAAGCAGAAGATTTTGATTTATATCGGCATACTTGCGGCCCTGGTAGCGGTTTTTGTCGTCATTTTGATCGGCCCCCAGTTCAGAAAGATCGAGAAGCTGCGCGGGGAGCTTGAAGACGCACAGGCCACCCTGGACAAGGTCAAACATAAAGCCGCTAATCTGTCACAATTTAAGGCTGAACTTGAGGCTACCAAGGCCCAATTCCAACAGGCCCTGTTGCTCTTCCCGGATAAGAAAGAGATCCCCTCCCTGCTGACCAACATTTCAAGTCTTGGGAACGAAGCAGGCCTGGAATTTATTCTTTTTAAGCCGAAAGAAGAAACGCCTAAGGATTTTTATGCCGAAATCCCTGTAGAAATTATCGTTGAGGGTCCATATCATAACGTGGCCGTATTTTTTGACAGAGTGAGTAAACTGCCGCGCATAGTCAATATCTCTAATGTCTCTATAACTGATCCCAAAAAGGCACATGGCGCGATGATGGTAAAGACCTCCTGTCTGGCCACCACGTACCGATTTGTAGAGGGTGAGCCTGGTGAAGATAAACAGAAAAACAACTAGTTGCAATAGTTACCAAAGTTGCAGCAGTTGCAATAAGGGTATCTGGCTGCTTGCGTGCAGTTTGATGTGCCTGATGCTTATCTTTGCCGGCTGCAAGGACAAGAAAACGGAACCCCCCTTAAGTGTGCCGGATAAAGGGTCTCAGAAAACCGAAGCCGCCTCTCCTGCCTCCGGGATGAACGGCGAAATCGGGATGCCGGAAAAATATTCTTATAACCCGGTCGGAAAGCCGGATCCGTTTAAGCCCTTTGTATCAGAAGAAAAGGCAGGGGATAAATCAAAAACCGTATCGTCCGGCAGCGTGGCCTTACCGCTGCAAAGCCTGGATATTGGCCAGTTGACGCTGGTCGCAGTCATTGCAAATAGCAGGGATCCCTACGCCATGGTGGAAGACGCATCGGGCAGGGGTTACATCTTGCGTACAGGAAGCCGGGTGGGGACACAGGAAGGCGTTGTAACCGGCATCCTGGCAGACCGCGTGGTAGTCACGGAAACAGTGAAAGATTTTACCGGAAAAATAAGAAAACGCCCCGTGATACTCAGGTTAAGTGGATCAGGGGAAGGAGAAGATTAATGTGCTGGATTAGAATACAGGTTCTGGCCATTATAGTATTCCTGGGCCTCGGCCTCTGGTTGCCGCTTCGCCCCGGCGAATCTGCCCTTGGCATGACCGGCAAAGCTTATGCGGCATCAAAATCAGTCCGGGAGATTGGGTCTGTTACTGTCTCCCAGTATAAATCCACACTTCAGGTTACTATAGAGGGGGAGGATCCGCTAACATATACGGCCTTTAAACAGGTCAATCCCCTGGCCATAATTATTGACATCCCGGAAGCAGACGTAAGTCAGGTAGCGTTCCCCACAGATTTCGACACCAGCATTATTAAGGCTATAAAAGGCACATTTTTTGGCGACAGACTGCCGGCCTATTCCCGCATAGAGATCGCATTGGTGAAAGATATTCCCTACACCGTTACCCGTATGGATAAGGGTGTAGTTATTGCCTTTCAAAAGGGTCCTGTCGTTGCCGTAAAAGAAGATTCTGCGACAGAACCCGATTCGGAACTTAAGGCGGCAAGGGAACCGGACAAAGCGCTGGAGACCACTGCCAGTTTAGCCGCTATGCCTCAAGCCAGCGGCATAGTTGACGTTGCGGTAAATGCCCCCGCAAAAGGAACAGTAAAAGTGGTTATCTCCGGTGATGGGATACTGCCCCGGTCAAAGTCCTTTACATTGTCTGCCCCGTCCAGACTGGTTATAGACATCCCTGGAATTAAACTCGTATATCCAAAGAGAGCGGTCTCAGTCCAAAATGATCTCTTAAAAAAGATTCGTATGGCCGCAAAAGCAGACGGGGTTCGCATTGTTTTCGACTCTAAAAAGACGGGGCTGTTCCCTTATTCTATCGACCAGGTTGCCGGGACCATTACGCTGTGGATCGGCAAGCAGGCCACGGCCCGCCTCCGGCAGGAAAGCCGGAAACCCGAACCGATGGCATTACCTTCGGTCGGGACTATAGAAGCTATAGACTTCGAGCCCCTGGATGAAGGCAAAGTTCGCCTTACGGTGAAAGCCGACCGGAAATTACCATACAAGGTAATAAACGTCGATAAGACTACTGTGTTACTGCGCTTGAGTCAGGCCCTGCTGCCCAGGGCATTGGCCAGACCTTATGACACCGGCTATTTTAAGGGCGCGGTAGAAGGAATAATCTCTCAGCAGTCCCGGTCCGCAAAAAATACCGTGGACATTACCATAAAGATGCGTGACGATGTCCCCTTCCAAACCGTAGAAAAGGAAAATACTATCCAACTGGAATTTGCGGCTACAACCGTCCCTCCGAAACCCGACCGGTTGGCCCAAATAGCGCCGGAGCTTACACCAGAGGCTGCAAAACTACCGGCAAAAGATGAAGCGGTCCCTGACAAGGACACAGTCTTGCCTCCGGAATTCAGCGATCTGTCCAGGGACACGGCCGCGCCGTCAGACGATGCCCTTCCCAGAGTAGAATTGCCTTTTGGCCCGGATAAGGTCTATACCGGCCAGAAAATGTCTCTGGACTTCCAGAACGCCGATATCCATAACGTCCTGAGGCTGCTGGCCGAGGTAAGCAAGCTGAACATTGTGGCCGGCGACGATGTAACCGGCAAGGTAACCTTGAAATTAGACAATGTCCCCTGGAATCAGGTCCTGGATTTGGTCCTGGCGGCCAGGGGCTTGGGGATGATAAGAACCGGCAACGTCATCCGTGTTGTCCCGTTAGCCAAAGTGGCAGAGGAGAAAAAGTACTTTATTGAACAGCAACAGGCAGAACCCATGGTCACGGAGTATATCCAGGTAAACTACGGCAAGGCCGAAAAACTAAAGGATCAGATTGATAAGATCAGAAGTGAAAAGGGTTCGGTTACATTCGATGAACGTACCAACCAGATCGTAATAAAAGACACCCCGTCCGTAATCGAAGATGCCAGGGCCATAGTAAGCTCGCTGGATGAGCCAACCAGGCAGGTGCTTATCGAGGCGCGTATTGTGGAGGCCACGGTTGATTTCTCGCGTGAGTTGGGGATACAGTGGGGCGGGACAGCCACGAAAGCCGGGGAGCACGGGACGTTATCTGTACAGGGACGGCTCGACTCCACAAATAACTTCGCGGTTAATACCGGCATACCGGCGGCACCGTTAGGTGCTATCGGGTTTTCCTTGGGGCGATTGGGCGCTACCATGCCTAATCTGGACGTGCGCCTCCTGGCCATGGAGAGTGACGGCAAGGTGCACATAGTCTCCTCCCCAAAGATCACCACCCTTGACAATAAAAAGGCATTGATTAAGCAGGGTACGGAGATACCATATCGTAAGCTGACTGCCGAAGGTACGGTTACCACCGACACGAAAGATGCTATGCTCTCTTTGGAGGTGACACCTCACATAACACCGGATAAACGTATTGGTCTTGCGGTGAAGGTTGAAAAGAAAGAGCCTGATTGGACAAGAACCATAGAGGGACAACCAGCTATGGACAGCCGGACGGCGGAGACGGAACTCCTGATTAATGACGGCGAGACGGTAGTGATCGGCGGGATCATTTATGAGAAAAAATCAAAAACTGTGGCGGGCGTGCCCGGATTATCCAAGGTTCCGGTATTAGGCTGGCTCTTTAAGGGTGAAAAGGACGCCACGGAGCGGAAGGAGCTCCTGATCTTCCTGTCTGCAACTACCGTCAAGATGGATTAGCTATCGGCTTTCAGCCGCCAAGTTGCGGGTTACGGGTTTCGGGTTAAAAAACTCGCAACCCGCAACTCGCAACCCTTCTTCCGACTCATCACCCATCATTATTCATTACCCATCTCTAATAAGCCGCTGTTTCTCTTGACATAATCCGTTGGTAAAGGTAGTAAAAGCTAGGACTTAACCACAGAGAACACGGAGAAGACTAGAGATATTCCTAAAAATAAAAGAAAGAAAATAGTTTTTCGGGTGTCTCTTGGCCTCTGTGCTCTCCAGAGCAATCTCTGTGGCGGTTTGTGGAGCAAGGGCGGCAAGATGAGAGGAACACAGAGGGGGAGGAAACGAGTTTTGTCTTAACTTATTGATATTCTATTCTTTCTCTGTGTGCTCTGTGGTTAATTTTTGACAATACGGGTTATGATAAAAGGAGCAGAATATGAAAGTCCTCGTTGTAGGCTCAGGTGGCCGTGAACATGCCCTGGTCTGGAAGATTGCCCGGAGTCCTTCAGTAAAAAAAATCTACTGTGCGCGGGGCAACGCCGGTATAAGTACACTAGCTGAATGCGTGAATATCTCTGCTGAAGATATTAAGGGGCTGTGCGCATTTGCCCAGAACAAAAAGATAGATCTGACCGTGGTCGGGCCGGAGACGCCGTTAACCCTGGGCATTGTAGATCTCTTTTCTGCCCAAAAATTATCTATATTTGGTCCAGGTAAGGAGGCTGCGGCTATTGAAGGCAGTAAAGTATTTGCCAAAAAGCTTATGGATAAGTACCACATCCCCACTGGCAAGTACGAAGTATTTACATCAACTAATAAGGCCATGGCATACCTAAAAAAGGCTGCATTCCCTCTGGTTATCAAAGCTGACGGTCTTGCGGCCGGCAAGGGCGTAATCGTCGCCCAAAGTTATGAAGAAGGAGTGGCTGCTGTTGACCTCATTATGCAGAAGAAGGCCTTCGGCGAGGCCGGTAATAGAGTAATTATCGAAGAATTCCTGGAGGGCGAAGAATGCTCCTTCATGGCGGTCACAGATGGCAAGACCGTTCTGCCCCTGGCCACCTCGCAAGATCATAAGGCCATTTTTGACGGGGATCGTGGCCCGAACACGGGAGGCATGGGGGCCTATTCTCCGGCGCCAATGGTCACCCCTCAGTTGCACAAACAGATCATGGAAGAAGTTATGCAACCCACCATCAAGGCCCTGGCTGCCGAAGGCAGACCCTACCGCGGCGTCTTATACGCTGGTCTTATCATCAAGGAAGGAAAGGCCCGTGTACTGGAATTTAACGGGCGCTTTGGCGACCCGGAGGCCCAGCCTGTCCTGGCGCGTATGAAAAGTGACCTAGTCGAGACCATGCAGGCTGCAATCGACGGTACACTCGGCGGTCTTTCTATTGACTGGGATCCCCGGCCGGCGGTCTGTGTGGTGATGGCCTCGCAGGGATACCCGGGAAATTATGAAAAAGGTAAAGTCATTCAAGGTCTCGCTACCGTTTCAAAAATGAAAGACGTTATCGTCTTCCATGCCGGTACGGTGCGCAAAGACAACCATATTATAACCAGTGGCGGCAGGGTCATGAGCATAACCGCCTTGGGCAGCGATCACAAGCAGGCAATTGAGCGCGCCTATGAGGCAGTGGGCCGCATCAAGTGGGAAGGCGTCTATTTCCGTAAGGATATCGGCCGCAAAGCCCTGAAAAATCAGGGAAGCAGTCCTTTAGTGGGCATTGTCATGGGTAGTGACTCAGACCTGCCCATCATGGTCGAGACTACTTCCGTACTTAAGAAAATGGATATCCCCTATGAGCTTACCATCGCCTCTGCCCATCGGTCGCCGCAGAGGACACATGAATATGCACAAAAAGCTGCGGAGCGCGGCCTGGAAATTATCATCGCCGGGGCCGGCGCGGCCGCCCACCTGGCCGGAGTCATTGCCTCTGAAACCACGCTGCCTGTTATCGGGGTGCCGATAAATTCCTCGGCCCTAAACGGCCTTGATTCCCTCCTTTCCACCGCCCAGATGCCGCCCGGTGTACCGGTAGCCACCATGGCCATTGGCAAGGCCGGGGCCAGGAATGCCGCTATCTTTGCAGCGCAAATCTTATCCTTGAAGTATCCCCGCATCGCGGAACAATTGAGAAAACATAAAGTGGAGATGGCGCAGGAAGTGGAGGAAAAGGCCAATCGGCTAGGACCGGTATAAATAAGTGATGGGTTATGAGTACTGAGTGATGAGTGGGAAAAAGAAAAGACCTATGACTCGAAGTCCATTACTCATGACTCATCACTCGTCACTCATCACTATCAAAGTGAATGCCCAAAATCCTGACGAAGAGGCGATACGTAAAGCCTGCGCAGTTCTCAAACAGGGTGGAATTCTGGCCTTCCCTACCGAAACTTTTTATGGATTAGGTGCTGATGCCTTAAATGAACAGGCCCTTAAAATGGTTTTCGCCCTCAAACAGCGTGATTACGCCAAACCCCTCCTGGTAATCATCGCTGAAAAGGACCAACTGCATAGCCTGGTAAGTGATATTCCGGCCGTAGCGGAAAAGCTCATGGACAGCTTCTGGCCCGGCCCCCTGACTATTATATTCAAGGCCCGGAAGGGCCTGCCCTCCCTTCTCACCGGCGGAACAGATACGGTGGGCATCCGCCTATCTTCCCACCCGGTTGCCCGGTCTCTCGCTTCGACCTTTGGCCGTCCCCTCACCGCCACCAGCGCCAATCTCTCCGGTGGTAAGAACCCAATCACTGCTCAGGACGTCTGCGACCAGCTTGGCGAGGGAGTAAATATGATGCTTGATGCCGGCGAAACTAAAGGGATCAAAGGCTCAACGATTATCGATGTAACCCTCTCACCGCCGCGAATAGTGAGGGAAGGGGATGTGCCGGTGGATGAAGTTGTGAGGGTTGTCATTAGTCACACTGGTCATTGTCTTCAGCCATGAGCTATGAACTTTGGGCTTTTTAAGCGCCAACCTGCCTCTCGATAAAAGCATACGCACTGTGATTGTGGATGGACTCGAAATTTTCCGCCTCCACGGCAAACCAGGTTATCTCCGGATTGTTGGAGAGTTTCTCGGCCAAGCTGCGTACCACGTCCTCCACAAACATAGGGTTCTGATAAGCCTTCTCGGTAACGAATTTTTCGTCCGGGCGCTTTAGAATGGAATAGACATCACACGAGGCGGAATTCTCAACTAAACGGATAATATCTTCTATCCAGACAAATTTTTTAAAACGTATGCTTACCCGTACCTCGCCCCTCTGATTATGCGCACCAAACTCACTAATCTCTTTTGAGCAGGGACAGACCGTGGTGATGGGTACTTCCACACGCAGGACGATGTCGTTCTTTTTCTTCTTTTGCCTGGATCCGCTGATGCAACAGCGGTATTCCAGCAAACTGGGAGTACGACTTACCGGGGCCTTTTTCTCGATAAAGTAAGGGAATTCTATCTCCAGATGAGCAGACTCTGCCGTTAACCTTTTTCGCATCTCGTCAAGGATGTTATCAAATTTCTTAATATTTATCTCACCCCGGAATTCATTGAGTATCTCCACGAACCGACTCATGTGTGTCCCCTTGAACTTATGGGGGAGGTTGACATACATATTGACACTGGCCACCGTCTGCTGGACACCATTTGCCTTATCCAGCACGGTTATAGGGTACCGGATGTTCTTAACCCCCACCTTGTCAATGTCTATCTTTCGGTGATCTCTCTGGTTTTGAATATCTATCATCTCTCGTCTCGACAGGCGAGACGCCTGTCCTACTTCATAGCTTTCAGCTAAAATCACTCATTACTCATCACTTGCTTTATAATGTTTTCCCCCGCCTCTCTTAATTCGGTACTGGCCGCAAAGGGAGGCGTTCCTTCCCGTTCAGCATCCGAAACTTTCATATCAAGGGGAAGGAATCCGGCCATAGGTAAATCTTTTAGACGGGTGGTAATGTAATCCCTATCTGATTGGTTTCTGATTTTATTCCCTACGAGAAAAAGTCGATCGAGTCCTATCTCCTTGGCTAGACGAATAATCTTCTCAGTCGTCTCAATACTGCCCCGGGAAGGCTCTACCACTATTAAAAGGGCATTCACGGCCTGCACCGTCGCCCGGCCCAGGTGTTCAACGCCGGCTTCCATGTCCAGAATAATGACCTCGGACTCTGAGGTGAAAAGCTTTCTCACCAATGTCCGCAAGACCATGTTCTCCGGACAGGCGCACCCGCTTCCTCCTTTCTGCACAGAACCCAGCACCATCAGGTGTATATTGTCCTTGGTTACCATGAATCTTTCCGGGAGATCTTCCACGCGGGGATTAAGGTTGTAGAATGCCCCTCCTTGACTGCCCGAACGCTCCATAAGGAGCTCCTTCATCTCAGCCAAAGGCGTGATGTTCTCCGCCTCCGGGAATCCCAGCGCATCGGCCAGATGGGGACTAGGATCAGCATCAATGGCCAGGACATTCATCCCTCTCCGGGCAAAGAGATAGGCCAAGAGCGCCGAGACCGTGGTCTTACCTACACCACCTTTACCGCTTACCGCTAATTTCATGTTAAAAAATTTAATGCAACCTAACGAGTTTGTCCAGTTAAATATAAGCAGAGCTTTCTCCCGCATATGCATTCAGCCACCAAGGACCAAATCTATTTTACAATCTATAACCTCCCGATCTCGGCTTTTCACCTGAAATAAAGGTTATCTGAATCAGAAAAGGTTTGCTATCTTAGGACTCTTCCTCCGCCGAGATTATAGAAATAGTTTGACAACGTAGATGAAGATAGTAAGAATCTGAACGATCTATAACGACGCGACTGAAAGATTTATCGGCTCGGATAACGTTGATGACCTCGTAAAAAGTCATGCAGCTGTTTTAAGATCAAACTGAGAGCCAAGTGCAAATGAGGTCAGAATATTTTTAAATTGGCCCCAGGTAGTTTCAGTTTGCTCTTTGAAAAC
>DSAQ01000116.1 GCA_011046395.1 Pseudomonadota bacterium
CTATAATGGAATAGGAACTAGCGCCACAAAGCCACCGAGACACAAAGTTAAAAAATTCGAGGCTCTTGGAAAACTCCATTTTTTGTCATTCCCGCAACGCTTTTGAGCGGGAATCTGGTTTTATTCAAGTAAAAACCATATCCCCGATAGAATCATTCGGGGATGACAGACAATTTTGCAAGAGGCTCATTCGAAATTCGAATTTCAAAATTAATCTGATCTCTTAGGGCCTTTGTGTCTTAGTGGCTAAATAGTTGCATGGGGTAAAGTGACCGAATATGTTTTTTTTATTTTTACTGGGTTGCGTATTATTGATCCTGGAAACGACTCTATTCTATCATCTGCCTTTATGGAAACTTAAAATTGACGGGTTGCTTCTCTTAATTATATATGTCTCACTTTACCTAAATGGGATCCAGAGCGGTTTATTGATTTTTTCTTTAGGTATATTGGTGGATACATTTGCAGGCAGCGCCCTGGGCATGCATGTACTCGTTTATGCCCTGCTTTTTTTATTAGTAAAGGTTATCTCACATAACCTGGTCATAAAAAATATTTATTATCAAATGGCTACCATTTTTTCTGTAAGTTTTTTGGCTAACTTAGGCCTGCTGGTTTTAGATTTGGTGTTCATGGACGGAGTAATTCGGTGGCATCTCATTTGGATGGTATTTCTGCAAAGTCTCCTGACATCTCTGCTAAGTCCTATTTTTTTCATTTGTTACGATTATTTTGACCGGTTGTTTGGGCTAGGGGAAGTGCGCGAAGTCTCTCGCTAGGATTTCTTTATTAAGTGGTTATGATTTTGGGGGTCTTACCGGATAAGTGGTCTATTGTGAGGCAGACAGGTTCAAAAAGAGATTTACGCATAAGGGCATTTGATCCGGCAGAAATCGAGGAATACCACAGGAGATTTGACCGGATTACTGTATTCGTCATAGTCGTTTTTGCCGTTTTTTTTGCCCGCCTCTGGTATCTACAGATCATAAAAGGTGACGAATACCTTAAACGCTCGGAGAGAAATTGCCTCCGTATCCAATACATGCCCGGTCCACGGGGAGATATTCTGGATCGGCATGGGCAGGTGCTGGTGCAAAGTCGGCCGTCTTTCAGCATATCCCTGGTGCGTGAAGACGTAAAAGACATAAATAAGTTACTTAACCGTTTGAGTTCCCTTTTGAAGAAAAGTCCGGCCTCACTCTGGGAAAAGGTGGTGGCGGCGAAGAATATGCCCCGTTATATGCCTATACGTTTATGTGAAGATGTGGATGCAGATACCGTAGCCTTAATAGAGATGTACAAGTTTGAGATGCCCGGTGTAACTATAGAGATTGAACCTAAAAGAAGCTATGTTTATGGGAATATGGCCGCACATTTATTTGGTTACCTGGGAGAGATAAATGAAAAGGAATTGAAGGGCGAATTATTTAAGAACGTCAGGTTGGGTGAACTTGTTGGGCGATGTGGCCTGGAGAAGGTTTATCAGGCGGATTTGGCGGGTATAGGCGGCGGCAGGCAGGTAGAGGTTGATGCCGCCGGCCGGGTGATAAGTGTTTACGGGGATATCCCACCCGTTTCCGGGAATAATATCCATCTCACACTGGACGCCGACCTGCAAAGGGTAGCCGAAGATGCTATGGCCGGTCGCTCAGGGGCAGTCGTCGCCATGGATCCTAGAAATGGAAAGATACTGACCTGGGCGAGCTGTCCCAATATTGATTTGGAGGCCTTCCTCCACGGATTAAGTCGGGAAGAGTGGGCAGGTCTGGTAAATGATCCTTTGCGGCCCTTACCGGATAAGGTTATTCAAGGGCAATATCCCCCGGGTTCTACTTATAAGATTATAACCATGGCGGCCGCGCTGGAAGAGAAGGTCATTGATCCGGCCGCTCCATTATATTGTAGCGGCCATTATCCTTTTGGCAACCGGGTCTATAGGTGTTGGGAGGAAAAAGGACATGGCAGCGTGGCTATGCATAAAGCTATTGTGCGGTCATGCGACGTTTATTTCTATGAAATGGGAAGAAGGCTGGGTGTGAATCGCCTGGCCCATTATGCACGTGGCTTTGGTCTGGGATCACCCGCCAAGGTAGAATTGGAGCATGAAAAGTCAGGACTGGTGCCTACTCCCGAATGGAAATTAAAACGATTTAAGGTGCCCTGGCAGGAGGGGGAGACTATTTCTATTGCCATCGGCCAAGGGTTTGATCTGGTCACCCCCCTTCAGATGCTGCGTGTGATCTCTGCTGTGGCCAATGGGGGAGCGCTTTATCGTCCCCAGTTTGTGGAAAAAATCGTTAGTCCTGACGGCAAGACAATAAAACAGTTTAAGCCCATAATAGATAGCAAGGTCCCGGTTTCCCAACGGAATCTGGAAATAATACGAGACGGCCTGGCCGGGGTGGTAAATGAACCGCACGGTACCGGAGGGGCGTGCCGGCTCAGCACGGTTATGGTCGGAGGCAAGACCGGGACGGCTCAGGTGGTTCGTTTGCCTGCCTACCGTGAGAAGAACATAAGCGCTATACCTTATAAGTATCGGGACCATGCCTGGTTTGTGGCCTTTGCCCCGGTGAAGGACCCGGAGATAGCGATTGCGGTTTTAGTTGAACATAGCGGGCATGGTGGTTCAATAGCTGCTCCCGTAGCCAGAGCGGTTTTGGAAGAATATTTTAGTAAAAAGGCCGGCCCGGACGCCCCGGCGCATCTTCGAGAGGCGACCTTGGTTCGCACAGGGGGTGCAAATGATAGATAGGAGGTATATAACCAACTTTGATTGGCCATTACTTGGGGTAGTGCTACTCTTATCAATGTTAGGAGTTCTAAATCTTTATAGCGCCGGTTATTCTGCTACTGGTTCTGCAAATACAGTTTATCTAAGACAGCTTTATTGGCTGGGCCTATCCGGGGTCATTATGGTTGTCGTTCTATCTTTTGATTACCGGCGGATAGCTGAGTGGGCTCCTTACATATACGCGGGCTCTATAATAACCCTGGTGGCCGTGTTGTTTATTGGGAAGACAGTTTCCGGCTCTCAAAGGTGGCTAGGTTTTGGCTCCCTGGTTTTTCAACCCTCAGAGTTGGCCAAGTTGGCGACGGTTATTACACTGGCCAGTTATTTTTATCACAAAGACGTTAAAAAGGGCTACGGACTAAAAGACCTCCTGGCGCCGGCGGGTATTGTTTTGCTCCCCTTTATTCTTATCGTTAAGGAGCCGGATTTAGGGACGAGTCTTTTGCTCCTGTTTGTACTGGCGTCAATGGTCCTGTTTGTGGGGATAAAATGGGGCGCCTTTTTGACCTTGCTGGGTTTTGGGCTGACCTCTGTGCCGTTTATCTGGTCTTTATTAAAGGACTATCAAAAAAAGAGGGTGGAATCTTTTCTCTGGCCGGAAAGAGACCCCTTGGGGTCTGGTTATCATGCCATTCAGTCCAAGATCGCGGTGGGGTCCGGCAAGATATTGGGGAAGGGTTATTTAGCGGGATCACAAAGCAAACTTGATTTTCTTCCCGAGCAGCATACTGATTTTGCCTTTTCCGTCTTTGCGGAAGAGTGGGGTTTCATGGGATCGATTCTGCTGATTATTCTTTATTTTTTGCTTATTCTGTTAGGCTTGCAGGTTGCTATCCGTTCGAAAGAAAAGTTCGGCGCTTTTTTGGCGTTTGGTATAGTGGCCATGATATTCTGGCATTTAGTGGTAAATGTGGGCATGGTTCTTGGCCTAATGCCTGTGGTCGGAGTCCCTCTTCCCTTGATCAGTTATGGTGGTTCTTCAGCCGTCACTACCCTGACCAGTATCGGCCTGCTTCTTAACATCCGCATGCGGCGGTTTATGCTGCAAAAAGGCCCGTAATCCGGGTCTTAATATCCGGAGATTATTTTAAAAATGCCGGTTCAGATTTTGACTTACTCCATTTGTCCCATAATTATGCCCAAATAGTTTTTAAAAACATATTAAAAAAACATTGACACGGGTTTTTAAATCATGTAAAAGCGTTTTTGAACTGCTGAACTACTATTCACTAATCATGATGATTCCTTTTTTATAAGCTGAAACTTCCTTTAAGTGAGGGGTAAACAGATGCTGGATATAAATATCACCTTATTTATACAGATGGCTAATTTCTTGGCCCTGATGGTTATCCTGAATCTCATCCTTTATCGGCCCTTACGTAAAATTATGGCAGAGAGAAAAGAGAAGGTGTCGGGCCTGGAGCGTGAGATAGAAGGGCTTATTAAGAACGCCAACCAGAGACTTGAAGACTTCAAGGTTAAACTGAGCGGGGCTCACGAGCGAGGGAATAAGGAAAAGGAGACCTTAAAAAATGAGGGCCTTGGCGAGGAGAAACAGATTATTTCCAAGACCCGTAGTGAGGCTGAGGCATCCAAGTCCCGGATGTTGTCGCAGGTTGGGCAGGACGCTAATAAGGCGAAAGAGGAACTGAAAGGGCAGGTATCGGGGTTTGCTTCTGACATAGCGGCCAAGATTTTGGGGAGGAGTATTTGATGGCTGATCGGAGTAATAGTAAACGGGTTCTTATAGTGATCGCCGCACAGGCTCTAACGATTATATCGGTTTTACTGTACTATACGATGGTATTTGCCTCAGGGCATGGTGAGGGGCATGGATACAGTAGTGTGCTATGGTGGGATCTTGTCTGGCGGACCATGAATTTTACAATTCTGGCTGCCGTGCTCTTTAAGGTACTTAAAAAGCCTGTAAGCAATTTCCTTTCCGGCCGGCAAGCCTCGATTAAGGATAACTTTGATGAGCTGGATGTAAAAAAGTCTGAGGCAGAAAAGAGGTATGCTGAGTACGAGAGAAAACTTTCGACCATCGAGCAGGAGGCCAAAAAAGTAATTCAAGAATATATTGAGCAGGGTGAGGCCGAGAAAAAGCGGATCATCGAAGAGGCAGAGAAGACTGCTGAATCAATAAAGAAACAGGCTCAATTTGCGGTGGAGCAGGAGATGAAGCGGGCTAAGCTGGCCTTAAGCGCTGAAGCAGCCGAACTTTCGGTCAAGCTGGCTGAAGATATAATTAAGAAGAATCTTAATGAATCAGATCACAAGAAATTGATTGACGAATATATTGCGAAGGTGGTGCATACAAATTGATCAGTAAGGTAGTTGCCAAAAGATACGCCAAGGCGCTTTTTGTGATCGGCAAAGAGGAGGATAAGCTGGAGGCTTATCAGCAGGAGTTAAATGGCTTTGCGCAAATCCTGCAGGAATCTCCTGAATTAAGAGATGCCTTAACCAATCCGGTCTATCCTACTGATATGAAGGCCAGATTGATGAGTGGCCTGGCCGTAACTCTCAAGCTCAGCCCTATTATGAGCAACTTCATGAAGCTTCTGGTGGAAAAAAGGCGTATACTTTCTGTTCCTGACATTGCCGTGCTGCATCAGAAGTTAACCGATGAATTTATGGGGGTTAAAAGGGCGGTGGTTACGGCTGCTATCTCCTTGGCTGAGGATGTCAAACAGAGCGTCCAAAAGGCATTGGAAAAGGTCACCGGCAAAAAGGTTATCCTCAATACAGAAGAGGATCCATCTATTATAGGGGGGCTGGTGGTGAGAGCGGGTGACATGGTTTGGGATGGGAGTGTAAGAACTCAATTATGGGATATAAAAGAAATAATAAAGAGGGGTGAGGTATCATAATGCAGATACGAGCCGAAGAAGTTAGTCAGATTATTAAGGGTCAGATTAAGGAGTATGAGAAAAAGATTGACCTCAAGGAGACAGGCATTGTCCTATCTGTAGGTGATGGTATTGCCCGGGTCCATGGGGTCGAGAATTGCCAGGCCATGGAGCTTCTGGAATTTCCGGGTGGCCTCATGGGCATTGCCCTTAATCTGGAAGAGGATAACGTGGGCTGTGCTGTCATGGGAGACGTGGAGCACATCAAGGAGGGCGACGTTGTCAAACGTACCGGCCGCATCGCCGAGGTGCCGGTGGGTGAGGCCGTGGTAGGACGTGTAGTCGATGGCCTTGGAAGTCCCTTGGATGGTAAGGGGGCTATTGAGGCCAAGGAGTTCCGTAGGATAGAGATGATCGCCCCTGGTGTTATTGCCCGGCAGCCGGTCAAGGAGCCTATGTACACAGGGCTTAAGGCTATCGACGCCATGACCCCGGTGGGACGGGGTCAGCGGGAGCTGATCATCGGCGACCGCCAGATCGGTAAAACCGCCATTGGTGTGGATGCCATTATCAACCAAAAAGGTCAGGATGTATTCTGTATCTACGTGGCGATCGGCCAGAAGAAATCAACCGTGGCATTGGTGGCCGAGGCGCTGCGGCGTCACGGGGCGTTGGAGTATACGACGATTGTGGCCGCTTGTGCCAGTGACCCGGCGCCACTACAGTATGTCGCAGCCTATGCCGGGTGCTCTATGGGCGAATATTTCCGTGATACCGGGCGGCATGCCTTGATTATCTATGACGACCTTTCCAAGCAGGCTGTAGCCTACCGGCAGCTCTCACTGCTCCTCAGACGTCCGCCAGGGCGTGAGGCCTATCCGGGCGATATCTTCTATAACCATTCCCGATTATTAGAGAGGGCCGCTAAGTTGAATGATGCACTGGGGGGTGGTTCATTGACGGCATTACCTATTATTGAGACCCAGGCCGGCGACGTCTCTGCCTATATCCCAACCAACGTTATTTCCATTACTGATGGTCAGATCTATCTCGAACCCGCGCTGTTTTTCGCAGGCGTCAGGCCGTCGATTAACGTTGGTTTGTCCGTCTCCCGCGTGGGTGGTGCCGCGCAGGTCAAGGCCGTGAAACAGGTGGCTGGTACGCTTCGATTAGATCTGGCCCAGTATCGAGAGTTGGCGGCCTTCGCCGGCTTCGGTAGCGACCTTGACAAGGCTACGCAGGCCCAGCTCAATCGGGGTGTCCGCCTGGTAGAGATTCTGAAACAGCCGCAGTATCAGCCGCTTCCTATGGAGAAAGAGGTCACCATCCTCTTTGCCGGTGCAAGGGGATATCTGGATGAGTGGCCGGTTGATGCCCTGAGGGCCTATGAGGATGGCCTCTATCCGTTCGTGGAGAGCAAGCATCCGGACGTTTTCAAGGAATTAAGGGAAAAGAAGACCATAGACGATAGCCTGGAGGCAAAGATGAGGAAGGCCCTTGACGAGTATCGGGGCGCCTTCAAGGCCTCCAAGGGCTTGTAGGGGTAATAAAGGCCTTAACACCAATTTCATGAGATAAGAGTGGTTACATATGCCTACGTTAAAAGACGTTAAACGGAAAATTGGGGCAGTAAAGAAGACCCAGCAGATTACCAAGGCCATGAACATGGTGGCGGCGGCCAAGCTGCGCGGGGCGCAGGCGAAGATGGAGAACTTCAGGCCCTACGCCAGTAAGTTCGCTGAGGTCATAGGGAGTCTATCCGCGCACCTGAATGTTGAGGCCTCGCCTCTTTTGGAACAGCGCGAGGTAAAGAACATTGAGCTCCTGCTGCTTACTGCAGACCGGGGGCTGTGTGGCAGTTTCAACGTAAATTTGAATAATGTAGCCGAAAAGTTCCTGCGGGCAAAGGGGGCGGAAGGGGTAGGGACCTCACTCGTTTGTCTGGGTCGAAAAGGTCGAGATTACTTCCGACGTCGCGAGACGAACATAAGGGCCTCACATATTGACGTTATGGGCCGGTTTGACATGTCGAATGCCATAACAATTGCCCAGGATCTGGCAAGTAGATTTATCGGGGGTGAGTCTGATGAAGTGTACGTGGTCTCTGCGCATTTTATCAGTATGGCTATCCAAAGGCCGGTCACCAGGAAGCTCCTCCCCATAAGTCCGGAAGAACTTGGGGGGCCAGGAGAAGCGGCCGGCACTGCGCGGGAATATTTGTATGAGCCCTCACCGGAACAGCTTATCAGCAGTCTTTTACCTACACACGTGAACGTGCAGGTGTACAGCGCCATGCTGGAGACGTCAGCCAGCGAGCACGCCGCCCGGATGACAGCCATGGACAACGCTTCGCGCAACTGTAAGGATTTGATCCGGAGCTTGAGCCTGATGTATAACAAGGCGCGGCAGGCCGCCATTACGAGAGAATTGATGGACATTGTCGGCGGGGCCGAGGCGCTGAAGAAATAGAATAATATTGAATAATGAGGAGGAATAGACACCGATGAGTGCAGAGCATACAGGTGGCGCTACAGGAAAGATAGCCCAGGTCATTGGCAACGTACTGGATGTGGAATTTGAGCCGGGACAATTGCCGGCCATTATGAATGCGATCAGGATTACTAACGTGGCTATCAGTGATCAGCCGGAAAATCTAGTTGTGGAGGTGGCACAGCACCTTGGCGATAATATGGTGCGGTGTATCTCGATGGACACAACAGATGGCCTGATGCGGGGGATGCCGGCGCGGGATACGGGAGCGCCGATTATGGTGCCGGTGGGCCCAAAGGCCCTGGGACGTATCATGAATGTCGTGGGAGTGCCGGTAGACGGTTTGGGTCCGCTCGAGTCTGAGCACATGATGCCCATCCACCGGGCGGCGCCAACGTTCATCGAGCAGGATACCACAGTAAAGGTGCTCGAGACGGGGGTAAAGGTTATTGACTTGCTGGTGCCGTTTCCCCGTGGCGGTAAGATGGGGATGTTTGGTGGCGCTGGCGTTGGTAAGACGGTTGTTATGTTGGAGATGGTCCATAACATTGCTTTGCACCATGGTGGTATCTCGGTATTCTGCGGCGTGGGCGAGAGGACCCGTGAAGGGAACGACCTCTACTTGGAGATGAAAGAGTCGGGCGTTCTCCCCAAGGCGTGTCTGATCTACGGGCAGATGACTGAGCCTCCTGGGGCTCGGGCTCGGGTGGCCCTGACCGGGCTGGCGGCTGCCGAGTACTTCCGGGACGTAGAAGGTCAGGACGTGCTTGTTTTCATTGATAATATCTTCCGGTTCACGCAGGCCGGGGCTGAGGTTTCGGCGCTGCTTGGCCGCATCCCGAGCGCAGTTGGTTACCAGCCGACTCTGGGCACTGACCTTGGTGAATTGCAGGAGCGTATTACCTCCACCACCAAGGGCTCCATCACGGCTGTGCAGTGTGTTTACGTACCGGCAGACGACCTGACTGACCCGGCTCCGGCTACCACCTTTGCGCATCTTGATGGCACCGTGGTTTTGTCGAGGCCGATTGCGGAGCTCGGGATCTATCCGGCGGTGGATCCGCTCGACTCAACGTCAAGAATCCTGGATCCTAATGTCGTGGGTGCGGATCACTACTACGTGGCGCGTACGGTTCAGGTTATACTTCAGAAATACAAGGATCTCCAGGATATCATCGCTATCCTGGGTATGGACGAGCTGTCGGATGAGGACAAGATCACCGTTGGTAGGGCTCGTAGGATTCAGAGATTCCTGTCGCAACCGTTCCATGTGGCCGAGACGTTCACGGGCATGGCGGGTAAATTTGTGAAGGTGGAAGAGACAGTCCGAGGCTTCAAGGAGATCATCGAAGGCAAGCACGACGATCTGCCGGAGCAGGCCTTCTATATGGTGGGCAGCATTGATGAGGCCAAGGAAAAGGCGAAGAAGATGGCCGCTGCCTAAGTAGTTGACAAATCATTTGCTTTAGCGATAGAAAGGTACGGAGCAAAAAAAGATGGCTGATAAGTTGTTGCTTGAGGTAATTACACCGAGCCGCGCAGTAGTGAGAGAAGAAGTAGAGATGGTGGTAGCCCCAGGAGAGTTTGGTGAGTTTGGCGCTCTACCTAACCACGCGGCTTACCTGACGGCTATTAAGTTGGGAGAGTTGCGGTATAAGGTAGGGAATAAGACGGAATATGCGATTGTAAGCGGTGGATTCGCGGAGATAGTCGCTGATCGTGCTACTTTTCTCGTGACCGCTGCCGAGAAGGCTCATGAGGTTGATATAGCACGGGCCATGAAGGCCAAAGAGAGAGCCGAGCAGAGATTGCAGGCGGCAGCCGCGAAGAGGGAGGCTTTTGATGTAGCACGAGCACAGGCGGCTTTGCAGAGGGCGATATGGCGGCTAAAGATAGCTGAGAAGGCAAAATAACTATGGCCTAAGGAAAAAGGCTGAGAATAGGTTTGAAAAGAAAAGGGCAAGCGAGGGCTTGCCCTTTTCTTTTGGAATCTCTATAATGAACGTCAGTTGTCACTGGTAAAAGAGACAAATAGAGGCTCTTGCAAAACTTCATTTTTGTCATTCCCGCAACGTTTTTGAGCGGGAATCTGGTTTTATTCAAGTAAAAACCATATCCCCGATAGAATCATTCGGGGATGACAGACAATTTTGCAAGAGGTTCAATAGTCAAGATTTTCTTAACTTAAGCAATGACCGATGATTAATGACCAGTGATGTTGCCTATAAATATATGGTTGCGAAAGGTATCGCTTCTGTGCTTGTTAAGGAAGGGGTGTCATTTAAGTTCATAATCCTTGCTGCGGGCAAAGGGACGCGCATGAAATCTTCCCGGGCCAAGGTGTTACACGAGATTATGGGCCGGCCGATGCTGGCCTATGTTCTGGATACGGCTGAACGGCTTGAATCGTCAGGTATATATGTAATTGTCGGGTATCAGAGCAAGGCGGTGCAGGAGACTTTTTGTGACCGGCCGATTAAGTTTATCTTACAGCACGAGCAATTAGGAACCGGACATGCGGTGTTATGCGCAGCTAGTGAGCTTTCCGGTTATAGTGGAGACGTGGTTATTCTCTGTGGCGATGTGCCGTTTTTGAGGCCGGAGACAGTGAGGGGGCTTATACAACAACATATAGCCCGGAAGGCGGCATTATCTGTCCTGACGACGATTGTAGATGACCCTGGGCATTATGGCCGGGTGATCAAAGACGGCAAAGGTAATATCTTAAAGATCGCTGAAGATAAAGATGCTACGCCGGATGAGAAATTGATATGTGAAGTGAATACCGGAATATATTGCGCTAAATTTCCAGTGCTTATCGATGCCCTGAGAAGGGCAGGAAGAGATAATGTGCAGGGAGAATATTATTTAACCGACGCTGTGCACCTGATCAAAGAGATGGGCCACAGGGTTATCAGCGTTATTACGGATCGGCAGGATGAGGTTATTATGGGGATAAACAGCATGGCAGAGCTGGCCAGGGCGGAAGAGATGATGCGGATGATAAGTGATAAGTGATAAGTACTGAGTGATGAGTGGTGATAGTCGGATTATATAAACCGTTTAGGCTTTGACTTCGGGAAGATAAAAGGATGAATGGATGCCCAGAAGAATAACGAGAGAGACAAATCAAAGATCTGCACGCCCAGGCGCATCTTCGACCGGGGCGGGAGAAAGGGCGATCCAGCCCGCGGATATACTGGCCGCCATGCGCAAGTCAGGGCGGCCTCTTTTTATGCGTGAGATTTTGCAGATTTTAAGCCCTGCTCCACGGGACAAAAAGTTCGTAAAGGACATGATAATCCGGATGGGGGAAGCCGGTGATCTTATACTACTTAAAGAGGGCCGCTATGGTCTCCCGGAACGTATGAACCTGGTTACGGGACGTCTGCAGATCAACCCGGGTGGTTTTGGCTTTGTGATCCCGGAAGCAAAAGATATAGAAGATGTATTTATACCGGGACGGGAGATAAAAGATGCCATCCACGGCGATCGGGTAATAGTACGCCTGGAACATGGACTGAGAGGCCGCCGGCCAGAGGGGAGAGTCACCCGTATCCTGGAGAGGAAGGCCAAATACATCGTTGGGGCCTTCACCCGGGGACGAGGAGCCTCCTACGTAATACCTGAGGATGAACGATTTCCGTTTGAGGTTGTCATCTCTTCCCAGGAGACCGCCGGCGCCCGTTCGGATGAGGTGGTGGTAGCGGAGATAACAAATTTCCCCCCGGGGAGGCAAAATCCTGAAGGCCGGATAATAAAAGTGCTTGGCGACCCGGACGATATAGCCGTGCAGACGCAGATGGTTATTTTCAAACACGGTCTT
The DNA here is from genome assembly GCA_011046395.1 of Pseudomonadota bacterium. GTDB lineage: Bacteria > Desulfobacterota > QYQD01 > QYQD01 > QYQD01 > QYQD01. Next base: position 11,963 of record DSAQ01000116.1, read on the forward strand.
ATTCAGGACTTCAGCCCCGAGACAGAAGCGCAGGTGCGGCGTCTGCCTTCCGAGGTTACATCCGGGATGGTGAGGGGCCGCGAGGACCTGAGGGGTATTCTTACCGTGACCATTGATGGAGAGCAGGCTAAAGATTTTGACGATGCTGTATCTATAGAGAAAGATCGCCAGGGTTATAAGCTCTATGTCTCCATTGCTGATATCAGCCATTATGTGCCGATAAGAAGCCCTTTAGACGAAGACGCCTATAAGCGTGGCAACAGTGTCTATTTCCCTAATTTTGTTATTCCCATGTTTCCGCCTATCCTTTCAGACTATTTAGGCAGCTTGAGGCCCCAGGTGGAGCGACTGGCCTTTACCGTCTTTCTGCATTTTGACCGCCAGGGGAAGATGATGGAACGCCGTTTTTACAAGAGCGCCATCCGAAGTGACGCCCGTTTAACCTATACAGAGGTCAAAGGCATCCTGGTGGATAAGGACAGGGGCCTGCGCCAAAAATACAGGCCGCTGGTTAAATCATTGGAATGGATGGCCGAGTTAAGTCAGAAAATCGCCGGGAATAGACGACGGCGCGGCAGTATTGATTTCGATCTCCCTGAACCGGCCATAATACTTGGCGTGCAAGGAACCTTAGAGGACATTGTGCGCCGGGAAAGAAACCTGGCTCACCAGATCATAGAAGAATTTATGATAGCGGCCAACGAGGCCGTGGCTGAGCATATCTCTGAGAGCAATATCCCCTGTCTCTATCGCATACACGAGGAGCCTGAGGCAGCCAAAGTTCACAATTTTCTCAACTTCGCCTATTCTCTGGGGTTGCCTATTACGTTTCCAGAAAAGATGACCCCGCACTGGTTTCAGCAGGTGCTCGGTTTGGTAGAAGGCGCGCCGGGCGAATATGTGGTTAACACGCTACTCCTGCGTTCTATGAAACAGGCGGTTTATGCGGCTGAAAACCGCGGGCATTTTGGTTTAGCTTCAGCCCACTACACCCATTTTACCTCGCCCATTCGCCGCTATGCCGACCTGATTGTACACCGCATCTTACACCATGCGCTGGAAGGTAATCCCGGGCCGCTTTATACCTTAGAAGAACTATCCGAGATAGGCCAGTATATCTCAACGCAGGAACGTTTGGCCATGGAGGCGGAACGCGAGACGGTGGATCGTCTGCGTGCCCGGTTTATGGCGGATAAAGTCGGAGAGGAGTATGACGGCATCATCTCGGCGGTTACTGCTTTCGGATTTTTTGTGGAACTGCGAGAGATTTTTGTAGAAGGCGTAGTGCGTCTGGTGGACATGGCCGATGATTACTATTATTATGAAGAAAAACACCATCGTTTGGTGGGTAGAAGAAAAAAGCAGATTTTCCAGATAGGGGACTTTGTCCGGGTCCAGGTGGCAAGAGTCGATATCCCACGTCGGCATATCAATCTTATTCTGGTTATGAAGTACACATCCAGGGGAGTATCCCATAGTGCGTTTCCTAAATAGGACAGACGTTTCGCCTGTCCTATTTAGGAATGTGAAAATCATTAAAGCTAATCTTGCCAACCTGGCCATTGTTCTGCACAAGCCACGTTATCCGGAGAATATCGGGGCTGCAGCGCGCTGTGCTTTGAACATGGGCATCTCTAAGATAGTGGCGGTGAGCCCGGCCAATCCGGATAGAGAAAAGATGCTTAAGATGGCTACGCATGAAGCAGCAAGCCTGATTGAAAATATGGAGTTCTATGATAACCTGGCTGCGGCTCTGGCCCCTTTTCAGTATGTAGCCGGCACTACGGCCAGGCTAGGCAGACATCGGCAGGCCCTGGAGACGCCGCGGGAACTGGCCGGTCGTATCGTGGACCTTTCTCAAAATAACCGCGTAGCCCTCCTTTTTGGCCCGGAGAATACGGGCCTGAGCAACGAGGATCTGAAATACTGTCATATTGTGACCACCATACCTACAGCCAATTTTGCTTCGCTTAACCTGGC
>DSAQ01000188.1 GCA_011046395.1 Pseudomonadota bacterium
CGAGAGTGACTACAAAAAGAGCATACGGTTTTCGAAGCTATGACCTTTTGGAACTTGCACTATATCAGACCCTTGGCGATCTTCCGGAACCAAAAAGCACCCACAAATTCTGCTGAGGAACCATTTTAATAAAAAGCCTTTTTAAGCTGTGGTGAACTTACAAACAAAGGGGCGAGAACTGATGGACAAAGGAAAGATATACCTAAGCAGCTTATTTATGGTCTTTATTTGGTTGTGGCTTCATGTGCACCTGTACAGGTGCAACCTCCGGTGAAGCCAGCAAGGATAGCTCTGGTACTTGGATCCGGATCATCAAAGGGGTTTGCCCATATAGGAGTCCTTAAGATTTTAGAAAACAATCACATCCCGATTCATTTTATAGTCGGAACGAGCGCAGGCAGTTTTGTGGGAAGTTTTTACGCGTATGGCTACAATGCTTATCAACTGCAGAAGATAGCTTTTTCCATCGAAAAAGGGGATATCATCGATCTGACTGTCCCAGACAATGGATTCATAAGGGGAGAAAAACTTGAGGGTTACATAAATAAGACATTTAATAATACCCCTATAGAGAAACTGAGGATTCCTTTTTACGCGGTGGCAACAGACATACAGAGCGGACAGGAGGTTGTCTTTGGCAGGGGGAACGCTGGCCAAGCGGTAAGGGCCAGCTGCTCAATACCGGGTATCTTCAGGCCGGTGCCAATCTCAGACAGGATGTATGTGGACGGAGGTGTTGTAAGTCCAGTCGCAGTTGATGCTGCAAGAAGGCTTGGCGCTGACATAGTGATTGCCGTAGATATATCCTCGGATGTTGGGGGCAAACAGCCTGAAAGCACAATAGAAACCATATTGCAATCGATAGGTATTATGTATTCTAGACTTGCTTGCACGCAGCTTTCAAGGGCAGATGTAGTGATAGTGCCGAAGGTGGGATACATAGCCTCAAGTGATTTCTCAAAAAGGCACGAGGCTATCCTTGAGGGTGAAAAGGCAGCGATTGAGGCATTGCCTAAAATTAAAGAGCTAATCGCCAAGCTCAGACAAGAAGGAAGATTAGAATAGCTCTTAGCGCATCATCAACAGGGAGAGCGACCGGAACCTTGACAGATTAGAGAAACGATTTATATATTTTGTAAATGCAAGATAAGTCCCATGGAGTCAGGCCGTGAGCTCTAATTCTCGTCCCCCGATGCAAGGTGGCAGTTTTGACCAGTTTGAGGCTTCAGCGCTTTATTGCCCTAAATGCAAAGAGGCTGTCCCCGTGCGGAAGCGGCTCCTCTTAGTTCTGCCCGAAGGGGATAAGTATGAATATCTGTGCGCTTATTGTGGCACCTCAGTGGGAGATAAAACAGACAAGGCGGCCGGGCGAAACATTTTTCTGGTCTGATAGGCTTTTTCCTGAGGCCGCGAATTGTTTACTATCTTTTTCTACTTTTTATTTTCCCGGCGTAATCGCGGCCGGTAAAGAAGTTAATCCAGGAGGATGTGTTATTCAATGACCAGTCGCGGGGAGGAATAATCTTTTCTTTGAGCCTTTTCTTTTGGCCATAACTGCGCAGGCGTTCATAGGCCCGGACGTAGATGCACTTTTTTACGCCTGGATAGACTTCACACCACCCGTCTATACTGCCTCCGCATGGACCGTTTCGCATGTATTTAGCGCATTGAGATTCGGGACATAAAAAGGCGGCTTCGGAAAGTACGCAGTCGCCGCATTTTTTGCATTCGTAAAGAAACTGCTTGGGTAAATATTCGAACCGGGCAAAAGGACGCGCCCATTTAGTGCCCGCGATGGCCCGACAAAAATTTTTGGCCGGGCGGAACAGGACTCCATTTTCGTCAAAAACCAGATTATGGATAGATCGGGAAAAGATATAATTTGTTGCCCTATGACCTGATGTGGACTCCGGTTTTGCCGGCACATCTCTATTTAATCCTGTCTGCTCATCCTTTTCAAAATAGTAAAAACCGTCCTTTTGAGGAAAGCTGAATTCCGAAATATAGTCCGGCCAGTTTCTATAAAGGTTTTCACTTTTGCCGATGATGAACTCTACGTCGTCATAGGTAAGTTTTGAGCCTCCGATGTGGGCTCCGTCGTAACCCAGACCTCTTTGCACCGCCAGGAGTTTTGCCGCCCTTAGAAGCCGTTTCTCTTTTCCGCCATCGGGCTCTCCAGATTCCCGTTCGTAAAGGGCCATAAGTTCATCGGTTACTACGCAGCCCGGAACCTTTCCTTCATGCATTAGCCTGGCTACGGTGATACTGGGGATATAGACATTCCCCAGTATGGGCAGGTTAATTTCGTTTAGACGCATATAACGCAAGAGGGCATCAAATTGGCGGACATCGAATCCAACCTGGGTGATAACAAAGTCTGCCCCGGCGGCAGCCTTACGTTGTAGTTTAAAGTATTGGTTCATGAGCTCCGACTCCAGGCGTTTAAATGGGGACACCACGCATCCTTTAAAGAAGGGCATGCTGGGCAGGAATCGTCCGCCTCCCGGGGCCTGGCTGTGAATGTAATAACCGCTCTTCATTTGACTGACCATACTGAGCAGGGTTACGCTATCCAGATCGAAGACCGGCTTGGCCGGTCCTTCATAACCGTAGCGCGGGTAATCGCCGGTTAGAATTAAAAGATTATGTATTTCTTCTCTGTCCCAGGCAAAGAGCAGACTTTCGATCTGGTTTCGATTCTTGTCTTTACAGGAGAAGTGAACGATCGTCTCCATGCCGAGGTTTTTAATCTCACGTCCCAGGACTTCCGGAGATAAGGCCGGATGCCCGCCGGCATTTTCTGTTAGGCTGAGGGCCTGAATCTTTCCACCGGCAGAGGCTTTTTCCGCAAAAGCCAGGAGGGCATCGTGGACTTTTCCTCTGGAACCCCTTCCGGGTACCAGCTCAAAAGTAAGAGTAAATTCCCCCTTATTCAGGAGCGACGTCTTGAGCTTGCTTTGGAAGTAGCATATCTTATGCGTGTCCAGGGTAGTAGATAACAGGGGTTGCGCAGGGCTTTTATCTTTCATATACTTCTTCTGCTATCTGGGTTAAGGGTAATATTTTCATCCTTGTGATGCTATAAGAATCGAGGATTAATTGCAACCATATTGACACGTGGCCAATAGCTGTCTATATCACAATATCACAAGATCAGAAAGTGCATGGCTTGCATGGTTAACATTATACGTGATTATATCTGCGACCATTTTTTCCTATGCTGTCCTGCCTGTGGAGTGATAAAATGGCTACAGAAAATTCATTCAAAAGGAGCATAATATGAAAATCTTGGGCGTCAGCGGGAGTCCTAACAAGAAAGGAAATAACGAGAAGGCTATCGAGTTGGCCCTGAAGGTAGCGCAAGGGGAAGGGGCAGAGATAAAGAAAATTTTCCTATCCAGGGTGAAGGTCGGGCCATGCCTGGCCTGTCCGAGCTGCAAAAGGGAAGAGAAGTGCCTGCAGGAGGATGATTTCAATGACCTGATTCCGCTTATCACAGAGGCCGATGGCCTTATTATCAGCAGCCCGGTCTATATGGGTTCTGTATGCGGCCAGCTTAAATGCCTTCTGGATCGCACCGTCTTTCTGCGCCGCAAGGATTTCCATCTGCGCGGTAAACTGGGGGCGGCCATAGCTATAGGCGGCAGTAGAAATGGCGGGCAGGAGATCACTATCCAGGCTATCCATGCCTGGATGCATATTCATGGTATGATCGTGGTTGGAGATGATAACCACTTCGGCGGTATCGCACAGGCACCGATCGGTAAGGATGAAGAAGGCCGCAGGACCATAGAGGCTACCGCGCGGAAACTTTGTCAGACCCTTAGACGCTTGACGGGTTAGGCCCTTAGTTCTGAAGTTCGTGTTTTTACCGCTAGAGAAAAATTTGGCATTTAGCCATTTGGATTTCATTTGAAAATCCCCCCATCCCCCTTTGCCAAAGGGGGGGATGGGGGATTATTTTCGGGAGTGGAGAAGTGACTAATAGAAAATTTAATCCCTCTCACATGACAGCGCTGGATAGTGAAAAAAGAAAAGAGATGCTTCCGGTGGAGAAGATTATAGAGGCGGTTGATCTGCCGGAGGGGGCAAACATTGCAGATATCGGCTGCGGCACCGGGTATCTGACTATACCACTGGCCCGGAAGGCGCCGCAGTGCCAGGTTTTTGCGGTGGATATTGAACCCGGAATGCTTTCCGTCCTTGCGGAACGGGCTAAGGGGCTGGACAACATTACTATTGTGCATTCGACCGAAAATGATATCCCTGTTGCAGACAACATACTAGACATCTCCTTTCTCTCAGCCGTACTTCATGAACTCCATAACCCGGAAGATTTTTTAAAGGAAATAAGGCGCATGTCAAGGCTTGAACACTATGTTGCCGTGGTTGACTGGAACGAAAAAAAGACAGATATGGGGCCGCCCATGCATATCCGGATCCCGAAAGATACGGCCATTAGCCTTTTCAGGGCGCACGGCTATGAACTCGCCAAAGAATTTGCCCCCAGCGAATATTTTTACGGGCTGTTATTCCAACGTAAAAAGTAAGGGAATCCCCCTGATTCCTTACCTCCAGATTTCATTTATCATTGACAAGAAAAGGACGAGACGGTTATCATGCACGTCACCTAAACTTTATCTCATAACCGGGAGAATTTTTTATTATGTCTATGACTCTCAGAGAAGCGGCGGTCCAGGGGAAGATTACCCCGGCCATGAAAAGGTGCGCCCAAGAGGAAGGCGTTGCTGCTGCGGAAATCTGCAAAGGCATCGCCTCCGGCTGTGTGGCCATACCGGCCAACAAGAATCGCAAGTTGAAGCGATTTGTGGGCATTGGCCAGGGACTTAAGACCAAGATCAATGCCAATATCGGCACTTCTAAAGACCACGTGGATATCGAATATGAATTGAAGAAACTAAAGGTGGCCCTTTCCATGGGGGCCGATGCGGTGATGGATCTGAGCACCGGCGGCCCGATAGAGGAAATCCGGCGGGTGATACTGGAACACTGTCCGGTGCCGCTGGGCACTGTGCCCATCTATCAGGCGGCGGTGGAAACGGTGGAGAAGAGGAAGAAATCCATCGTGGACATGCGGGTGAAGGACATCTTGCAGACGATCGAGCGGCAGGCCGGGGAAGGCGTGGATTTTATGACCGTGCACTGCGGGATTACGCGGGAATCTGCGGCGCGGCTGAAAAAGGCCGGGCGCATCCTTGGTGTAGTGAGCCGGGGTGGGGCGTTTACCCTGGAATGGATGGAGTATAATCAGAAAGAGAATCCGCTTTATGAGCGCTTTGATGAACTTCTGGCCATCGCCAGGGCCTATGATGTAACCCTTAGCTTAGGCGACGGACTGCGACCCGGATGTCTGGCCGACGCTACCGATCCCGGTCAGATACAGGAGCTGGTGATATTGGGAGAATTGACCCGAAGGGCCTGGGATGCCGGCGTCCAGGTTATCATCGAAGGCCCCGGCCACATGCCTATGGATCAGATTGCCGCAAACGTTCTACTGCAAAAGAAGTTGTGCTTTGGCGCCCCCTTTTATGTCTTGGGGCCTCTGGTTACCGACATTGCCCCCGGCTATGACCATATCACCAGCGCCATCGGAGGCGCCGTTGCGGCGGCGGCCGGGGCCGATTTTCTGTGTTATGTCACGCCTGCCGAGCATCTCAAGCTCCCCTCTTTGGAGGATGTTAAAGAAGGTGTGGTGGCCTCGCGGATTGCCGCCCATGCCGCGGATATTGTCAAGAAGGTCCCGGGGGCGCTGGAGGCTGACGAAAGCATGGCCCGGAGTCGTAGCGCCCTTGATTGGCAAGGGCAGATAAGCCTTTCTATTGATCCGGAGAAAGCCAAGGCCTACCGCGAGGAAGGCGGGGCCTATCACGGCCCGACCTGTACCATGTGCGGTGAGTACTGCGCCATTAAGGTCTATAAGCGAGCCCTCAAGGGAAAAAAATGAAACACACATCCGCCTCCGGCGGACAACGGACGATGAAAGTAATCCCCCCTTTAGTAAAGGGGGGTTGGGGGGATTTTAAGGCGACAAAAATTATTACGGTAGCCGGATCCGATCCCGGCGGCGGCGCCGGTGTCCAGGCCGACCTGAAGACGATCGCCGTCCTTGGCGGATATGGCTTAAGTGTTATCACCGCCCTGACCGCCCAGAATACACGAGGGGTACAGGCAGTCCATCCTGTACCTCCGGCCTTTGTGGCCGCGCAGATGAAGTCTATCCTCTCCGATATCGGCGCAGACGCCGTAAAGACCGGAATGCTGGCGAATGCCGGGATTATCTCTGCTGTCGCCGCCCGGCTCAAATCCTGCCGAATAAGAAAAATTGTCGTGGATCCGGTACTCCTGGCCGGGGCCGGTGAGGCGCTGACGGAACCTGCGGCGCTCCCTGCCCTCAAGGCAGAGCTGTTCCCACTAGCCTATGTGGTTACGCCTAATCTGGCTGAGGCCGAGGTCTTGACCGGGTTAAGGGTGAAGACTGTATTAGGCATGGAGAAGGCCGCTCGTGCCATAGCTGGATTTGGCCCGGCCAACATCCTCATTAAGGGCGGGCACCTTGCCGGTGAGCCGGTCGATGTCCTTTTTGACGGTGAAGGCATTTATCATTTCCGGGCGGAAAGAGTCCCGGGCGAAAATAAACACGGCACCGGCTGCACGTTTTCCGCTGCCCTGGCTACGTTTCTGGCCCAGGGTTATGACTTAGTCGATGCTGTAGCTAGGGCCAAATCCTTTGTAACGCTGGCCATAAGGTCTTCTTTCCCGATCGGCCGGGGTGCGTGGCCGGCCAATCCTTATGCATACGTGGATAGAGAGATGTCCCGGTATCAGGTTATCACCGCCCTGGAGAAGGCCGTGGCAACGCTTAAAGGTCAGCCTGTACGACACCTCATACCCGAAGTCCAGTCCAACCTCGGCTATGCCCTGCCTTTTGCTGAGGATGAAGGAGACGTTGCCGCTATACCGGGCCGGATTATCGGGATCGTAGATTCTGTGGATACGGTAGCCGCTCCGGGGTTCGGGGCTTCCCATCACATGGCCCGCATAATCCTGGCCGTCATGCGCTATGACCCTGCCTATCGTTCTGCCATGAATATTCGTTTCGGGGAAGACATCATGAAGAAATGCCGTCAATTAAGGTGGCATGTGGCCTCCTTTGACCGGCAGAAAGAACCCCCCGATGTTAAGCGTAAGGAAGGGGCTTCCCTGAGATGGGGAATAGATATAGCCCTGAAGGATGCCAAGAAGATACCGGATATAATTTACGACCGCGGGGATGTAGGCAAAGAGCCCATGATCCGCATCCTGGGCCGCGATCCGGAAGAAGTGGTCAGCAAGGTGCTGATGTTAATCTGATCCGCTGCGATCTGACGGGGCCGGAAATGCCTTCTATTTTTCTACCCTGGCGATTGCCCCACGCCTTTCTATCTTAAACGGCAGCACCACTATGCCCGCCTTTTGTAAATAACGTTCCACTCTGGCTTTCGCTCCCTTTCGGGTAAGGGTAACCATACACCCGCCTCCGCCTGCCCCGCAGAGCTTGCCGGCCAGGGCCCCTTCTTTTTCGATAGCAGCCATAATTCCGTCTATCTGCGGATTGGTTACGCCTGGTGCCAGGTTTTTACGGTTTCGCCATTCTTCACGCAGGAGATGCGCCAGGGCGTGGAAACGTCCCTGTTCTAAGACCCCCTTCATTTTAAGGGCAGTTTGCTTTATGCGGCGTATGTTGGCTACAGTCTGGCTTTGGTTATCAATATAGGCCTTCATCATATTCCAATTCGTGGCGCCGGAAAATCTCGGCGCACCTACGAAACTAAGGACCGTACGTTCTTCCAGTTCCTGGGTGAAACCTCCGGGGACATCTATTGACGAGCGCTTTACGCCGTCAATGCCGAACCAGATGGCGTTTATCCCGCCGTAAGATGCCGGGTAGTAATCCTGTTTCCCGGTGGGGACTTTTATGGATTGGGCCTCGATGTTTGCTCCAATGTCGATCACCTCCTCTTTATCCGGCCTTTGGCCGGAGAGACGGATGAGGGCATGGCTTAAGGCCATAAGGAGGGTGGAGGAGGCCCCCAGACCCGATCCTTTGGGTATGTTATTTTCTGTGGTAATAGTCAACCCCGCAGCGGGCCGGTAATATTTTACGGCTCGGGCTATGAGGTCTAAGGGCCCTTCGGGCCTAAGTTTGTTCACATCCGGGGCAGAGAGCTCAATATCCAGGTCACGGGAATAAATGATAATCTTAGGATCGTTACGCGTTTCCAGGACCACACGGCTCCGGATGCCGATAGCCGCATTTATAGTATAGGCGCCGCCTTCAAAGACATAGAGCGGGTATATGTCCAGGGTGCCGCCGGCCAGATCGACCCGCATAGGCGCAGTTGCAGTAATCTTCATGACTATTTTCTCCTATTCTACCAACTCAGAGACCGGAACAATTTTCACCTGTTTTTTTAAAACCGTCAGCTCCTCTTTTAAGACCTGATAGGTTACCGGATGCGGATGCCCGATGCCTATGGCCGACCCATACGTATGGGCTTCAGAGATGAGGCGGGCGATCTGTGCACGAATAGCATTCGCCTCCTGTTTGTTATCCAGAAATACATCCCGTTCTGCGCTCCTGACACCCATTGACCGGGCCACGGACAGACCTTTGGTGAGTGGCGTAGTCCGGCTGTCCAGATAAAATAGGCCCTTTTTCTGTATTTCTCTAAGGACAATCTCCATCTTGCCTGCATCTGCCGTAAACTTTGAACCCATGTGGTTGTTGATTCCCTTTACATAAGGAACGACCCCCATATCAGCCTGTATCTGCGCAGCTATAGCGCCGCCATCCATGTTCAAAAAAAGCGCCCCCGGGCCGACCTTAGATTCCGGAGACGAATCGGCCTCCATAGGGAGGTGGAGCAGGACGTCTTTTCCGCAGTTATGGGCAAGCGTAGCTGTTTCTTTGGTGTGCGGGCCGAAGGGCAAAAATGAAAAAGAAATAGGCGCATTCAGTTTTATAAAAGCAGCGTCTATACGGGGATTATATCCCAGGTCGTCTATGACGATGGCCACCTGTGGAAGCGAGGGCGTAGAAAGCGGCCTAGCACGGCCTTCTACTTTGATTTTTTCCGGCGGGGCAGGCTCTTCAAAAATGATACCCGGCTTTCCTATGTCTTTTCTATCAGGAGACGTTTCAGGTTCTTCAGACTTAATTAAATATACAATTCCTGCTGCGACCGCCAGGATGAAAAGGATGCCCAGTAAACGGAAAAGGCCCCCGGACGAAGCCCGTTTTTTCCGGGCCTTACCCGAAGGCCGTTTTCTTCTGTTACCGGAACGTGAAGCCAAATCTGACCGGCGCCTTTAATTCACTTTTACCTTAGAGAATATCTCCCAGCTTTTGAGGATTTGTAATGCCCGGTTGAGCTGTATATCTTCTTCTAAAGTCGCCCCGGCATCTTTCTCATCTTTTTGGTCCTTATCCATATCCGGCTTTTCCTCCTCTTCCCCGATATCCGGCTGTGTTTCAGGCGCTGCCTCTTCCCGGTCATTCTTTATATGGTGCTCTAAGTCCTTCTCACGCAGTATTTTTATTTTTTTCATTTTCTCGCCGTGGAGATTAAATTGGCTGGCTACTATTATATCCGGGGTGATACCCTTGGCCTGAATGGAGCGCCCGCCTGGGGTGTAATAGCGGGCTGTGGTCAGGCGGAGGCCGGAGCCGTCATCCAACGGGATAACGGTCTGGACTGAGCCCTTACCAAAGGTCTGTGCCCCTAATATAATAGCCTTTTTATGATCTTGAAGCGCTCCGGCTACAATCTCCGAGGCGCTGGCGCTGCCTTCATTTACGAGAACGATTACAGGATAAGGATGGGGTTTTTCTCCTTCATGGGCGGTAAACCGTACATTTTGACTTTTAATCCGGCCGTCGGTATAGACAATAATCCCTTCCTCTATAAATTCATCGGCCACCTTTACCGCCTGCTCAAGAAGCCCGCCCGGATTGTTTCTTAAGTCCAGGATCAATCCCTTAAGAGGCTTATTTTGTTGCTCAAGGTCATCCAGGGCGGACTTTAGGTCCTGGCTGGTTTTGTCCTGGAAATTAATAATGCGCACGTAACCATAACCTTCTTCCAAGGTCTTATGCTTGACGCTGTGGATGGGTATTACGTCACGAACGAGCGCAAAATCTTTAACCTCTGTCCATCCTTCCCTGAGAATAGATATGGTTACTTTTGTCCCCCTGGGTCCGCGCATTTTTTTAACCGCCTCTGTCAGAGACATATTTTTAGTCGTTTTCCCATCGATTTTCAGGATGCGATCCCCGGCCTTTAAGCCTGCCTTGTATGCAGGCGTCCCTTCAATAGGAGATACAATAGTCAGTATGCCATCCTTTAATGTTATCTCGATCCCAATTCCACTAAAAATCCCTTTGGTTTCTACCTGCAATTCCTTAAAGTCATCGGGGGTCATGAAGGAGGAGTGGGGGTCGAGGGTTTCCAGCATGCCTTTGATGGATCCATAGATCAGGTCCCCTGTTTTGACCTCTTCTACATAATTTTTTTCGACGATATCCAGTACATCGGCAAACAATTTAAGTTTTTCATAGGCTTCCCTGGTAGCTGCTGAGGCCATTAACCCATTGTATAAACAGGTAAAAAGCGCAACAATAAGGACGATGCTTACCCCTAGCCAGATTTTTTTCCGCGATAGCTTGATTGACATAGTATCTCCTTCCTTAGGGTCCTATATATTTACCACAGAGCGTGGAGCACGCCGAGAAAGACGGCTTTAAACGCTAAGAAATGCTTCCCTTTGCGTCCTTTGCCGGCTCTGCGGTGATCTCTCATTTAGTCAAAAGCAAGCCTTCTTGGATTTATCCATGACAATGGGTTTTCCGGTTTTCCACCGTTTCTTATTTCGAAGTATAAACACTCTCCGAGTAAATATCCTACAGCACCAACCAACCCAATAGTTTCACCTTTTTTTACCAGGCCCCCGGCCTCCTTAAAGAATTTAGAGGCATGCGCATAAAGGCTGTAGTATTTGTCCCCATGATCCAAAATCATTATATTACCATATCCTCTTAAGTTGCCAATATAAATGACCCGTCCGGTGTAAATAGAACGTATTTCTGTGCCGGTCGGAGCCTGGATATCGATTCCATTACGGATGATAGTAGCTCCAGACTTGCTGCGTCTTACCCGACCGAATAATCCGATTACCTTGCCTTTTACCGGGGGGTCAAGTTTACCCTTTTGGGCAGCAAAGCCCCGCAGTGGTTGTGTATCGGGTTTTTGACGGACCTCCTCTTCCATTTTAAGCTGTAGCGCCCGGATAGTGGCGTTGAGCCTTTCCGCGGATTCTTGCAACTCTGTGATATCCTGGAGGCACTCTCTTTTCTTCTGGCAGACCGCGGCCAACAGATCAGCCCTTTCTTGACGCAATTTTTCAAGATGGAGGGCTTCAATTTGTACTTTTTCTTTCATTTGTTGTAATATCTGATTAGAAGCTAGTATCTCTTGTCTTATCTGTGACAGCTCGTTAAGCTTTGCCTGATATGTTGAGATGGCCTCTCCATCCTTGCGTAACATAAATCTGAGAGCTTCTTGACGGGCAAAGAGATCCGGAAGGGAGTGTGAACTAAACACCACATTCATAAGGCCTACCGGGCCGAATTTATAATAAGAAACTACCCTGTGTCTGGCCTGTTCTTTGAGATGGCGGACTTCATCTTCGGTTTCTTTAAGGCGCTGTTCCGCCTGTGCAAGACACTCTCTTTTTTGGTTAAGCTTCCAAGCCAAATCTTCCATGCGGGCATTTTGACGGTCTATAGAGTCTTCAAGCCTTCCCAGAGCAGACAGAATCCCCTGTTCCTTTTTTTTAAGGCGAGAGGCCTCCTTTTTTCTCTCCTGTATCTGTGTATGGATCTTATCGACTTTCTGGCGTTCCTGTTCATATTTAGTTTTCAGGTTATCCTTAGCTAAGGCCGGAGTTGGTGCACAGAAAACAAAGAGAGGTATGGTTATAAAGATTATCGCTTTCATACTCGTAAGAACTGACGCATGGAAAATGCACTCACCACTGCGCAGAGAATTATACTACCCGCTATGATACCAGTTACAACGGGTATAGGTAAAAAGATCGGGCTAAAGAATCGTATAAAACCGGGGAAGCTGACTTGTGTATTTAAAAACTCGAAGAGTGCGAATAAAGCCAGCATAGCCAGCCCTGATCCCACCAGTCCCTGCAGCATACCTTCCAAGACAAAGGGCCCCCGGATGAAAAAGTTGGTAGCACCAACCAGTCTCATGGTTTCTAGTTCATTACGCCGCAGATAGATGGTCAGTTTGATGGTGTTAGAGACGACAAATATGGTGGTGAGGAGTAATAAGCCCCCTATAGCAAAGGTTATGAGCCGGGTAAAATCTGCTGCCTGGCGCAATCTTTCCACCCATTCCTTTCCGTAATATACATCTGTTATTCCAGGCAGGGAGGTTAACTCAGAAACTAACGGACGGATGCGTCCCAGATTATACATGGTTCCTGTCACCTCAATTTCCAGGGTGGGGGGGAGAAAATCTTCACCCAGGCCGGCCAGGATATCTTTCTCATCTTGAAATTGTTGAACAAGTCTTTGGTATCCTTCCTGGCGGGTAATGTATCGTATATTGGCTACTCCACGCAGTTTAAGGACTTTGGCCTTGAGCCCCTCGATGTCCTCAGGAAGGAGGGCTGGATCGATATAGGTCACGATGCGTATCTCGCGGCTGTAGTTTTCCGCCAGGCGGTGGAGGTTGAAGTAAATCAGGGTTGATAGTCCGAAGATGAGGACGACAAAGGCAATAGTTAAGGCAGTCATTAAATGGGATAACCAGTTACCCCGCATGTTGGAGAAGGTCCTGGGGATTATATACGGAATGACGCTCAATTTACGATCCTGCCTTGATCCAGAACGATCACTCTTTTGGCCGTGGAACGAATCAATTCCTGGTTGTGCGTAGCAAAGATGACCGTGGTACCACGCGCGCTGATTTCATTGAAAAGTGACATGATATCCGCAGCGCGTCCGGCGTCCAGGTTCCCGGTCGGTTCATCTGCTAAAAGCACTAAAGGGTCATTTACCACGGACCGGGCAATAGCTACCCGTTGTTGCTCGCCCCCGGAGAGACGGCGTGGATATATGCGTTTTTTTATTTCCAATCCCAGGCTTTTCAAGACCTGATCGACCTTCTGTTCTATGACCGATTTTTTTACGCCACATACCTCCATGGCCAGGGCCACATTTTCAAAAACGGTTAAATTTTCTATCAATTTAAAATCCTGGAAGACCATCCCCATCCGTCGCCTGAGATACGGGATTTTGTAATTGGACAGACGCCGCAGGTTTATCCCGTCTACCCAGACCTCGCCTTTGGTGGAACGCTCGAGACAGAGTATAACCTTGAGTAGCGTCGTCTTCCCCGCCCCACTCGGTCCGTTGACAAAGACAAATTCCCCCTTGCCTATACGGAGATTAATATCTTCAAGGACGGTGAGATCTTGCTCGTAAGACTTATAGACATGTTTTAATTCGATTAAAGGAGCGTCCATTTTGTTTTTTAAATTTATCGGCAAAAATTATCCTGATTATAATGATGACCGCATTATTGTGCAAGTATTTACTCCTCCCATGTGGGTTTTTAACTTTTTCATTATCAATCAGGGCAGCTTCGTAAAAAGTCCATTTGCTGCGTTGTCCGCCTGCGGCGGAGAGCTTTTTACTGTGCCGTCCAAACTCTGACTTCCAACGAACTCAGGTTGACGTAGCTGGTATAATTTGTTCATGTTCTTTGATAGTTATAAGTTTATAGCCAAGGTTTTTTGCTTTACGTTTTAAGGTTGCGATCACC
>DSAQ01000192.1 GCA_011046395.1 Pseudomonadota bacterium
AAGAGCTATATCTCCTGGGAGAAGTTTCAAGAAATTAAGAAACTATTTCCGTTACAGCGACCAAAGATTTTATTGCCGTATGCTCGGTTACAATCATTAGCTGTGCTGTGAATCGAATTCTGAGGAGCGTAGTGCGGGAAATCCGCACGCTACGTTCTGTGGGGGTTGGGGCATCAAGTTGGCGCCCCTTCTACCCGGCGGGGGAAGTCGTGAGGTTCCTCCCTATCCCGATTCGCCTGAAAGCAAAATGGAAATTTGACTAATCCTGTCTGTCAGGGCATGAGCCATGATTGATGAAGAAAATAAAACTCCAGACAAAATAATTCGTCTTGTCGAATACCTGACTGCCCTTGCCAGGACCAATGCTAAAATTATCCGAACTCTGGACGACTACAGGAAAGTACTCTGGATTCATGACATTCCTCGTGAACCAAAATATTGTTTTACTCAAGTATGGGGCCAGGAAGACGAGCATGATGACGATGTCTGGATTGAGGTTAATAAATTTCAAGAACCGGAAGTGCCCAAGATTCCGGAAAAATGTTCTGACTGGGTCAAGCAGGAAACATTGAGAAATACTAACGACCTGCCTGAACTGTATAATTCCGTTGTTGTTGAGCGCACTGAAGAAGACCCAGAGACCGGAGAAGAATTTATAGTTACCGATACTATCTATCTTGAGAATTACCCGGATATACAGCAGTCATGGGATGATTATCTTGAAAAATACTGGTTGCCTTGGACAGAATATTATAACCGATATACCGCTGTGCAGAAGGTTTATGCTAATCTATTTCATATCTATCAGGAACAGCAGAAACTCGGAGAACAGTATGAACTGGTTTTCTGTAAAGGCCTTTTAAACTGGAAAACTCCGAGCGGCCATGATGCAAAAAGGCATATTATTGTCGCCAAAGCATCCCTTGAATTTGAGCCACATCTTGGAAAATTCACTGTAAAACAGGCTGTTGATGGCGACCAGGTTGATATTGAGCTTGATATGCTTGATGTTCAGGATCAACCGCAAAATATCCGTCAACTGGTTGAGGATGGCCGCAAAGCTATAGGCGCGACTCTTTGGGACCGGGCAAGCATCGATTCCGTTCTCGCTTCGATCGCAAATTCACTGGCAGACAGTGGGCAAGGAGAATATCATCCTGACCGGATAGAGCCTAAGCACGGATCTTCGACAAAAAAACCTTCCGTAGAGTTCGCACCTGCATTGATTCTCAGAAAACGGTCAATGCGGGGGCTCGAACAGCTTCTTGCCTCAATGAAAGAGCAGATTGAAGCTGGTGTGAAGATTCCGGATGAGTTCCTGGATCTCTGCGAAAGTCTTTCTGAGAAAAACGGGGAACAAGCAACGGGAGATACTGCAGGTTCTGGTGGACCAGCTTATGAGGATATTTTCTTTCCTCTACCTGCAAACGATGAACAGCGCCGAATTATACGAACCTTGGACAGACAGAAAGGTGTGCTGGTCCAAGGGCCTCCTGGTACTGGCAAATCTCATACCATCGCTAATCTCATTTGTCATTTATTGGCGACCGGCAAGCGCGTCCTTGTTACAGCAAAAACCCCTCGCGCCTTGCAAGTGCTGCATGACAAACTTCCTCTTGAAATTAAACCTCTTTGCAGTAATCTCCTTGGCCAGGGCACAGAAGAAAGAGAATCCCTTGAGAAAAGTGTTACTGGCATTCTGACACGGCTGGATAGGCAGGAAGAGTCAAACAATGGTTACCGCATCCAGACACTGGAAAGCAGGATACAATCCAACCGAAACGCCAAAGCGGAAACAGATAATAAAATCTTGGCTCTTCGTGAGTCTGAAACCTTTACTCATAATATCGCAAATGGTCAATATTCAGGCACAGCAGCGCAAATTGCCAGAAATATACGGAAAGATGCAGAACAGTATACATGGTTCACAGATACCATAAGTCCAAATTGCTCTCTACCATTATCTCATGATGAAATTACATGTTTATGCCGAGATATTGTCGAAATTGATCTGGAAACAGAAAAAGACTTAAGTTTATTCCTGCCAGACATCGAAAAAGATCTCCCTGATGGTAAAGCAGTCAGAATTGGTTTCCAGAACGAAGCTGCCGCACAGAAGAAAGCTGCTGAGGGAAAAGAAAGGCTTAATAGCCAAGAAGGTAAAGCTCTCCTCCAAGCGGGTAAGGAGAAAATTGAACCGCTGCTTCAGAGTCTGTCTGATTTCATCCCCGCAAGTGAAACTATACGACAAAGGCCAATGCCATGGATTGAAAAGGCTGTCTATGATGTTTTGACAGATCGGGATACCCCTTGGAAAGAATTATTAAAACTGTCAAAGCAACATACCAAAGATCTTCATGGCCTTGCCGCTCAAATTGATACCATTGAAGTCTCGATTCCACAGGACATGGATAGAATGAAAATCCTCCATGATGCGAAGGCACTTAAAAATCATTTCGAGTCGGGAGGTGGTGCGGGTATATGGATCTTCAAACCCAAGGCAGTCAGGGAACACGGTGATCTAATCGGTAAAGTCAAACTAGACGGCATGGATTGCAGTAACACGGATACTCTTCAGAGGCTTATTAATTTCCTGACAGTTGAACAGCAACTGAATTACGTCTGGTCGCTCTGGTCTGGAAAGGTAGAGCGTCACAATGGCCTTTTTCTGTTGCAGCTTGCAGAGATAGACGAGTTACACGAAGCCCTGGAAAGTATAATCAACTTGTATGACAAACGTGAAAGTACCAAAGCAAAACTTCAGCAAATTAACGGATTGCGTGCTCCACGCTGGGAGGATACTTCGTCATTAAATTCTTTGGTTGAAGACTGCCGAATTATACTCGCCCAAATTGATTATGTTACCATCAATAAAGAATTGATGCGTTTTCAGAATAGCCTTTCAGATCTTGCTGACCGGAGTAATGCTCACCCAATAAATGCTAACCTTTTAAAGGCATTTCGAGAAAGAGACGCAGACATATATTGTAAGTTGCTTGAAGAAGCAAATGCGCTTTGCAAGAAAGCGGAAGACGTGAGCAAAAAAAGGCAGCTTATTGGGAAACTTGCTGAAACCGCACCAAACTTAGCTGGACACCTGGCCCGTTGCAGCGAGCCACAACTTTGGGCGGAGCGGCTCAACCAGCTTGATAAAGTATGGGCATGGGCTCAAGGCACTAGCTGGCTTGATGATTTTTTAAAAGCTGATCTTGATAGCTTAGAACGACACACAAAAAGACTCGATGAAGAAATCCGGAGTGACCTTGCAGAACTTGCTGCTGTCAAGGCGTGGCAGTTTTGTTTTTCAAGAATGCGGGAGGACCATCGAAGACATTTGATGTCCTGGCAAAAGTCGATGAAAAGGCTAGGTAAAGGCACCGGTAAACATGCACATACTCACAGAAAAAACGCCCAGCGACACCTGAATGAGTGTCGGGATGCTGTCCCGGCTTGGATTATGCCATTACATCGTGTTTATGAAACCGTTGACGCCGGTGCCGGCATATTCGATGTAATCATTGTTGACGAAGCTTCACAGTGCGGTCCTGAAGGTCTCCCATTGATGTATCTCGGAAAACGGATTCTCGTCGTCGGAGATGACAAACAGATTAGCCCTGAAGCCGTAGGTGTAAACAGGGAAGAGATCCAGCAGTTGATGCGAAATTTCCTTTATGATTTCAGCCATGCAGATTCTTTTGATGTAGAGAGTAGTCTTTTCGACCATGGTCGCATTCGTTTCAGCAACAGAATTAGCCTCCGGGAACATTTTAGATGCATGCCTGAAATAATCCGCTTCAGCAATGACCTTTGTTACCGCACCGATCCTCTTATTCCACTTCGCCAATACCCACCTGACAGGATAGAGCCTCTCAAAGCTATGGCTATCCAGAATGGCTACCGGGAAGGTTCTGGAAATCGGGTTATTAACCGTCCAGAAGCGGACGCAATTGTTGATGTTATAGAAGAATGCTGCCAAGACGATCGCTACCAGGGTATGACCATGGGGGTTATAGTTCTTCAAGGTGAAGCCCAAGCCTATCATATTGAAGAAAAGCTGCTCCAGAAAATTGGCGCCGAAGAGATGGAGAAGCGTCGGCTAATTTGTGGCAACCCATATAGCTTTCAGGGTGATGAGCGTGACATTATTTTCCTGAGTATGGTTGCAGCCCCAAATGAAAGAATTGGTGCAATGACCAAAGCTACAGACCAGAGAAGGTTTAATGTCGCAGCTAGTCGCGCACAGGACCAGATGTGGCTCTTTTATTCTGCAACAATGAATCATTTAAGTGAGCAATGTTTTAGACGTCGGCTACTTGAGCATTTCTTGAATCCTATGAGCCATATCTCACAAGCTTTAGGTGAAAATGCTGAAGAATTAAGAGAAAGGGCATTTGGAGCGAACAGGGCGATCGAAAAACCTCCGACACCTTTCGACAGTTGGTTCGAAGTAGATGTTGCCCTTCAAATAGCGGGCAATGGTTACAGAGTCGTTCCCCAATATGAATTTGCTGATAAGAGAATAGATTTAGTAATCCAAGGAGAGAAGTCTCAGCTTGCCGTAGAGTGTGATGGTGACTTTTGGCATGGTGTTGATGAGTATACTGCTGACATGGAGAGACAGCGAAAGTTGGAAAGATGTGGCTGGCATTTTTTCAGAATCCGGGAAAGTCGTTATTATGTCGACCCAGAAAAAGCACTCGAATCTCTTTGGTCTCTCCTTGACCGTATGGGAATAAGATCACTATCCGCTAAAACGGAATTAGAATTTGAAGATGATGACGAATCACCGGTAGAGAGTCAAACTTCCACACCTCACGTAGACAATGATGAAGAACCTGCAGCCCCTCCCAAGGAAGACATGGGGGACAAATCAAGCAACTCAGGTCTGCCTGAAGATATTCACCAAGCCCTCAGGGTTAAAGCTGATGTGATCTGTAAAGCAATCATTCAGGTCTTGGAACAAAGACCAAAATTTTCTAGTGTTAGAGAGAAGGTTCCCACTTACATCCTGAAATTATGGAATATTCGATCGAGGGGCAAACCACACGAGCAGTTTGCAAAACGCGTAGATGAGCAAATAGCAATTATGGATCGAAAAGGATACGTTATTGTTTATAAGAGCAAAAATATTCGGGTGAAGCTTGGTTGGGTAAGGTACCAGGATCAATTAAGACAACAAAATAATGGCGAATCGGGTAACTGGAGGCTTCTCTCCCCCCAGCCCCCACACCGCCCCGCATCCGCCTGGGCGGACAGGGCGGTTCACAGACCCTACCGGGGAAGTAAAGGGTAACGTCCGCAAATTTATAAGTTTCTCTATTATTGATTACGACTTTATTTATATTTTTATGGACGTTAAATAAATACGTTATGCTTTCCAAAAGGAGGAGCAGCTATGAGTACTAAAGACGTACTGGAGAAAGCCTTGAAGCTCAAGCCGGAAGAGAGGTTTCTGGTTATCGAAGGATTGCTAAAGAGCTTAGACGAGCCGGATAGGAGACTCGATGATATCTGGGCCGATGAAGCTGAGCGGAGACTCAAGGCTTATAGGGAAGGCAAGCTAGAAGGCATACCTATGGAAGAGATTTTCGAGGAATGAAATGAAGGTGGTATTCACAAGATATGCCAAGTTGGAGTTACAAAATGCAATTGCCTTCTATGAACTGGAACTCCCAGGTCTTGGGAGACAGTTCAAGGAAGAAGTAAAAAAGGCTATATCGAGAATAATAGCGTATCCCCAGGCATGGTCAATAGAACGTGGTGAAGTGCGTAAGTGCCTTCTGCACAGGTTTCCGTACAAGATTATGTACTCTCTGGAGAAAGACCATATTTTGATTATCGCTATAGCCCATCAACATAGGATGCCCCATTATTGGGTTGATAGGAAGAAAACATATTAAAAATGGGGGTGGGCAAGCCAATATTAGGCCTTGACTGCCGGGTATTATCTTGCTACTAAGTAAACACAAAATAGGCCCTGAGGGAATCCCGTGAGAACCGGGAACGGACCCGCCGCTGTAACCAGGGACGAAAACCGCATTTAAGGCCACTGCCCGCCGCAGGCGGATGGGAAGGCGCGGTAAGTAGGACGATCTGGGAGTCAGAAGACCTGCCGACAGGGATCAGTTTTGTGGGAGATGGTAAATCCCCAGACTCTTGAAATAAGGGTTTGGGGATTTTTTTATTTTAGGCAAGTATCAAGTATAAGGAGGTATCAAATGGCAACACAGGTTGAACAGGCAGAAAAAAAGATCATTACCAGGGAGATGAAGGAAGTAGCCAGCGAGGAAGGTGTCTCTCCAGAATACGTCTGTGAGATGGTGGCCGCCGGAAAGATTGTTATCCCGGCCAATCAAAATCACCCCTGTAAAGTAGTGGGTATTGGAAAGGGCCTTCGTACCAAGATAAATGCCAGCATAGGGATCTCCACTGACATTATCGATATTGCTGCGGAAGTGGAAAAGGCCCATGCCGCTGAAGAAGCCGGCGCCGATACCTTGATGGAACTCAGCGTGGGCGGAGATCTGGATAATATCAGGAGAGAGATTCTCCGGGCCGTGCGCCTGCCGGTAGGAAATGTGCCTCTTTATCAGGCCTTTTGTATGGCCGCCGAGAAATATGGAGACCCGAATAAGCTGGACGAGGAGATGCTCTTTGATTTAATCGAAAGACAGTGCGCCGATGGAATCTCCTTTATGGCCATCCACTGCGGCATCAACTTATACACCCTGGAACGGCTGGAAAAACAGGGCTATCGCTACGGCGGCCTGGTCTCCAAGGGCGGCACTTCCATGGTGGCCTGGATGGTGGCTAATAAACGGGAGAACCCGCTTTATGCCCATTTTGACCGTGTGGTAAATATCCTCAAAAAATATGATGTGGTCTTATCCCTTGGAAATGGTCTGCGCGCCGGGGCCATCCATGATTCATGCGATCGGGCCATGATTGCCGAGCTGGTAATAAATTGTGAGCTGGCGGAGATTGGACGAAAGATGGGCTGCCAGACTATGGTGGAAGGTCCGGGACATGTGCCGCTGGATGAGATAGAGGCAAACATAATCCTGCAAAAGAAGATGAGCGATGAAGCTCCCTATTATATGCTGGGCCCCCTCCCCTGTGACGTGGCTGCCGGCTATGATCACATAGTGGCGGCTATCGGGGCGGCCCAGTCTGCCCGCTATGGCGCTGACCTCGTCTGTTACATTACCCCGGCCGAACATCTGGCCTTACCCAACAAGGCTGATGTAATTGAAGGAGTGCGGGCGGCCAGAGTGGCTGCCTACATTGGTGACACCGTTAAACATGGAGCACGAGTAACAAAGCGAGACATGGAAGTCAGCAAGGCCAGGCGGGATATGGACTGGGAAGGCCAATTTCGCTCCATGCTGTTTCCGGAAATTGCCCGAACGATCCGGAAAGACCGTCTGCCCCGTGATAACGCTACATGTACCATGTGCGGAGAATTTTGTGCCAATAAAGGGGCAAGCCGAATCTTTGCCGGGACGTTGCGAAAAAGTGACAAATTATAGATTGTGGTCTCGATTTTATATATGGAGTTTCCTGGTTTTTTTCGAAACTAAGTACTATGATTTTGCTGATAATTTGGTCTTTCATAAGGGAGCCAGTAATCTCTTCGCTCCACGGCTTGCGCAGTGACCCTTCCGGGGCTTGCAGGTGGGGAATACTCGCCCCTTCCAGCCTCTAAAGGGCTGGCTTTCCCCTTCCTGCGCGTCTTCGGTGGGTACCCCCCTGCTCCAGCAAGTTTCGCTCAGAGAGAAATGGCTCCCTAAAAGCTCAGGAAACTCCAGAATTTCATTTGCTGTTGACGAATGTCCGTTTTTATACTAGGTTTTGAGGCCAGTTTTTAAAGATTAAGGAGCTGCGCTTCATGACCAACCAACCGGGAAAGATCACTCTATCTGCCAGCGGAAAAATCCAGGCACCAGATTATCCCATAATCCCTTATGTCGAAGGAGACGGCATCGGACCGGATATATGGGCGGCTGCCGTCCGCGTCTGGGATGCGGCTGTAGGCAGGGCTTATGGCGGGCAGCGCAAGGTTTTCTGGCAGGAGGTACTGGCTGGAGAAAAGGCATTTGCACAAAAAAATGCATGGCTGCCACCGGAGACCCTCGACACCATTCGCGACTGCCGGATAGCCATAAAAGGCCCCCTCTCCACGCCCGTGGGAAAGGGTATCCGCAGCCTGAACGTAGCCTTGAGGCATGAGTTGCAGTTATATGCCTGCATCCGGCCGTCCCGGTATTTCCACGGACTGCCCAGCCCGGTAAAGGAGCCGGAAAAGGTGGACATGGTCGTCTTCCGGGAAAATATGGAAGATCTCTACACAGGCATAGAATGGCAGGAAGGAACCCCGGAGGCGTCCAGGGCAATCTCATTTATCAAGGAGATCACGGGCAAAATCCTCCCCCCGGATTCCGGGATCGGCATAAAGCATATCAGCCGGAGCGGAACCAAACGCCTGGTCCGAAAGGCCATAGAATACGCCCTGGAGCATAAAAAGGACAGCGTCACCCTGGTACACAAAGGAAACATCATGAAATTTACCGAGGGGGCCTTTCGCCTCTGGGGATACGAACTGGCCCGGGAGGAATTTCCGGAGGCCACTATCACCGAGGAAGAGGTCTCTGCCCGATATGGCGGCAAGCCCCCCCAGGATAAGGTCATTATAAAAGACCGCATAGCGGACGCCATGTTCCAGCAGGTCTTGCTGCGGCCTGAGGAATACAGCGTTATCGCCACACCAAATTTGATCGGCGATTACCTGTCAGACGCCCTAGCCGCGCAGGTTGGAGGTCTGGGGCTGGCCCCCAGCGCCAACATCGGCGATGGTTACGCCCTCTTTGAACCCATACACGGCACCGCGCCGAAATATTCAGGCCAGGACAAGGTCAACCCCAGTGCCCTCATTCTGGCCGGTGGAATGATGTTTGAACACCTGGGCTGGAAAGAAGTCACCGAACTGCTCTACAAGGGCATCCAGAAAACCATCTCGCAAAAAAGGGTAACTTACGATCTGGCCAGGCAGATACCCGGGGCCGTTGAACTTAAATGTTCAGAGTTTGGCAATGCAGTCATAGAGAACCTGGCTTAGCAGGCATAAGGCTGCTCCTTTCGGCTATAGGACAGCTTTTCTTCCCCTCATCCTGCCTGCTGTGCAGTGTCCCCTTACCCGGCCGGCCGGAGGTACTTTTTTGCCCTAAGTGCATGGGTGGCATCAAGTTCATTCACAGCCCGATATGCCCTGTATGCGGGAGGCCTTTTGCGGCTAAAGGGCAGCCGGAGCACCTCTGCCATACCTGTCTAAGCAAGCCCTATCACTTTGCTAAGGCCCGGGCTATCACCTTTTACGACGGGCCTATACTTGAGGCCATCCACCGATTCAAATTCGGGAAAAAGATTATCTATGCCCGGACCCTCGCCGGATTAAAAAGCGAGGATGGGCCTTTTAACCTGGATCAGTTTGACCTCTTCGTACCCGTGCCGCTTCACGTAAAGAGACTACGGCAACGGGGTTTTAATCAGACGCTGCTCCTTCTAAGAGAATGGGCCGGAGAAGAAAAAGAGGAGAAAATAGACTTTACGACCCTGGTTCGCCACAGGTGGACAGAGCCCCAGACAAATCTCAAACACCACGAGCGCCGGAAAAACATAAAAGGGGCCTTTACCGTGGAAAGGCCGGATAAGGTTCGGGGCAAAAACATCCTTCTCTGCGATGATGTCTTTACCACCGGCGCCACGGTAAATGAATGCGCCCGGGTACTTAAAGAGGCCGGGGCCAGGGAAGTTTCTGTCCTGACGCTGGCCCGCGCTACAGCACAATAAGAGGGTAAAATGAAGGTCGGCATACTCCAACTTCCCATAGAGACAGGGAATACGCAACACAACCTTGACCGGGCCGTTACCGGCTTGAAAAGCCTGGGCAAACAAAGTGTCCGTTTAGCAGTCTTGCCGGAGATGTGGGCCACAGGCTTTGCTTACGATAAGCTCCCGGCCCTGGCCCGGGAAACGCCCCGACTGCTTAGCGCCCTTCAGGCTATAGCCGGCACCTACAACATGGCTATTGCCGGCAGCCTGCCTGAGGAAGAAAACGGCCGCTATTACAATACGGCATTTCTCCTCGATGGAAAGCAAGGTCTAATCGGTAAGTGCCGCAAGACCCATCCCTTCCCGCCTACCGGAGAGGATCGTTATTTTACGAAAGGCCATGAACTCCCGGTCTTTGAAGCTGATTTTGGCAAGGTCGGGGTAATTATCTGCTATGACCTGCGTTTTCCCGAACTCTGCCGCCACCTGGCCGGTAATAGAGCGACGTTTATTATTGTATGCGCCGAGTGGCCCCTGGTGCGCCTTGGACACTGGCAGGCTCTCACCATAGCCCGGGCTATCGAGAATCAGTGTTTTGTAGTAGCCGCCAACTGCTGCGGAACAGATGGGAAGACCGTGTTTGCCGGACATTCCCGCATCATAGGACCGGACGGCTCTGTCCTCTTTGAGGCAGACGAAAAAGAATGTCTTGCGGCCATAGAAATTGACCCCTCCCAGGTAGAAACAACAAGGGATTTCTTCAATACCGTCCCCTCCCCCGCTTTTGAACCCTCATCCTATCAGGACAAAATCATGTCCCGGGATGCGGCCAGAGAGCTCATTATGCGCCTTAAAAAGGAAGGAAAAAGAATCGTTTTTACCAATGGCTGTTTTGATATACTCCACGTCGGCCATGCCCGTTATCTGGCTGAAGCCAGGACACAGGGCGATTTCCTTATAATCGCCGTAAACAGTGATGAATCCGTGCGGGCCATAAAGGGGCCGGATCGGCCCATAAACAATGAGAAGAACCGGGCAGAGCTTCTGGCTGCCTTGGCCACAGTAGATGCGGTTACTTTATTTTCTGAAGAAACGCCCTATGCCCTGATCGAGGCGCTTAAACCGGATGTGCTCGTAAAGGGGAGCGACTGGGAAGAAAAAGATATTGTAGGCGCCGATATCGTTAAATCCTACGGCGGTCGTGTGGTCCGGATACCCCTGATCGAAGGGACATCGACCACGGAAACCATCGAGCGTATCCTCGGGGCAAAGGACGGGGTAATTAAGTAGGAATATGTTAATCATTACCGGGACGGGACGGTCGGGGACCGGCATGTTCGCCAAGCTATTCGGCGGATACCATGAGTTTCGGATCGCCTACCTCCTTGATAAATATTTTTCTCTTAAAGACCCCCGGGCAAATCCTTTTGACCGTCTCGAAAAGAGGATTATGGCCGTAAAGGATCTCCACCAGGGCATTGAACCGGAGAGATTTATTGATTCTTCCAACCTCTATATCCACCTCCTCGACGCCATCTATTACCTTAATCCGTCAGCCAAATTCATCCTCGGAGTAAGGAACGGCAAGGACTTTGCCCGGTCAGGGATCACGCGCAAATGGCATGAACAGGGTACGTTTGGCACTGCGCCCCCACGTAACGACCCTTATTTTGCAAAATGGAATGGAATGACTCCACTCCAAAAAAACGCCTGGATATGGATGCACAGAAACAGGATTGCCCTGGAAGGGTTAACCGTCATTCCTGACAGCCAAAAGCACATCGTTAAGATCGAAGACTGTACAAGCGATGCTACTCTAGATCAACTTGAACAATTCGCCGGAGTGCCTATAGTAGATCGATCCTGGGCCAGGCGGCGCTACAACGCCAATCCCACCTACAGCTTCCCGCCCAAAGAGGAATGGCCTGACGCCACGCACAGGGAGTTTGACGAAATTGCCGGAGAGATGATTGCCTTTCTTGGGTATTAATTCCCATCCCTATCGTTTCATCTTGGAATATCGATCAATTCCTGATATAAAATCCATAATACATCCATACTGAGCCGATAAATTTCCAAACAATAGCTTACGGTTCAGTTCAACTGGACTTTTTATGGTCGGCTTCGCGCCGTAAAAACTGTTATTCGTTTCATTCGTTAGCTGATTAGATTCGCCGTTGACAAAGCGTACGTTATGGCGTACATATGTAAATATCAAACATCCCCAAAAGGAATGAATTATGCCAACACTTACCGCCAGTGAGGCGCGTGCAAAACTCTATCGCTTGATCGATGAGGCAGCCTCTTCCCATGAGCCGGTTCTTATTACAGGCAAACGTAGGAATGCCGTGCTCATCTCGGAAGAGGATTGGAGAGCTGTACAAGAAACGCTCTATCTATTGTCGATCCCTGGGATGAGAGAATCGATTCGGGAAGGAATGAATACGCCGATTGAGGAATGTGCGAAGGAACTCGATTGGTGAAATGGCAAATCGTTTTCACAAAGCAGGCCCAGAAGGATGCAAAAAAACTCACTGCTGCCAGACTTCGCTCCAAGGCAGAAGAGTTGCTGGATTTGCTCAGTGAAAACCCATACCAAAATCCCCCATCGTATGAGAAATTGCTCGGCGATTTGGCTGGAGCCTATTCTCGCCGGATAAATATTCAACATCGTCTTGTCTATCAGGTACTGGAAGAGGAAAAAGTCGTGAAAGTTATTCGTATGTGGACTCATTACGAGTGATACAAAGAATCAGCTAATCCGGTAGCCGGGGGTTTTTATCCCCAGCCCCCACACCACCTGGCGCCGTAAAAGCTCTTATTCGTTCGGCTGACAGGATTATAACTTGAAAGTATAGAAATTTCCTTTTTTGACAAGATATACAGGATAATCAGGATATGAGAAAACTAAAGAAATCATGTAAATCCCGTTAATCCTGTCAAAAAGTCCGCCCGAAGGGCGCTAAGTTCCTATGAAAGAAGACGTCAGATGGTAAAAGAAACAAAAACTAAGGACCAATTAGGTGTTGATAAGGGGTTGGTCGCGATGTTCCTCAGGATGTCGCCCGAGGAGCGCCTGCAGGCCAATGATAACGCAGTACGTACTATTCTGGAGCTGAGGAATGCCTACCAGCAGCGGAAAACCAACGGGCGCAGACCTAAGCGCAGTACTTGAGGGGCTCATAGAGGCGGGCGTTGAGTTTATTCTAGTCGGTGGCCTTGCCGCCGTTGTGCAAGGAGCACCCGTCACAACGATGGACGTGGACATTGTCCACAACCAATCTTCCGAAAACATTGCCAAGCTGCTTGCGTTTCTCAAGTCGATTGACGCATTTCATCGTCGCCCAGACGACCAGGTGCTTAGGCCAAAGAAGGGGGACCTTTCGGGGATGGGCCATGCTCTCTTCACGACTCGGCTCGGCCCTCTCGATGTCTTGGCTGTTATTGAGGAGGGAAGAGACTACGAAGATCTCCTTGAACACACAGTGGAAATCGAGTTTAGGGGCCACACTATTCGTGTCCTCGATCTTAAGACGCTGGTTGAACTGAAAAGAACCTCCAGAGATCTCAAAGACAGGCAGCGTCTCCCGGTGCTGGAAGAAACACTTCGACAAGTGGAGGAGAAGTACGACGCCAAGCAGGGATTAGGAAGAGCCAGCCACAACGACGACGCCGGCGACCAGTAACGCCGCCCAATATTTTGACAGAAACAAGACCCTGCCCCTTTAGCCATTGGTTGGTCATGCCAGTCTGCGCTACGTACCGAACCAGACCTGGCCTCCTGCCAATAACCATGCCCATCCTGACAGTTCCTTTGGCCAACCCGTTGCGAAATCTTCCCTACCCGTATTGTTTCATCTTGGAATATCGATCAATTCCTGATATAAAATCAAACGATACAACTATGCTGAGCCGATAAATTTCTAAGCAACAGATCAACTTAACCCAAGTTTACCACAAAAATTGATTTTTACCTCAAAATTATCCTAGATTTGACCCGATTGGTTTGATAACCTATTGATATTATTGGATGCGAGTTTTGGAAAGTCATTTGTAGTGA
>DSAQ01000125.1 GCA_011046395.1 Pseudomonadota bacterium
CATGTTGATGTTGCATATGTTTTCTATCACGGGACAACATGAAAGTCAAGACAAAAATGCAATAAAATAATATTATTTCAAATACTTAAGCTAAAAACGACTTTTTACGAAACCATCAACTTTTGCTCCCGCTACCCTTGTGCCTTGAAATTTCCTTTATAGGATTATTCCTGCTATACTTCACGCGAAGAGAAAGGCTGGGCAAGGCATTTATATCTATCGGCTTGGTTACCCTGACGCTTTTAAGCTATGGGTTTATATCTGACCGACTCCTGCGTCCCCTCGAAAACAGATACGAGCCTTATGTTACTGAGAGTGCGGCGGATGGGCCTAAATATCCGGTAAGGTTTGTTGTCGTCCTGGGCGGAGGGCATACCTCGGACCCCAAACTTCCCATGACCAGTCAGATAGATGATTCTTCCCTGGTTCGCCTGGCAGAGGGAATTCGAATTTACCGGAAGCAACCGGGTAGTAAGCTTGTTTTGTCCGGCGGAGGGGTGTTTGACCCGGTTCCTAATGCCAGAGTTATGGCCGGTATTGCCAGGGAAATTGGCGTTGATGGGGGCGATATAATTGTCGAAAGCAGGCCCAAAGATACACACGATGAGGCCTGCATCATAAAGTCTATAGTCGGCAGCGCCTCCTTTGTCCTGGTGACCTCAGCCTCTCACATGCCGCGGGCCATGGCCCTGTTTAAAAAGCTCGGGATGAATCCGATTCCTGCCCCTACCAGACATCGAATCAAAAGTAACCAGGCGTTAAGCCCTGGTTCATTCTTTCCCCAGACGGATGACCTCCATAAGTCGGAAACGGCTATTCACGAATATTTAGGGATAGCCTGGGCCAAACTCAGCGGACAAATATAATTAAGCTCCTACGATAAATAATACTTTGCGCCTTTGCGGTGAGTCTGTCCCGGCTATTATATCCCGGTCTTGAGATGGGCCACAAACCGGCCCACAATGGGCACCAATTGCGGATCTTCAGCATGTCTGGCTATAAGATTTACAATGGCGCTGCCCACGATGATGCCGTCTGCATGCGGGGCCAGCATGGCCACCTGTTCCGGCGTGGAGATGCCAAATCCCACAGACACAGGGACGGCGGTGTGTTTCTTGATTGATTTTAATTTGGCCAGGAGATCGCTCGGCAGCTCCTTCCTGGCGCCGGTGATGCCGGTAACCGAGACGTAGTAGATAAATCCGCGGCTTAAGCTAACAACCTTCTTAATCCGGTCGAGGTCACTGGTCGGGGCCAGGAGAAAGATGGTATCCAGACCCGCCTTATCCGCCTCTCTTTTCCACTCTTCTGCTTCCTCTGGCGGAAGATCAGGGATGATAAAGCCATCCACGCCGGCTTGAGCTGCTTTCCGAGCCGTGCGTTTCAACCCATACTGCAAGACCGGATTGTAATAAGTCATCAGGACGAGCGGGATCCGGGTCTTGCTGCGAAGATTCCGAACCAGGCCGATGACGTCCTCCAGGCGTACACCCTGGGTCAAGGCACGCTGGCTGGCGGCCTGGATGGTCGGCCCATCGGCTAAGGGATCGGAAAAAGGCACACCCAATTCAATTAGATCCGCCCCCTGCCGTTCCATCTCCAACACCAGTTCTGCGGTATGGGCAAGAGATGGATCACCGGCCGTAAGGAACGGGATAAGAGCGGCTTTTTTTATTTTTTTCCTGCCGGCAAAAATCTCTGCAATGCGGCTCATACAGTACCTCCTGCTAAAAGACCGGCTACGGTCTCTACATCTTTATCTCCCCGGCCGGAGAGGTTGATGATTACTATATCCTTACGCGATAACCGGGGCACTATCCTGGCGGCATAGGCGATGGCATGCGCGCTCTCCAGGGCAGGGATAATCCCCTCGGTCTCGGAAAGGAGCTTAAAGCCTTCCAATGCCTCAGCATCCGTTACCGAGACGTATTCCGCACGCTTGCTATCCTGATAATGGGCGTGTTCCGGCCCCACACCGGGATAGTCCAGACCCGCAGCTACGGAATGGGTGTCTCTGATCTGGCCGTCAGCGGTCTGAAGCAGGTAGCTCATAGCCCCATGCAGAACGCCGATGCTTCCGGCGCCGAGGGTAGCCGAGTGCTGCCCGGAGGAGATGCCCTCTCCACCCGCCTCCACGCCGATCAAGCGGACCGGGTCACTTCGGAAAGGATAAAAAATGCCCATAGCATTACTCCCGCCACCCACGCAGGCTATAATAACATCGGGAAGGCGTCCCTCTTTTTTTAGGATTTGCCGCCGCGTCTCCTGACCGATTACCGATTGGAAGTCACGGACTATCATGGGATAAGGATGCGGCCCCACCACCGAGCCGATCACATAATGGGTATTTCGCACGTTGGTTACCCAGTCCCGGATAGCCTCGTTAATAGCGTCCTTCAGGGTCTTACTGCCCTGTTCCACAGGTATGACCCTGGCCCCGAGGAGTTGCATACGAAAGACATTCATGGCCTGTCTTTTGATGTCCACCGCGCCCATATAGACATCGCATTCCAGACCTAAAAGGGCCGCAGCGGTGGCCGTGGCCACGCCGTGCTGTCCGGCGCCGGTCTCGGCAATAACCCGCGTCTTACCCATTTGCCTGGCCAGCAAGACCTGGCCCAGGGTATTGTTTATCTTGTGTGCCCCGGTGTGGGTCAAGTCTTCCCGCTTTAAATAGACCCTGGCCCTTTTTAGTTTTTCCGTCAGACGCCTGCAGAAGTAAAGCGGGGTCGGCCTGCCCGTGTATTCCGTAAGGTAGAAGCGGAGCTCTTCCTTAAAGGACCTGTCTTTCCGATAGTGGTGATATTTTTTTTCGAGTTCCATAAGGGCCGGCATCAATGTTTCCGGGACAAAACGCCCACCAAATATGCCAAAATGCCCCTTTTTATCTGGAAGCATTATGCTTACCTCCTTTAAAAAGAATACAGAAGACAAGAGGATTATATGCTTTACGCTTGCTGCACCCGTTCTATAAACAGCCGCATCTTATCATGATCCTTCTTGCCCGGCGTCATCTCCACGCCGCTGCTCACATCAACCGCATAGGGCTTAACAGCCCGGATAGCGGCCTTGATGTTATCCGGGTTAAGACCGCCGGCCAGGATAATCGGCCCGATCTTTCCGGCCTCTTTAGCCATGTCCCAATCAAAGGCCTGCCCTGTACCACCGGCAAGCACGGGATGATAAGTATCTAAAAGAAAAGCACTCACCTTACCCTGGTAAGGTTTCAGGCATTCGATATCTTCTCTCTGGCTTATACGAAAGGCTTTAATTACAAGCCTGCCAAATCCTGCACAATACTCAGGGGATTCCGACCCGTGGAACTGCAAGACCGTCAACCGGCAAAAATCAGCTATGTCTTCTATCACGCTCTTTTCTTCATCCACAAAAACCCCGACCAAATGCACAAAAGGAGGCAAGGCCTGGACGATCTCCCGGGCCTGTTCTTTCTCCACCCCGCGAGGGCTTTTGGCAAATACCAGCCCTATGGCGTCTGCCCCAAGTGCCTGGGCCGCCAGCGCATCCTCAATCTTAGTGATACCGCACACCTTTATCCTGATCACTTTTTCCTAACAGCTCCCTAACCGCTTTTGTCCTGTCCGGGGCCCGCATCAAGGTCTCGCCGATCAAAACCGCCTGGGTCCCGGCCTCCTCCAGCCGGACAATGTCGACCCGGGTTTTAATCCCGCTCTCACTGACTATTACCTTCCCCGCCGGTATCTTGCGGCAAAGGTTAAAGGTAGTTTCCAGCGATACTGTAAAGTCCTCGAGGTTCCGGTTATTGATCCCGATCACTCTGGCTCCGGTTTCCAGTACCCGAAGGAGTTCAGGCTCATCATGCACCTCAACTAGGGCCTCCATCCCCAGCCCATGTGTCAAATCAAGAAGCGACTTCAGCTCCCTGTCTCCAAGGATGGCAGCGATGAGCAGGACGGCATCCGCCCCGTAGGCCCTGGCCTCATAGACCTGGTAGGGGTCTATAAGGAAATCCTTACGAAGCACGGGCAAGGAGACCGTTCGCCTGACCTGCGGCAGAAAGGCAATATTACCGGCAAAAAATTCTCTGTCCGTCAATACCGAAATAGCCGCCGCCCCGCCCATCTCATATTCCGTAGCTACAGACGACGGGTCTATGTTGCCGGCTATTATGCCGGCAGAGGGCGAAGCCCGCTTTATCTCGGCGATGATATTTATTCCGCCACCCGCTGTAAGGGCGCCGCTCAATGACCGCGGTGTGGCCAGGCGGCCTATCTCCTGCATCAAGACAGGAATGGGTTCTTCCTCCTTACGCCGGGCCACCTCAAGTCTCTTATTTGCAACGATTTTATCTAAAATCATTATAATTACCAAGCTTTCAGCCTTCAGCCATGAGCTATAAGCTTTTCCAACTCATGCCGCTTTCCGGGAAAACGTGATGTACTCCTCAAGCTTTTTGCCTGCTGCACCGCTATCTACGAGTTCTTCAGACATCTTTACGCCCTCAGGCATGTCCCTGGCCTTACCGCTAATAGCCAGGGCGGCAGCCGCATTAAGAACTACCATATCCCGGCAGGCGCTTTTTTCACCAGCAAAGATGGAGCGCACAATCTGTACATTCTTTGCCGCATCGCCACCAATAATCTCCGCCGGAGTAGCCCTTTTGAGACCAAAATCCTCCGGCTGCACGACGTAATCGCGGACAGCGCCTCCTCTGAGTTCGCTTACCCGGGTAGGTCCGACTATGCTCAGCTCGTCGAATCCTCCTTCACCAAAGACCACCATAGCCGCCTTACTACCAAGGTTCTTGAGGACGGTGGCCAAGGTATTGGTCAGCTTGCCATCATAGACGCCCAAGACCTGGACATTGGCTCTGGCTGGATTGGTAAGCGGACCCAGGATGTTGAATATAGTGCGCAGACCTATTTCTCGCCGCGGGCCGATGGCATGCTTCATGGCCAGGTGCAGCTTGGGGGCAAAAAGGAATCCAAAGCCAACCTCGCCGATTGCCGCAGCCAGCAGCGCGGGGGAAAGTTCCAGATTAGCCCCCAGCGCCTCTAAGATATCAGCGCTCCCGCATCGGGAGGAGACGGCTCGATTACCGTGTTTAGCTACCTTCACCCCCCCTGCCGCTATCACAAAGGCGGCGGTTGTAGAGACATTAAAGGTATTGGAAGCGTCGCCGCCAGTGCCGCAGGTGTCCACCACTATCTCTGCCTCAACCTTAATCTGGGTGGCCTTTTCCCGCATGACGCGGGCCGCTCCGGTTATTTCCGCTACCGATTCACCCTTCATGCGTAAGGCCGTGATAAAGGCCCCTATCTGAGCCGGCGTACAGGCGCCGCTCATGATCTCTTCCATAACCGCCATCATCTCCTCTTCGCTCAGATCCTGGCGGTTAACTAAGCAGGCCAGCGCTTTCTTCATCACAGTCATCTCCTCCCCCCGGACAGTTTTGTAAAATTCTTCAGGAGCCCCGGTCCCTCTCTGGTCAGGATTGATTCGGGGTGGAATTGTACCCCCTCTGTGATAAACTCTTTGTGCCGAAGGCCCATGATTTCTCCCTCTTCGGTCCAGGCGGTTATCTCCAGACAATCGGGCAGGGACTCTTTCTCTACAATAAGCGAGTGATAACGGGTAGCCTCAAAGGGCAGCGGTAGCCCCTCAAAAATCGTTTTCCCATCATGATAAATCAAAGAGGTCTTGCCGTGCATAAGCCTTTCGGCGCGCACTATGCGGCCGCCAAAGGCTGCACCTATGGACTGATGCCCCAGGCAGACTCCGAGTATGGGCAGCCGGCCGGCAAAATACCTGATAGCTGCCACAGAAATGCCGGCCTCTTCCGGGGAACACGGCCCGGGAGAGATGACCAGGTGTGAGGGAGAAAGTTTGTCAATCCCCCCGAGGTCGATCTTATCATTACGCTCCACGATCAAGTCTTCACCCATCTCGCCAAAGGCCTGGACGAGATTATAAGTAAAGGAATCGTAATTATCGAGGACGAATATCATCGCCTATTCCAATCCCCTTTTTGCCCATTCGATAGCCATCAGCATACCGCGCGCCTTGTTTACCGTCTCCTGATATTCCTTATCCGGATCGGAATCAGCTACAATCCCCGCTCCGGCCTGGACACTTATCCGTCCATTTTTAATGAGCAGCGTGCGGATAGCGATACACAAGTCCATGTTGCCGGAAAAGCTGAAATAACCAACCGCACCGGCGTATGGCCCGCGGCGGTCTGGCTCCAGTTCTTCGATGATCTCCATGGCCCTCACTTTCGGTGCGCCACTTACTGTGCCGGCCGGAAACGTAGCGGAGAAAACATCAAAGGCATCCTTACCATCCCTTAATATCCCACGCACATTGGAGACGATATGCATGACGTGTGAATACCGTTCAATAGCCATCAGTTCGTTCACTTCTACGCTGCCGTATTCTGATACCCGGCCCACATCATTCCGCCCCAGGTCAATCAGCATTATATGCTCGGCCCGTTCCTTGGGGTCGTCCAGGAGTTCTTGTTCCAGCCGGCGATCTTCCTCCTCGTTTGTCCCGCGGGGTCGCGTCCCGGCAATGGGCCGGACCTCTATTTTCCGGTTCTCCAGCCGTACCAGGACCTCCGGTGAAGAGCCGATGAGATACTCGTTATCAAAACGAAGATAAAAGAGGTACGGCGAAGGATTTATTTTACGCAGCGCCCGATAAAGCGAAAAGGGCTCTGATTGCCAGGTCGTCTGAAAACGCTGGGCCAGCACCACCTGAATGATGTCTCCCGCCCGGATATACTCCTTGGCCTTTCTCACCATATTTTTAAAGTCCTCAGGCAACATGTTGGCTGATACAGGAAGATCATCTTGAGGAATATCCCCTGACTGCGGAACCGGTGCTCTACGCAGTCTGTTAATAATATCGTCTATCCTGGCTATGGCCTGATCATAAAGCGATTGCAGATCATCGCCTTCCTTGATGTGCACATTCGTTATGACCTTAAGAGACTGGTTGAAGGTATCATAGATGAGGATCTGGTCACAGATTACAAAGACCATATCGTAGAAGCCGAGCACATCCGGATTTGTCTCCGGGATGGCCTCTATAAAACGCATGGTGTCATAACCGAGGTAACCCACGGCACCGCCAAAAAAACGGGGCAGGCCGTCAAATACCACGGGCTTGTAAGCCGACAAGACCTTTCGCAGGAACAGGACGGGGTTCCCGGTTTCAGCATGGACTTCACCGGCGGCGTCGAGGCGTTCCAATCTGTCGCCTTTGGCACGGATTATAACCGAGGGATTAAGACCGATAAAACTGTATCGACCCCATTTTTCCCCGCCCTCCATGCTCTCCAGGAGAAAGGAATATTTCCCCTCTTCAAGCTTACGGTAAATGGAAAGGGGGGTCTCCATATCCGCGAGGATGTCCCGATAGACCGGGATGAGATTCCCTTGCTGAGCGAGTTTCTTAAATTGTTCGAAGGTTGGTGAATACATTTTTTGCACTTAAACGCAGGCTAAAGCCTGCGGCTACCAGAACTGTTACCGCAACCGGCCGCCGCAACCGCTGTACAACCGGTAGCCGTACCCATTAGGGTACGAAAGAGAGATGAAAAATTACCAATACTACACAAGATCAAAATTAAAAACCGCAGGCCATTTGGAGATGACCCACGGTTTATTGGACGGTACGTATGTTATTAACCTGGAAGTGGGTACACCTCACCCTATATCAACCCACTCCACCACCAGCGTAAAATTATACCGTCATAAGCTTTCATATTGAGTTACGTTTACCAAACTCAAAACTATGTGTCAATAAATAAAATAATCCCCAAGTCCACCGCCTTTTTCTGTTTACTCACCGCTCATGCCAAAGGCAGATTCGCCGAGGCGAAAAAGGCGCAAAGGGCGCAGAGAATACAGGGTGTTTTTTAATGCGGGTTCTTCTCTGGCTCCCGAATTCTGTCTTAACTTTAAGTCGCGCTGTTACACTAAGAGCTATCAGCATTCAGCTAATAAATCCCCCCACCCCCTTTTTTAAAAAGGGGGTGGGGGGATTTTAGCAAAGGCACTAACGTTTCAGGCTAATCAGTTCGGCGAGCATATCGTCGGTAGTGGTGATGATCTTGGAATTGGCCTGGAATCCCCTTTGCACGGTGATCATGCGGACAAATTCCGCGCCGAGATCCACATTGGATTGCTCCAGTGAGTTAGGGGCGATGCTCCCCAGTCCGTTCGTACCGGGCTGGCCGGTGATAGGCGCTCCGGACTCGGTAGTCACCGAGAAGAGGTTGCCGCCCAGCTTGGAAAGGCCGATCAGGTTGTTGAAATCGGCCAGACCAATCAAGTTACGCGGGATGATCTGCCCGTTAGAATAATGGCCGGTGATTACACCCTCGGCGCTGACGGAGACGGACTGCAGGAAGCCCGCGCCAAAACCGTTCTGGTCCTGAAAGATAGTGGTTGAGGCGCTGGCATACTGGCTGCTGGCCAGGGCCTCTTTCTCCCAGGCAGTGGTCCAAACACTACCAAAATTGAGATCAATGGTCTGGTCCGTCCCCGTAAAATTGGCTGCAAACTGGAAATAGCCATTGGCACCAGGAACTAGAGCAGCACTTAACCCCCCAGTCAATGGATCAATAGATTTAGCAGTAATATCCGTTATGTCTCCAGAGGTGTTGAATTTTATCGTACCATAAAGCAGCGCACCTGCTTGCGGCACCACCGGTGGCTGTGCCACTCTTGCATCTTCGTTTGGATTACAGGTCACTAAATACTCCCACTCGGTGGCGACAGCCGTGCGGTCGAAATAGACAGTTATATCGTGGCTGTTGCCCAGCGAATCATAGACCTGGATGGCGCTGTGGTACGCGTATGCGTTGGAACCAATGGGCGGGTCTCCTGCACCATTCCAGTTCCCGGTCGCTGCAGGAGCGTATAGGTCAAAAGCACTCTTCGCTGTCTCTCGCGAGTCTAAGTTGGTAATGATCTCTATGGCATCTGTCGCCACCGGAGCAGAACTCTTAGGAACCAGGATATCCCCCATCGTACCGGTAACCTCACCGGTATCCTGATCCAGTCCCCAGCCCTGTACTACGTATCCGGCCGGATTAACCAGATAACCGCTCTGATCGAAGCGGAATTCACCGGCCCGTGTATAATACTTACTTTCCGTACCCGGGGCCCGCACGATGAAAAAGCCGTTGCCGCCGATAGCCAGATCGGTCGGCTGTGAAGAGCTCTCAAAAGAACCCTGGGCAAACAGGCCGCCTACGCTGGCCAGTGTGACGCCACGGCCGACCTGTGCCGAACCGGCTGCTGTCGATATCTGCTGGGACAGGACGTCCTGAAAGGTAGCCCGGGACGATTTAAAGGCCACGGTGTTCACATTGGCGATATTGTCACCAATGACGGACATGGCATTACCCATAGTGGAAAGACCGCTGATGCCTGCATAAAGCGAACTGGAAACGGACATAATTTATCCCTCCTCTGCTTCCTTGGTTGTTAAGTTCATACTTTTAATGAAAATCCAAAGTTCAAAGTTCAAATCAATGACAAAATCCAAACCGCAAAATTTGACATTTGGGCATTTGAACTTCATTTGAAATTTGAATTTTGTCATTTGAAATTCCACGCCTCTTTTTATTATTCAAATCATCCATCCTAACTGTTTGCCTCTTCACCGCTAATCCCGGCCGGCGCATTTACGACCCTGACCACATCAGCCACGCCGATCCTTGACCCATCTTCCAGTACCAGCATGGTTATCCCCCCTTCAAAGTCCAGGCCGGTGATACGACCGCAGATGGAGGTATTGACCGGGACGTCATACCCCGCGCCATCTCTGGCTACAACATCGAAATAATATCGGCCATCGGGGAGGACCGCGCCCTTCTGGTCCTTACCATCCCAGTCCAGCGTATAACTACCGGCATGCCTGGACCCAAGATTGAGGCTGCGCACACGTGCGCCGCTTTGATCGTAGATATTGATGACACAAGAGGTTGCTTCTTCCAGTAATCCATACCGGGCTTCAGTGGCTTTACCCTCTTGCAGCGTGAGCTTATCCGTGACCACTTCTACCTTCTTATTGATCAAAGAAAGGAGTTGCAGGTTATTCTGCGAGGTCTGGTAGGCGATCAGATTATTCATATTTTCGTTCAAGGTATAAAGCTGTTCCAGACTGCTGAACTGGGCAAGTTGCGCCGAAATCTCATAGGCCTCCATAGGTTTTAATGGATCCTGGTGCTTCATCTGGGCGACGAAAAGCTTCATAAAGGAATCCTTATCCAAGATCTGGCCACCCCCGGATTGCGTCTTATTATAACCAGCTGAGGCGGCCAGCCCCAGTCCCTTTATATCCATTTCTCATCCTCCTTTTATGAATGTCATTAGTCAATAGTCATTTGTCACTGGTAAAAGTGATCAATCTCCCCCGCTTAACCAATGACCGATGACTAATGACCAGTGACGTTGCCTATAGTCAGGCAAATAGGTCAATCCCCTGTATCAGGGACTTGGGGGGATTAATAGATACGGCTCCTATCCCTTCTCCCCCGGCATAATCCTCATCTCCATCACGATATAACGGCCATGGCCTGCGACCATGCCCGGCGTATGGTTCGTGTTCTCTAAAAAATTGGCGAAAATCCTGGCTCAATTCCAGATGGCACTCCCCCATTTTAATGCCCTGTTCGGATAAGGCCGTTCTTAGTTGCGGCAGGCCGCTCTCCACGATCTCCTTTACTCTGTAGTTGTCAAGGGTAAATGTGGTATGGAGCTGGTCGTTTTTGAAGACCAGGTTGACTTTTACCTCGCCCAGGTGCGGCGGAAAGAGTTTAATAATCACCTGATCTTCCTTCAGGCGAAGTGAACCAGAGAGGCGGCCGGTAATCTGAGAAAAAATATCCTCCGGATAAACAGCCGGACTTAGCGTGCCTTTTGCCGCACTACTCACGGTATTTGCCGCTGACGCCAGCGGTGCTCCGTCTAATATGAAGAACGGTTTCTGCACCAATTTTTCGCCGTGCGCCCATTGGTCGGCCATTTCTTCTAACCAGACCGGCGCTGTTCCACCCTCCCTAGACAGCTTTCCATTGGACGAGCTATCTAACGTGAGCGGTTGTTCTTTCAGATCAAGCCCGGCCCCTACTTCTCTGAGCCTTTCCAGCCAACTGTCCTGCCAGGAACGCAGAGCGGCCATCTGGCTGTCTCCAGCCGGTCTGACCCCTGTTTCAAGCTTTATTTTGCCCAGAAGGTGTTCCAGGTTGTGGAAAAAACTATCTGCATCAATGGGGTTTTGTTTCCGTTCTACGACCTCGGTGGTCTTGTCCAGTATAGAAACGAGTTTCGGGAGAGAAAACCTTTTATCGCTTAGGCCGGCCTCAACAGCAACTTTACGGATTTCTTCCTCAGTCAGACCCAGTTTGGCGAGCAGATCAGCAAGAGAATTCTCATGCCATTCCTCAAGGGGCACACCAGACAGGGGACGATTACACTCCTCTTTTAGCGATCTCACCAGTTGGCCAATCCCTGCAAATCCTTCTTTGGATAGACACTTTTCTGAAAGCTCAACCACCTCCTGTGGCTTTAGCCCAAAGCCCTCCAGCATAGCGCTTACGGCCGATAGATCCGAAAGAGTCATGCGGTGTTGTTCGGTTCGCATCCCGGCCTGTAGAGCCTGCGGTTCCAGCATGGCAAACAGGATATTAATGTTGTATTCTCCCTCTTCGCCTTTCATTTTTGCTGTAACCTGAGAAAGTTCGGCTTCTTTCAGGCCGCAGGCACGCAAGAACTCAGCAAGCATCAGCTCATCCGGGTGTTCTATGACCAGGCCGGCTCCGGATAGACTTGTCTCTTTAAGTG
Organism: Pseudomonadota bacterium; assembly: GCA_011046395.1. Lineage (GTDB taxonomy): Bacteria > Desulfobacterota > QYQD01 > QYQD01 > QYQD01 > QYQD01. Next base: position 11,841 of record DSAQ01000125.1, read on the forward strand.
TGTTTTTTAACGACCGGAGAATATCGCGCAGGTCATTAAGACAAAGCTTCCCACCGGGAACGGGACAAAACCGGGATCCTTTTCCACTGATACCCGTACGGTCATAGCGGGCAGATGGATTGTCTTCCGGTACCATCGCCTGTCTCCCACACTGGGCTGACCCGCCCAGACAATTTCTGATTGGAGAGGAACTGTTATTTAAAAAGGAAAGAAACCGGGCGCCCCCTTCACCTTTTGTTGCCTGAGCATCAGGGCTCCCGGTGAATGTACCATCGAATATTCCGGTCAAAACAGGCCCTGTATATAGCAATATTTTCACCTCCTCCCGGTTCCAGTTTGAACTCTGGCCATTTGTCTTGCAACGCCTGTGCCATCAATTTCTTACAGAGACTTGTCTTTTATTCCAGGAAGTTGGTTTTCATCCGGAATCTTCTCCTCCCCTGAGGCTGTGTCGCAATCTCACAACGTGTTGAAATCATAGAGATTGCCACGCTCCCTTCGGTCGCTCGCAATGACAAATAACAATTATGACACAGCCTCTTAAAGGGGGAGGGGACATGGAGGCTCTCGGATGAAAACTGGTTAGCGTAATTACGGGTCTTATCGACCTTTAACCGTGAGGGGGGGTCGGCAAATTTTTCAGCTTTGGCTGCGGAATAGCGGAAAAAATTGCCGGGTGAGACAAGCAAGGGCTCAAAATCCAAAACTTAAAGTTCAAACGAATGCCAAATGACAACAGGATCTTCAGCTATCAGCTTTCACCAATTTGCCCAAGGCTGATAGCTGACGACTGAATGCTCAGTGAACTTGGTTCCGCCATCAAAAAAAGTTTAAAAACTTCGTTGACCCTGATAAATCAGGGTAATAGAAGGGTATTGGACAACCAAATCTATCATCAACGAGGTGAATAAATTAGGCCGAAAGGAGTGTCGCCACGCCCCGTAGGAGCGGCATCTTGCCGCGACACCGTTCGCACCTACCTGCCCGCCATCGCTTTCGCTCAGGCGAAGCGGGCGGGGAAGGTGCTTCTACCGAGAAACGACCTCTCAGGGCAGGAAATTGGCAAACCGGCCCGAAAACAGGCGGTGGATTCGGGTGAACTTTGGTATTTGACATTTGGATTTAATTTGGCATTTGGATTTTTTAAAGGTTCTTACGGACAACGGTGAACTGACAACGGTGAACGGATACGCATCGTGACATAAAACCAGCCAACATCAACCTGGTTCCAGGAGACTCTGAATCCGCTTATGGAGATCTGAAAACCTGTAAGGCTTAACAACGTACCCATTCGCTCCCAGTTGTATACCTTTTTCTACATCGGTTCGCTGGGCCTTCGCAGTTACAAAGATTATAGGTATGGATTTGGTGATTTGTGACTCCCTTAACTGCTTGATCACTTCATAGCCGTCCATCTTGGGCATCATAACGTCCAGAACGATCAAATCCGGTTTCTCGGCCAAAGCGTAATTAATGGCTTCCAGGCCGTTGGCGGCTGTTTCAACTTCGTAACCCACCTTCCTGAGATTGTAAGCTACGATGTCCCTCATTGGCTTCAGATCATCTACGACCAGGATCTTTTTGGCCATATTCCGGTTCCTCCTGTTCAGAAGGCAGAAGCACTGTGAAGACAGAACCTTTACCCAGTTTACTCTTCACAGATATTTTCCCCTGATGTGATTCAACGATGTGTTTTACGATTGGTAGCCCCAGTCCTGTGCCTTGTATCTCGTAACCCAAGTTTACCACAAAAATTGATTTTTACCTCAAAATTATCCTAGATTTGACCCGATTGGTTTGATAACCTATTGATATTATTGGATGCGAGTTTTGGAAAGTCATTTGTAGTGACC
>DSAQ01000151.1 GCA_011046395.1 Pseudomonadota bacterium
CATGCCCGTTGACTTCGCCGGCAGCAAGATTACCCTTGCTGCCGGCCCAAAAAACCGAGCAGCACAACATGCATTTTCAACTTGCCCATTTTGCTACATTTTCATGAGGCCGCTAACAGTCATATTAAATCAATTTTTATTCTTGATTTTTTCTTGAATATTATGCCCCAATATCATGCAATTTTGTAATGATATCAAGAAAGATGCATAACTACAATTTTTGATATACCTTTAGACATAAGGGCTCGGGATTCCCGAGAAGTTCCGTTATGAGTATGGAAAATGGTTAAGATATTACCTGGATTTTTGATGCTTCCCCCTGTGCCCTCTGCGGTTTCATTGTTTTTTCTGTACGGGCGGCAGGGGTTTCACTTTTATGAGGTGATGGTTCTGGCTTTCTTTTTGAGTTCTTCGGTGAGTATGAAATCCTGCGGGTCTTCCAGATCATACACAGAAAGGGGCGAGGGCGTCTCGATACTCAATCCCGCCTCAAAGTTGTAAAGCGTGCGTATGTCCTTATTCAACTTGCGGGTGAGTTTGGTTATTGGTATGCCCACCGGACAGGCGCTCTCACAGGCCCCGCAGTCTGTGCAGCGGCCGGCGCAGTGCATGGCGCGGAGAAGATGAAAGGTAAAGGCGTCTCCGGAGGCGGGCGGTTTATCAAACCACCTGGGATCGGTTCGATCCACAAAACAGGTTGGACAATAGCAGACCGGACAGGCATTACGGCAGGCATAACACAGGGTACAGCGGTCGAATAGGGTTCGGAAATATTCTAAACGTTCTTCGGCAGATTGGACCTCCAGTACCTCTATATCCTGATCGGCCGTTTCTTTATCTTCACCCACCGGCTCTCCGGCCAGGATGTCGTAGATGACAGGATTTTTGTGCCGGCAGTAAAGGCAACTCTGACGGAGGAGTTCGCGGCGCGGATATTCCTTGGTGAAGGCATTACCTGACCATGTCACCCGGTCGGATTCCGTCCTGATGTCTTTTATCTTTTTTTTGCCTGAGAGCGCCTTAATCTTATGCCTATCCAGCATCCCCTGGCAGGGAACGCCTATAATATAGATGTCTTCCCTTCTGATTTGATTTTCCACGATATAAACCACGATATTGCGTGAGGCGCAGCCATTGGCGATAATGCCAATCTTCTTATCCCGCCCGCGCAGATGCCTTGCCAGGTTGCCGGCGCAGAAGTCATTCCAGATAAGCTTTCCCGCTGCGGAAGGCCCTTCTATAAACGCTGCCTGGGTAGTAAGCGGGGTTGCTCCCGACGTGAAACCTATGACCAGGTCAACCCTTTTCTCTTCCAGGGCCTTCGCCGCTATGCTTCGTATGGCTTCGGTAAACATGGACTTTAGACCATCAAGGTCGGCTCTTTTTGATATGTTTTAACGGGCCGAGGGTTCTTACCCGGTCGGTAACTTCCTGCATGGTTTTTACAAAGAGTTCCGCTTCTGACGCAGAAATCCAGGCGAAGTGCAGGCGATCCTTCTCCATGCCCATAAAATTAACCATATTTTTGAATAGTTGAAACCGGCGGCGGGCGTAAAGGTTACCGCTGCGGTAATGACAATCTCCCGGGGCGCATCCGGATACAATGACGGCATCTGCCCCCTGCCGCAAGGCAAACAGTATGAAATAAGGGCTTACGCTGCCTGTACAGGGAACGCGCACGATGCGCACATTCTGTGGATACTTGAGCCGCTTGACGCCGGCCAGATCAGCCGCGGCATAACTGCACCAATTGCAAAGAAAGGCGATGATCTTGGGCTCCCAGCCCTGCGATTTTTTCCCCATTTTGCCAGCGTATTTCAGATAATTATAATCGATGATCTCGTAAAAAACCAATTTGGGGACGGCACAGTAAAAAGCTCCGGTTGCAAGGCGCGCAAATCCTGAGGAACGAGGCGTACTCGCAGCTACGCCGCAGTGACGAAGGATGCCGCGCAACGCCGCAAATGGACTTTTTACGAAGCCGTCATAATTATGGTGTTACCTTTTACCAGATGAGCGGGGGGCTGTCAACAAGCGAGGATGGGAAAACAAAATTGACATAGATAGTTCCTTTTGTTAATTTTATAGGTATGAAAAAGCCGCTAAGCCCTGCTTATAATTTTACGGTCCGCTTGAAGTCACCGGATCGCTCCGGGCCGGAGAAGGTCGCGGCGGCCATTGGAGATGGTGATGGCCGTCTCATGGATATTCACATCTTAAGCGAGGCCCGGGATGCTGTTCAAGTGCAGGCCAATTTCTATGCCCGTGACGAACAACATGGCCGGGCGCTGGTGGAAAAAATAAGTAAAATAGAAGGGGTGCGGATTCTGGAAGTAGTGGATGAGGTATTAAGACTGCACGAAAAGGGCAAGCTGGAGATAAAAAGCCGCATACATCTGAAAAGCAAGACCGAGCTTTCTATGGCCTATACCCCCGGTGTGGCGCGGGTCTGCCAGGTAATAAAGGAGGATGAAAACAAGGTCTTCGACTTCACGACCAAGGCGAATACCGTGGCTGTGGTTACAGATGGCACCGCCGTGCTCGGTCTGGGGGATATCGGGCCCCGGGCTGCGCTTCCGGTCATGGAGGGTAAGGCCATACTTTTTAAAGAATTCGGAGGGGTGGACGCCTTCCCCATCTGTCTGGACACAAAGGATGAAGGCGAGATAGTAGCGGCGGTTAAGGCTATAGCCCCTGGTTTCGGTGGTATTAACCTGGAAGATATTTCAGCCCCCCGGTGTTTCACTATAGAAGGGCGTCTTAAGAGGGAACTGGACATCCCTGTCTTCCACGACGATCAGCATGGCACGGCGGTGGTGGTACTGGCGGCCATGATTAACGCCCTTAACGTGGTGGGCAAAAAGATGCCGGATATTAAAGTGGTCATAAGCGGGGTAGGCGCGGCCGGCGTGGCCGTGACCAATATCCTGCTGGCCGCCGGGGTCAGAAATATCATCGGCTGTGACAGGGCCGGGGCTATCTACCGGGGCCGAAGGGAACACATGTCTCCTGTCAAGGAGGAATACGCAAGGCAGACCAACCCTGCGCAGGAAAAGGGGAGTATTGCGGCCGTCCTGAAGGGAGCGGATGTGTTTATCGGTGTCTCGGCTCCAGGGATTGTAACGCCGGACGATATAAAGAAGATGACAACCCGGGCTATTGTCTTTGCCCTGGCCAATCCCGTCCCGGAGGTCATGCCGGAGGATATTGCCTCGTATGTAGCCGTGACGGCCACCGGACGCTCTGATTACCCCAATCAGATCAACAACGTGCTTTGTTTCCCGGGGATATTCCGCGGGGCCCTGGATTGCCGGGCGAAAGACATAAATGAAGAAATGAAGCTGGCTGCGGCTCAGGCCATAGCCGGCGCGGTAAAGAAGGATGATCTGGGCCCGGAGTGTATCATCCCCAGTGTTTTTGACCCCGGGGTGGCCGGGAAAGTGGCTGAGGCCACCATTATTGCTGCGCGCAAGACCGGCGTGGCCAGGGCAAAGGTAATGCCAAAAGTTTCACGAAAGACAACCACAGAGAACACGGAGAAAAAAATCAAATTTTAAAAACTCTGTGTACTCTGTGGTTAATCCTTTGACAATGCCAGGGGAAAAATAGAGGGGGAAGAGTTGAAGGCCGGAAGAGCCCGTAACTTTATTTATCTGCTATCGGTTATTATTCTTATACTGGGCGGGTGTGCGCCAGCGGTGAAAGAGGTGGTCTTACCACCGCCTGCGCCCCCTCCCCCACCCCCGCCACTCGTCCTTACGCCGGAAGAGGATATACCGCCGTTCCAGGATGATATGGATTTGGACACCCTGCGCCAGGCCTCTCTAAAAAGCCTTCGCTATTTAGAACGGTTGCCGGTCACCGAAAGTTTCCGGTTCGGGGATGATATTTACAGCCGTGATGAGGTCACTGATTCAGTCAGAACACTTCTGGAGATAATAAATACCAGCGCGGCGCCGGAAGATTTTGCCCGTCTGGTAAAAGAAAATTTTTCTTTTTACCAATCTAGCGGTCGCACCGGTCAAGGCGATGTACTTTTTACCGGCTACTATCTGCCGGTTCTCAGGGGAAGCCGGCTGCGTACCGGTGGATACCTTTATCCGCTTTATCGCCGGCCTGACGATATGCTTTACGTAAACCTTCAGGATTTTGGCCTTGATTACCCGCCAAAGACACTGGTGGGAAGGCCATACAAAGGGAGGCTGGTGCCTTATTATACGCGGCGTGAAATAGATTACCAGGGTGTCTTGCAGGGGAAGGGCCTTGAACTACTCTATCTCGCAGACCCCATTGAAGCCTTCTTTTTACAGATCCAGGGCTCCGGGCGTATTGAACTGGAAGATGGCCAATCGCTATTTGCCCAGTATCAGGCCAAAAACGGGCGCCCGTACCGCAGCATCGGCAACCTGTTCATCGAAGAAGGCAAGATGGAGCCCTCAGAGGTGTCCCTATTCAGCCTGAAGGATTATCTGAAGAAATATCCAGAGGAACAGGAAAGAATTTTATGCTATAATGAAAGTTATGTATTCTTTCAGTTGGCGGAGGATGGACCGCGCGGCTGTTTAGGCGAGATACTGACTCCAGGGCGTTCGATTGCTACGGATTCCCAGATACTTCCACGTGGGGCTATTGCCCTGATAATAGCCGAAAAACCGGCGTTGGATAATAATGGCGGTATCGAAAGATGGACGTCATTTACACGCCTGGTCCTGAACCAGGATACTGGAGGGGCCATAAAGGGACCGGGGCGTGTGGATATCTTCTGGGGGTCAGGTCCTTATGCAGAGGTGGCCGCCGGTAATCTCAAACACACGGGAAGGCTATTTTTCCTGGTCAAAAAACGCGAAGGAATTAACCCGGATACGAAGAGAAAGGAAGTGATGCCGTGAAGGTATCTATTAATCAATCCACGCTGGTGTTGGTAGAAGGGGACATCACAAAAGAAGAGACCGAGGCGCTGGTAAATGCGGCCAATGACCGCCTGGCCGGCGGGGGTGGAGTGGATGGGGCTATACATCAGGCCGGCGGCCCGCAAATTATGGCAGAATGCCGGATTATTGGCTGCTGTCCGACAGGGCAGGCCGTAATTACCACTGCCGGTAATCTTAAGGCCAGGTTTGTAATTCACGCCGTGGGACCCATCTATACGGGAGGCGCCAAACATGAGCCCCAGCTTCTGGCCAGTGCTTATCGGGAAAGCCTGCATCTGGCCTCCCGCTATGGACTTAAAAGCCTGTCCTTTCCCTCCCTAAGCACCGGGGCGTACGGTTATCCGCTGGAGGAGGCCGCAGAGATTGCCTTGACCACAGTTATTAGCTACCTCAGAGAGCACCCGGAGATCAACACGGTTCGCTTTGTACTCTTCAACCGGGCGACATTTGACGTTTATTGTAAGGTCTTAAGCAGGCGGCTTAACTTAGTCGAATAAGGCGCTGACAAAGGTGTCAGGGTCGAATTCTCTTAAGTCTTCCATCTTCTCTCCGATGCCGATAAAGCGGATCGGGATCTTGAGTTCATTGCTAATGCCCACCACAACCCCTCCTTTGGCTGTACCATCCAGTTTGGTTAAGACCATGCCGGTAATACCCAGGGCGCTGTTAAATAGCTTGGCCTGGGAGATGGCATTCTGACCGGTAGTGGCATCCAGCACCAAAAGGATTTCATGGGGTGCTCCGGGCATTTTTTTCTGAATAACCCTTTGTACCTTTTTCAGTTCCTCCATGAGATTTACTTTGGTGTGCAGCCGCCCCGCCGTGTCTATAATCATTACGTCTGTTTTCCGGGATTGCGCGGCCTCCAGGGCATCATAAACCACCGCAGAAGGATCGGAACCGCTTTTCTGTTTAATAAAATCTGCACCGGCCCGATTGCTCCATATCTCCAGTTGCTCAATGGCCGCGGCACGAAAGGTGTCTGCCGCCACAAGCATGACGTTCTGCCCCAGGCCTTTAAATCTGTGGGCTAGTTTCCCGATAGTAGTGGTCTTTCCTGTACCATTTACCCCTATAACGAGTATGACAAACGGGCTTGCCGTGATCTCTTCCTCTTCTTTTTGCGGAGAACGCAGCAAGGTGAGGATTTCTTCCCGGATATAATTCTTAAGGGCAAAGGCATCGGAGAGTTCTTTGCGCTTTACCTTCTCCCGAATGCGCTCTATGAGTTCGGTAGCGGTGGACACTCCAAGGTCTGCGGTGATCAATATCTCTTCCAGACTGTCCAGGAGATCGGCGTCAATCTCCTTTTTACCCAGGAAAAGTCTGTCCACCTGTTTGACAAAGGATTCCCTGGTCTTGGCTATCTGGTCTTTAAGGCGCTGAAAAAGACCGCGCTCTTCCTCCGCCTTTTCTTCCGGTTTTTCTTTATTCTTTAGAAACCATTTGAACATGGTGGATTATGCCTTTCCTAAATTGGTGCGTCCAACGTTTCTTCGCATATATCGTGGCATCAAAAACCGTCATTCCTGCCCCGTGTGTCATTCCTGCGAAAGCAGGAATCCAGACTGCGTCCCTGCGGAAGCAGGGAACTATATAAATGAACTGGGTTCCCGTTTTCACAGGAAACCCTGGCTTCCGGAGCCTGCCCCGTACTGGATTCCGGGTCAAGCCCGGAATGACAACCAAAGTAAAGAGACTTATGATGTACTACACCTAGTTTAAACGTACTGAAAGCAGCTTTGATATACCTTTTTCCTCCATGGTGACACCGTAGAGGACGTCGGCTGCCTCCATAACCTTCTGGTTATGGGTGATAAGTATGATCTGAGCCTCTCTCCCGATTTCTTTGAGCATACGGTTGAAGCGCTCTGTATTGGCCTCATCCAGAGGGGCGTCCACCTCATCGAGTAGACAGAACGGGCTGGGTTTGACCATATAGACCGCAAAGAGTAAGGCGAGGGTGGCCAGGGCCTTTTCGCCGCCGGAGAGCAGGTTGAGATTAGTCAGTGTCTTGCCCGGGAGCTGGACATAGAGTTCAATCCCGGCGCCTAACGGGTCATCCGGGTCAGCCAATTTAAGCTCAGCCCGGCCACCTCCGAAGAGCGTAGGGAATGTAATGGAGAGCTTCTCATTTATGGCCTTAATAGCCTCATAGACGCGCTCTTTTGAGGTCCGGTTTATCTTCTGGATGGCCTGCTCCAGGGACTGGATAGAGGAAATAAGGTCATGGTATTGAGTGGAGAGGAAGTTGTGCCGTTCCTCCAGCTCCTTATACTCTTGGATGGCCGTCAGGTTTACCTCTCCGATCCTGGCGATATCTTCCCTGATTGTCTGTGCCTCGGCCAGAACTTCGTCTGTAGAACGTGCTGAATCTGCATTGACGGCATATTCTTCCCGCAAAGAGATATGATAGGTCTCGTGGATCTTATCTTCAAGATGCCGTATATTTAACTGTGCCTCTGTCTTGGCCACCGCAAGTGAATTCAGGGTGGCCTGAACTTCCCTTAAGTCCTTTTGCCCGGACTTTAATGCGGCCTGGATTTGAATGAGGGACTCCCTTTTTTGCTGATGTTTCTGGAGATGATCCTGTAACAATTCACCCGCTTCTTGTTGTTTTTGCATATCGACGGTCAGACTGCTCTCGGTATCGGCAATCTCCCCGGTTATTTTGTCCTGCCGGCTAAGAAACTCTTCCATCTTAAGGTGTAATCTTTGACCCAACTCCCCTAGCCTTTCATATTCTTGATCGAGGCGGCCTGCTTCGGATTCCAGATAACGGATTTTTTCCTTTAGGGCGGTCAGTTCCATTTTGGCCTCAGTAACATAGGCATGACTGCCTTCCATCTCGCCCTCTAATGCCGCCGCATCTTTTTCCCGAAGGTCTATCTCCGTTTGGAGCGAGGACTTTACAGACTGCATTTTTTCAAGCTCTTCTCTGACCTCTGCGAGTTCCTGGGTAAGTACGGCCCCTTCCCGCTCAAATTCAGCCTCTTCCTGTTCTAAAAGGGCCAGCCTCTTTTTATGTATCTCCTCTGTCTGCGTCAGTTGTTCCAGTTCCTGTTTTTTGAGGCGATGCTCGAATTGTTTTTGCGCCAGTTCCCCTTCTTTCTGTCTCCGTTCGGCCTGTATATCAGCAAGGTCGGTTTCTGCCCCTTTAAGATCTTTTTTCGTCTCCTCTATGGCGCTTCGCAGCTCATCCACTTCCCCGGTCAATTGCCGTATCTCTTCTTTGCGTGAGAAGAATCCGGCGGGCGCACCTTGGCGGCTGCCGCCTTCGATAAAGCCGGACTGATCTATTATGTCTCCATCGCGTGTAACTACCGTACATTGGCCGCCCTGACCTTCCCAGAACGTCCAGGCCTCCTGAAGGGTTTCAAACCAATAGACATCCTTCAGTAACTGCCTGACCAGGTTATGGTAAGGTGGAAGGGTCTTGATCCGGTGAACGAGCAAACGATCTTGTTCCGGTGGAGTAGTAGCCTCTTTCCCGGTAAGGCTGAGGAACCCGCTCCGTCCGGCTTCCCCGTCCTTCAGACAGGTTATGGCCTCAATAGCCTGATCCACATCTTCTACCACCAGCGACTGCAGTTTGCTGCCCAGTACAGATTCTATGGCCATGGTAAGCTCGGGGGCAGTCTCTAGGAAGTCGGCCAGAAGCCCCTGTATCCTGGAGCCACCTTGATTATTATGGAGCAGGGCCTTGGTTCCCGCCGGGATACCCTCCAGGTTGGTGTGCAGGTTCTTCAGGAGATCCAGTTTGGCCGTTTTTTGGGTATGGGCCTGCGTAATCTCCCGGAGTTTTTTCTGCAGGGCCTGAAGCCCTTCTTCCAGGGTCTCTTCCCGGGCCTTCAGGCGGGAAATAAACGGAGGTATGGCGTTAATCTCCTCTTCTAATTTTGCCTGTTCATTAGCCTTGGCCGTGCGTTCCTGGCTGGTTATCTCCCGGGCCGCTGCGACCTCTCTGCGATCATTCTGATTTCTCTGGCGCTTTTGATTAAGAGCGGCCAGGGTCTGTTCTATGGTTCGGATCTGATTTCGGTGGTGGGTTTCACGGGAAAGGAGGCCGACCATCTCCATCTTGTGATCTTCGAGCTCATCCAGTATGGCCCTTTGCTCTGTACGCAGTTTTTGCAGGTGCTTTTCCGCCCCGGCAAGCTCCGTATGCCTTTCCGCCATCTTGCTGTTTAGTGACTCAGCCTCCTTTATGCACTTCTCTTTCTGCGCAGCGATCTCCTTTTTGTGCTGCTCTTCGCGTTCCAGGCCCTGGGCTGTCTCGGTCAGATGGCGCTTTATTTCCTCCAGGCTATGATTAAGATATTCAATACGATTTCTTTTGTCCTGAATGAGTTTTTCTAAATGATGCGCTTCGCTCCTCTGTTGTTCGATGAGCTTTTCCTGCTCCAGGCTCGCAAGCTCCATCTCCTCAGCCTGTAATTCCAACTGCGCTATCCGGGCGGCCAGGGCATCTCCCTTCTCACTCTCGAGTGTGATAACCTCCTCCTTCCGGGTGAGGATATCCTGCCACTTTACATAGTCGGTAGAGGCCAGGAATAGCTCCAGTTCCTTTAACTTCTGTTTGAGCTCCAGGTATCGATCTGCCTTTTTGGCCTGCCTGTGCAGGCTGTTCATCTGTCTTTTTACCTCACCCAGGATATCTTCAAGGCGCAGGAGGTTTTGTCTGGTGTGCTCTATCTTTCGAAGGGCCTCATCTTTCTTAAATTTAAACTTACTGATTCCCGCCACCTCTTCTACTAATATTCTTCTTTCTCCCGGTTTGGCCTCTATAAAGCCCCCGATTTGCCCCTGATCGATAATGGAATAGGCTCTTGTCCCCACGCCGGTGTCCATGAAGAGATAGACGATATCTTTCAATCGGCAGGGGGCCTTATTTATCAGGTATTCGCTCTCTCCGGAACGATAAAGGCGGCGGGTTACAGCGATCTCGCTCATATTTTCAAAGGGCGGAGGGGCGGTGCCGTTACCATTGGCCAGGGTTATGGTTACTTCCGCCACGCCTAAAGGGGCCCGGTTTTCGCTGCCCGCAAAGATGACGTCCTCCATGACATTTCCCCGGAGCTGCCTTGGACTCTGTTCACCTAAAACCCAGCGTATGGCATCGACAATATTGCTCTTACCACAACCATTCGGGCCAACAATAGCGGCGATACCTTCGCTAAAGGAGACACTCGTCTTGTTGACAAAGGATTTAAATCCAAACATCTCCACACGATTTATTTTCATCGATAAGCACCCGCCTTCGGTTGTTGATTGCCTGTACCCAGGCCGGGTATATGACACATTACCTTAATTTTACATATTAGCAAAGATGTGGCAAACTGTAAAGGATAAAATACAATAGGGGGTATATGCTCACAGTCTATATACTATATATTGGGGAGGCTGCTATAAGGTCACGACACGGATTGTAATTTACCAAAGTCAGCGATGTTCTTAAATAGATTTGTGATGAGAGTAAGGAGGTTCAGCCTGTTTCGGCGCAGCCGTTCGTCCTTATCCATGACCATGACGGCGTCAAAGAACTCATCTATGTACTTTTTCAGCCCGGCGGTCTCCTGTAATGCGCCCAGGTAGTCACGCCTTTTCATCTGTTCCCGGACCTTCTCATTTATTTGACCATAACTGGTATAGAGGTGGCCTTCCGCCGGATGGACAAAAAGGCGGGGATCAACGTCTATTTCTTCATTATCACGTGAGATATTTACCGCCCGCTTGCAGGAGGTCGAGAGGTCCTGGAATTCAGGTCGCGATTTGAATTGCTGCAGGGCCTCTATCCTGCCCTGGGTCTCCCGGAGACGGTCAAAGTGGAGAGATGTGACGGCCTCTATGACGTCTGCATCCGCCTGGCTGCTTAGAAGATGCTGATAGCGCGTTCGGAAGAAGGAGAGTACATCTTCTCCGGTTTTATTTATATCCCCGGTAATCTTGCCGGCCAGGAGGGTCGTGCTGCGGGCTATTAATTCTTTTAGAGAGACGTCAAACGAACGGCCCAGTATAATGTGCAATATGGCCAGGGCCTGCCGGCGCAGGGCGTAAGGATCGGCCGTGCCCGAGGGCGTCAGCCCGATGCCGAAGCAGCCGGCTATAGTGTCCATTTTGTCTGCGATACTGAGGATGCAGCCTATCTGACCGGCCGGAAGGGCATCACCCGCCGAGGCGGGCCGGTAATGTTCGAGGATGGCTTCAGCCACCTCCTTTTTCTCGCCGGAGAGGAGGGCGTATTCACGGCCCATTATCCCTTGCAGGGTGGGGAATTCGCCCACCATGGCCGTGAGCAGGTCGGCCTTGCAGAGGTAAGCCGCCCTTTCCACCTCAGCCAATCTGTCCGGGCAGATTTTTTCGGCCAGAAAGATCGCCAGTTCCTTGATGCGCATGACCTTTTCATAGGAGGTGCCGAGCCGGGAGTGAAAAATAACCCCTTTTAATCTCTCGGTCCGGGCAACTAGAGACTCTTTCCGGTCTTCCGCAAAGAAGAAGCTGGCGTCATGGAGCCTGGCCCTTAAGACCCTTTCGTGGCCTCTAGTAACCATAGCTGGATTGGTGACCGGGGTGTTATTGACCGCAATAAAACAGGGCAGGAGTTCCCCCTTATCATCGAGCACCGCGAAATATTTCTGGTGTTCCCGCATGGCGGCTATGAGCACGGGCCTGGGGAGAGAGAGATATTCTGCGGCAAAGGAGCCGCAGACCGCGGCCGGATACTCTACTAAGTGAGTGACGGTGTTTAAAAGGTCTTCGTCCGGTAAGGGCCGGCCCCCGACTGTGGCCGCCGCCTGAGTTATCCCGTTTATAATCATCGACTTACGTTCCTCAGGATCGACGGTTACGCCGGACCGGGAAAGTTTGTCTTTATAGTCAGCAAAATCTGTGACCGCTACAGGATCAGGCGCCATGAAGCGATGGCCATAGGTGAACCTGCCGCTTTTGATCGAACCAAAATTGAAAGGAATAACCGCTCCCCCATAAACAGCCAGTATCCAGTGGATAGGCCGCGCAAAACTTACCGTCTCCGAACCCCAGCGCATGGACTTGGGAAATGAAATGGTGCGGCAGATTTCCGGCAAAAGGGCCTTAAGGAGAACAGCAGTTTCCTCACCTTTTTCATCTTTCTTTATAAGGAGATATTCACCCCTGGGTGTCTCAATCGTAGTGAGGGCGGAGACGTCCACCCCTTGGGACCTGGCAAAACCTATGGCGGCCGGGGTAGGGTTGCCGTTATCGTCAAAAGCCACCCGCTTGGGCGGGCCGGTAATCTCCCTGGATTGGTCTGGCTGACGGTCGGCCAGGTCGGATACAACCAGGGCAAGGCGCCGCGGAGTTCCCGCAACGCTTACGCTCCCAAAGGAGATGTGTTTTTCGTTTAATAGACGGGCGGCTATATCTTTCATCTGGGCCAGGGCATCAGGAATAAAGCCGGCCGGGAGTTCTTCTGTTCCGATTTCCAGGAGCAATTCGTGAACCATACTATGACTCCAATTTAATCAATCGCACCAGTGCAGGTTTAATAACGTCTTTAGTCTCTATGCCTGGCCGGTATATTTTTCAGCCACGGCCTTGGCCAGATTTCTCACACGGGCGATGAAATGCGTCCTCTCTGTGACGCTGATGGCCTTGCGGGCCTCGAGAAGGTTGAAGGTATGCGAACACTTCAAACAATATTCATAGGCAGGCAAGACTAAATCCTTATCAATCAGGCGAAGGGCCTCTGCCTCATAAGTGTCGAATAGTTTCAGGAGCATCTGGATATCAGCTTCCTCAAAATTATATCTGGAAAATTCATATTCAGTGCGGCGGTGGATATAGCTGTACCTGACCCCGTTTCTCCAGGCGATATCATAGACATTGTCTATGCCCTGGAGATACATAGCCAGCCTCTCCAGCCCATAGGTAATTTCTACAGAAACGGGATGGAGGTCTATACCTCCTACCTGCTGGAAGTAAGTAAATTGAGTAACCTCCATGCCGTCCAGCCATACCTCCCAGCCCAGGCCCCAGGCCCCCAGAGTCGGCGATTCCCAGTCATCCTCTACAAAACGGATATCGTGCTCTTTAGGATTCAGCCCCAGGGCCTCTAAACTCTTCAGATAGATGTCCTGAATCTCCAGGGGAGAGGGCTTGATAATCACCTGAAACTGGTAATAATGCTGGAGGCGGTTGGGATTCTCGCCGTAGCGGCCGTCCGCCGGACGCCTGGACGGCTCGACATAGGCCACCTTCCAGGGATCCGGCCCCAGGACGCGGAGAAATGTGGCGGGATGAAACGTCCCCGCTCCAACCTCAATATCTATAGGCTGCTGTATCACACAACCCTGGTCTGACCAGAACTGCTGCAACGAAAAGATCAAAGTCTGAAAATCCATTAATAGCTCCTTACGCTCGGAAAGGCGCTTTTTTATTACCACCATCTACAAACAAAGTCAATTAAAGCCAACTACCCAAATCCACCACCTACTTTGTAGGTTCTGGTTTGTCACTCCTTGGAGAGCCGTTTCAGGGATAGTTATTACGGGCAGAATACAAACGTGACTCTATTTTCCTTAGGCCATGCTTGTTGA
>DSAQ01000023.1 GCA_011046395.1 Pseudomonadota bacterium
AATAACCAATAACCAATAACGAAAATAAAGTTTTCTCTGCGGACTCTGCGTGCTCTGCGTGCTCAGCGGTGAAAAGGCTTTTTTACGAATTGATCAAAATTAGGTTATCTGCAGATTGTAGGCTTTTATCTTGCGATAAAGGGTGCGGCAATCGATTCCCAATATCTTCGCAGCCTCCGATTGGTTCCCGCGGGTTAAGTTGAGTATATCCTGGATATGTTTTTTCTCCAGATTTTCTAAGCTGGAAGGTATGGGAATTTCTTCGTCAGATGCATAGGGGGCCGAGCGAAGACCCTCGGGCAGGTTCTCAGGCTGGATCATGGGGCCTTCGGTGAGAATGGCAGCCCGTTCCAGGATATTTTCCAACTCCCGAACATTTCCCGGCCAGGAATATTCCATAAGAATGCGCATTGTTTCTCTTGAGACGTTAAGCGGCTTCTGATTGTTCTCTACGGCATATTTGTTAATAAAGTGTCTCACCAGCGGTGGGATGTCTTCTTTACGGTCCTTTAATTCCGGGAGGCTTATGGGGACTACGTTTAACCGGAAATAGAGGTCTTCTCGTATCTTCCCTTCTTTAAGTAGTTGCTGGAGATCATGGTGTGTAGCCGCGACAAGTCTTACGTCGATTTTAATATCTTTCGTTGCGCCCACCGGCCGGATTTCCCTCTCCTGGATAGCCCTGAGCAACTTGCCCTGAATGGAAACAGGCATATCGCCAATCTCATCCAGGAACAAGGTCCCGCCATCTGCTTCGACAAAAAGGCCCCTTTTGGCATACCTGGCATCCGTAAATGCCCCCTTAGCATGACCAAAAAGCTCTGTTTCCAGAAGGGTCTCGGGTATGGCCGCACAATTGAAGGCAACAAATGTTTTATCCGCACGGGGACTGTTATAATGCAGGGCCCTGGCTACGAGTTCCTTGCCGGTGCCGCTCTTCCCGTAGATTATGACGGTGCTTTTGGTCCGGGCTACACGGCGGATCAGGGAAAATAATTCCTGCATGACCGGGCTTTTCCCGATAATGCTTGAGAAACAAAACTCTTTCGTTATCTCCTGGCGCAAACCGGCCACCTCAAGCTGAAGCTTTCGCTCCCGGAGGGCGGCTTCTACCACAGACAGGAACTGCTCTGTTTTAAACGGCTTGGCTATATAGTGGTAGGCCCCCTTCTTCATGGACTCCACTGCGGCCTCGATAGAACCAAAGGCGGTCATAAGTATAACCGGGACATCCTGATGATTTTCCTTTATCCTTTTCAGGAATTCCAGGCCATCCATGCCTGGCATGCGGATATCAGTTATTACCAGGTCGATATCTCCCCCAGCGGAGTTAGCCAGGGCATCCTGCCCGTCAAGGGCGGTTTCCACCTCATAACCTTCTTTTTTTAATACTTTCCTGAGCATAATGGTCATTTGCACGTCGTCATCAACGATGAGTATAGAATAAGGGACATCAGACATGGCTAATGGACTCCTCTGTTCCGCTGCCCTTCAGAGATGCACGAAGTGGAAGATGGATTGTAAATGTAGTGCCTTTATTAACCGCGCTTTCTACCTCGATGCCCCCGCGTGATCTTTGACTATCCTCAGGCAAACGGCCAGCCCCAGACCGGTTCCCTGGCCCATGGCCTTGGTAGTAAAAAAGGGGTCAAATATGGACGTTAGATGTTCTTTTTCAATACCCTGACCGGAATCCTGTATTTTTATGTCTACATACGGATCCTCTACTTTAGGAGCACGTGATCCTGATATCAGGCGGGTACTTATGGTTAGTGAACCACCCGTGGGCATGGCTTGAAAAGCATTCAAGAGGAGATTGATGAATAGTTGTCGCAGCCTGTACTTGTCACCCATTAGGGGCGGCATTTCCGGGGTCAGGTTAACTTGTATGTTGTGATTAGGTTTAATCATATGTTTTAAAAGGCGGAGGGTATCATGGATGATCTCGTTTATATTTAACGGGGCAAACTGTGAGGACGAAGGACGGGCAAAATTCAGGAGACTCTTAACCTGGTCGGATATCCTCTGGCACTGATCGACTATGGTCTCTAACTCTTCACGCATGGGGTGATACTCGGGAAGGTCAGCTAAGAGAAACTCGGCATTACCAGAGATAATGTTTAAGGGCGTACCAATTTCATGGGCAATCCCCGAGGCAATAAGCCCCACCGTAGCCAGTTTCTCGGAGTGGATCATCTGTTCCTGTTGTTGACTGCGTTCGGAAATATCTCTCGCTATACCTTGAAATCCTGTTAGCTTGCCTTCGGCGTCATGTATAGGCTGGATATTGACCATAATGGTTCTTTTTTCCCCATCCTCCTTAGCCAGTATTTGCAGGTCTTCAACCAGGGCACGTCTGGTCTTCACCAGCGTCCTGATCTGCGCTACGGCCTTTTTTTTGCGACTCCGGAGTAAGGATGTCAAAAACACTTTTACCACGTAACTCGGCAGGCGTATAACCGGTCAAGATACTTATGTTCTGGTTTACAAAGGTAATGCGACTGTGTGAGTCGAGAGTGTATATCAAGTCGTTTGAGTTTTCAACCAGCAAGCGGTACCGTTCTTCCGATTGTTCTAACATCTCTAGCGCAGAGGAAAGTTCCTGATATTTTTCGGAGAGGTCTTCTTTAACCGCATAAAGTGCCTTATACGGATAGCGAACAGATGAGACAAAGACTACCCGACGGATAATGATATAAGCCGCAATTATGAAGAGATGAAAAAAGGGATTGTGATGGTTCTCGCCACCCAGAGCCTCACTATACCCCAGTAGGGCCAGGGCGCCCAGGAATAAGGCATTAGTTTTTGGGTCGGCAAATAGCTTTTTCTTATAATAGAGGTACATAGCCACGGCGTAAAGGGGTACAGTCAAGAGATCCCGGCCGATAAGGCGAGACGCATTTGCCAGAAAGAGGGTAGGCTGGTGGGATTTCAGGTAGGAGCCTGCGCCTGATATCAGGGTGAGGAGAAAGATAACTCCTAATAAATAGTGAAAACGCCTGCGTGTCGAAAATCTCTTGCCCACCGCAAATGTACTGACCAGGAGACCTAATGGCAGTAAAAGCTGACTCATGGCATGAAAATAAACGCAATTGTTTAGTGATACACGGTTCTTGATAAGGGCCAGACTTTCCTGGTAGTGCACGATATGATGGAACAGGCTCAAAAGGCCGACCAGCAGAAAGGCGTTCCCCAGAGATAAAATGAATGTATCACGTCGGTCTGGGTAGGTGTGCCAGGCCAGCAGAAAGATAGATATGGAGACCAATGCACTCAAATATTCGGCAAAGATGTGCAGACCTGGAACTGTTTCTATTGATTGAGTAATTCCAATATGATGCAGGTAGCGGAGGAAGAGGACGGTAGGGATAAAAGCGACTCCGGCTGCAATAAGTATGGTTCGCTCCAGATGATTTGAAGGCTTTGTTGCTGACAAATTTTCCCGGCTCAATATGGGAATACCTTTCCAGGATTCAAGATATTGTTAGGATCGAGGGCTGCTTTTATCTTCTTCATGGTTTCGACGGCCAGGGCATTGAGTTCAAGCCCTAGAAAGGGTGATTTCGTTATGCCGATGCCGTGCTCGCCCGATAGTGTTCCCCCCAATTGAATGGCCGCACGGAATATCTGCTCTTTGGCTTTTTGGGCCCTGTTAACCTCTGCCCGGTCTTCCCGGTCAATCATAATGTTTATATGGATATTACCATCTCCGGCATGGCCAAAACAGAGGACTATTAAGTCGTTTTCTACCCCTATGGCCTTGGCCCGGGAAACCATCTCTGCTATGCGATTGCGCGGGACGACAATATCTTCGCTTATTTTATGGGGTCTAAGTTTAAAGAGGGCTGGAGAGACAGCCCGGCGAGCCTGCCACAGGAGAGCCGCTTCGCTTTCGTCTCTGGCTGTCCGGATGTCTATGGCCCCAAATTTCCGGCATAGCTGGGAAACCTTATTTGCCTCCGATTCTACAGCCTCTTTACAGCCGTCCACTTCTATTAAAAGCAGTGCCCCGGCTTCTCTGGATAGCCCTACATGCAGGTAGTCTTCTACACAGGAGATAGCGGTCTGGTCCATGAACTCCAGGGCCGCCGGTATAATTCGGGCGCTGATAATACCGGATACAGTCTGCATAGCCGTATCCAGTCTGTCAAATATAGCTAACAGGGTCTTCCGTGTCTCTGGCAGGGGGAGCAATTTCAGAATAATCTTGGTAATGATTCCCAGTGTTCCCTCAGAGCCTACAAAGAGCTTGGTTAAATCATACCCCACCACACCTTTTCTGGTGCGCACACCCGTACTGATAATCCCACCCGTGGGTAGCACTACTTCCAGGCCGGTTACATAATCTTTAGTGACACCGTACTTAACGGCCCGGGCGCCGCCAGCGCATTCAGCCACATTCCCGCCCATAGTAGAAAACTTAAGGCTGGATGGATCAGGGGGGTAAAAAAGGCCATTTTTTTCTACCTTTCCTTGTAAGTCACCGGTTATTACTCCTGGCTCTACTACCGCTATCAGGTTTTCCGTATCAATTTCCAGGATACGGTTAAGTCGGGTGAGCGCCAGGACCAGTCCTCCGTTTACCGCCAGAGCGCCACCGGTCATACCGGTTCCGGCCCCGCGGGGTGTGACCGGAAATTTTTCCTGGTTAGCGAGTTGCATAATAGCGTCTATTTCTTCTGCTGTTCCAGGGATGGCCACAGCGTCCGGCAGATAGAAGAGATTGGTGGCGTCATAGGCATAGCAAATTCGATCCTCCTGAGAGGTAAAAAGGTTTTTTTTGCCGATGATATTTTCGATCTTAGATAACGTTGGAGGTGAAATCATATTTGTCCAGAATACAGAAGTCAGAATAGAAACCCTGGCTTTCAGCCTTCAGCCTTCAGCTCTTTCTGTCTGGATTTTATAGCAGAAGGGGACTGGAAAAACACTACTTTTTTGCTTGCGGGATAATGGCAAGGCCGAGGAGGCCTGTTTGAAAAATGCATCAAATAAGATGATCTCGTAAAAAGCCAACTTATACCGCGAGCGGCATCCTATTTAAAACGAACTTGCTTGAGTTCGTTGGAAGTCAAATAAAACGGGGATTGGGAGGCACGACCTCCCAATCCCCGCTCTGATGCCATTAAGACCGGCTTATTTACTTGGCATGGCACTGTGTACAGGCCACGGGTGCTTTTTTGCCTTCTTTTTTGGCCTTCATGTGGCACCCCTTACAGTTCTTATGAAATGCCAGTTCCGGTGAGGCCATTTGCTTCTTTTCCTGGGGGGAGAGTTGGGCCATGGGTTTGGCCACACTGTGGCAGCTATCGCATTTCTTTACGGGGTCACCCTTCTTCCAGACGTTCTTGCCATCTTTATAGACATGATGGCAGTCGGCACAACCGATCTTGTAGTCAACGGTGTGTTTCTTATGGGTGAATTTAACCAGGCCTTTGGTATGCTTGGCATACACCTTACTGCTGATGGTGACCGTATCTGGCTCTGCAGCAAAGGCCACCGCTACCAGACAAAAAGAGGCGATTACAGCCATAATAATTGCTAGTTTTTTCATCTTTTTTTCACCTCCTTTCTTGTTAAATTCAACAACTGACGAAACAAAAAATGGTCTAATTATGTAAATCCTGTTGAGTCTCTTGCAAAACTGTTTGTCATCCCCGAATGCTTTTATCGGGGATATGGTTTTTCAAGCAGTTAGAACCAGATTCCCGCTCAGAATCGCTGCGGGAATGACAGAATCGGGACTTTTGCAAGAGCCTCTGTTGAAAATTCTTTTAGTTAAATTAGACGCCTGATTTACCCGGCCGGATTACCCGAATACCATCACCTTAAAAATAGTTAGACAGGCGTCTTGCCTGTCAAGACCGGGTAGTTACGGAGTCATAGAATATATAAACTTTATATAAAATGGCTTGAGCTTGTCAAGCTAAAAGATTCCGGACGTGTCCTTTTTATGGAATCCGATGTTCCTGAGTGAGATTGGCTGGAGGAGAAAAAACCCTCGGGGATGAGCGGGCAGGGGTGTTTCTTAATCAGTAGTGTCAGAGGCCGGAACGTCTGAGGCAGGCTTTTTTTGGTATATGGCGACGGCCCGTTGGTGGGCTTCAAGGGTGCTCGAGAAATAATGCGAACCATCGTTTTTGGACACAAAATACAAATACCTTTTTTTTACAGGATTAAGGACTGCTTTAATTGCCGCTTCTCCCGGGCAGGCTATGGGGCCTGGCGGTAATCCCTTGATTATATATGTATTGTAAGGGGTTGGTGTCCGTAGATCCTTTCTGGTGAGGTTGCCGTTAAAATCGCGTATCCCATAAATAACCGTCGGATCTGCCTGCAAGGGCATACCGCGACGCAACCGGTTATGGAAGACAGCCGAAATAAGTCTCCTCTCGCCTAGTACACCGGTTTCCTTCTCGATAATGGAGGCCAGCGTTACAACCTTACGCATGGATAGGCCTCGCCCTTTAGCCTCTTCTGCATATTTCTGTGAGTATATCTTCTTAAACCGGCCTGTCATCTTACGGAGGACATCTTCCGCCTGCATATCCCTCCAAAATTCATAGGTATCCGGGAAGAGATAACCCTCAAGACTTGGCCCCTCAAATCCAAGGGATGATATAATATCCTGGTCAAAGGCCTTGGCCAGGAATTCTTGTTTTTTTACCAGCCCTTCTTTAGCGAGCGTGTCGGCAATTTGATAGATGTTGTAGCCTTCGGGGATAGTAACCATGTGCTGAATAACCCAGCCATTAACTAACTTATTGAGCACTTCCCGGGGGAGCATAGAGGGGCTTAGTTCATATTCTCCGGCCCTTACCTGGTTGACTGACCCGGTGAGTTTTGCCAATATGGCAAATTTAAAACTGCTTCTAATAATGCCTCCGTTTTCCAATTGACGGGAAATAGTCAAAAATTTGGTCTTCGGCCGGATATAGATAACCCTTGACTTCGCATGCCTTTCCGGCGGGATATAGAGAAACGTGAAAACCTGATAGGCGAAAAAAAGTACAACATATACACCCACCAGCGCCCGCCACCTCAAACATTTTCTAATGCTATCAGGTATCCTTATCATCTACTGTCCAAGAAACCCTGGAGGATATAGGCTGCGGCCAGGTGATTAACCACTTTTTTGCGCTTGGCACGGCTGGCGTCACCCGCAAGCAATGTCCTGGTAACCGCCACTGTGGAAAAACGCTCATCCCAGGTGTGGATAGGTTGCGGAATAGCCGATTTTAACTTTTCTGCAAATTCTAGAACTAAAACCGCCGCCTGTCCAAGGCTCCCGTCCGTTTTTTTGGGGAGCCCTACGACCACTTCTGTGACGTTTAACTCGCTGATAAGCCTTTTCAGGGCATCTATATCTCCCTCTTCAGTCTTCCGGGATAAGGTCTTTAGCGGTTGAGCGGTAATGCCTAGTTCATCACTGACGGCGATGCCTATGGTCTTTGTACCTATGTCCAGACACATAATGCGCATGATTACCGGCTCCAATAAACCCTTATAGTCTTTTCGGCATCGCCGTACTGGAAGGAAAATTCGCCCTGATAGGCCCGGGATAGGGCCTCCCCGATACGGCGGGCCATATGCACTCCGGTTGTCGTAATCAGGGTGTGGTCGTTTTTATCAACAATGGACATAATCTTTTCCATGGGGTGTTCTCCCTTCTCCAACTCCTCTTCATTATGGATGAGGTTCAGCAGTTCTTCACGGTGTTGTTTGAAAAAATTACCCTTGATCTCCACATACCCTGCCGGGTAGTTATCAGCGATACGCTGACAAGCAGGGCAGACCACCCTATTGGCTTCCTTCGGCGGTTTTTTCCAGGACCAACGCCCATCTTCGAAAAGGGAACCACATTCAGTACATACAGTCGGCTCCGGCCACTTGCCCCATTCTTTATAAGTATCGTGCCTTTTTTCCTGAACCAGCTTGTCTCTTCTTCTACCGTATTGGCTTTTATCCATAGCAATCCTCCGTTTTTATGCCCTTACCGTTTTCTTCTAAATGGTGTCCTGCGGGATTTATCCGGTATTTTTGTTTATAATATAACATAGCTGCTTAAGAAGCCGAAACCCCCGTGGTTAATTTTCTCGTGCCCCGGCGATGAATTCTTCGGTCATCCGGTATGCCTCGTCATCAGTGAACTGTCTGGGAGGATGTTTCATAAAGTATGCAGAAGGAGAATACAGAGCACCCCCCCGGCCTCTATCCAGAGCCAGCTTGCAGCACCGGATGGCATCAATGGCCACCCCTGCGGAGTTCGGGGAATCCTCAACCGAGAGCCGCAGTTCGAGGTTCAGGGGGACGTCGCCGAAAAGTCTGCCCTCCATCCGGATAAAACAGACCTTGTTGTCTTTCTGCCAGGCCACATAATCGCTGGGGCCGATGTGTATATCTTCGGGATCAAGCCTTTCGGCCAGGACTGACTGGACGGCCTCTGTCTTTGATACCTTTTTGGAGATAAGCCTGCTTCTGTTGAGCATATTGAGGAAATCGGTATTGCCGCCGGTATTTAGCTGATAGGTCCTTTCGAGCTTTACCCCTCTTTTCTCGAATAAATCGGCCAGGGTTCTATGTATGATGGTGGCGCCGATTTGGGATTTTATGTCATCACCTATCAGCGGTATGCCTTTCTCTTTAAATCTATCCGCCCACTTCGGATCGCTGGCTATAAAGACCGGCATGCAGTTAATAAGGGCTATCCCTGCCTCAAGGGCGCATTCAGCATAGAACCTTACCGCCTGTTCAGAGCCTACGGGAAGGTAATTTAACAGTATTTCTGCCTTCGATTCTTTCAATACCCTGATTATATCTTCTTTTGACGCCTCCTTTTCGTCGCTGAGGACAAATGTATATTTGTCCTCGTAATTCTTCATGTGCTCTGAAAACCCGTCGAGTATCTTCCCCATTCTTACCTGGACATTTGTTCGGGGTATATCTCTACAGAACACGGTGGTGCAGTTTGGAAGTTCAAAGATAGCGTCAGATACATCTTTCCCGACCTTCCTTTTATCAATATCAAAGGCGGCCACCACTTCAATATCAGAGGGCTTGTATCCTCCGATGTCCCGGTGCATCAATCCGATAGTTTTTTTGCCCTCCTTGTTTCCATAATAGGCAATACCCTGGATCAATGAACTCGCACAGTTACCAAGCCCCGAAATGGCTATCCTGATCTTCTTCATGAACTACCTCCCATACCTTAAAACTTTGCAAACGCCGATTTTCAATTTTTAGCTTTCCTCCCTTGATTTGTAATCATATCACATTATTCTCCGGTTATGCAAACATCTCAAGGACATGCGTATAGGGTTTTCCCCTTGCCGGGGGGCCTCACGCTTGATATAGTCAGATAACCGCGCGCATTTCTTATATCACAATTTAGAGATAGTATGAAACACACATGTCGCATAGCGACACAAATGACAATGAAAATAATCCCCCCTCACCCCCCTTTAGTAAAGGGGGCATCCGTTAAATCCCCCCTTGGAAAAGGGGGATACAGGGGGATTTTCAGGTGAAAAAGACCATAAGATTGGGCATCAGTGCCTGTTTGCTGGGAAGTAAGGTCCGTTTTGACGGCGGGCACAAATGGGATCGGTTTATTACTGATACATTGGGCCGTTACGTGGAATATAGGCCGGTATGCCCGGAGGTGGAATGTGGTTTGGGTGTTCCCCGGGAGCCCTTGCGGCTGGCGGGAGATCCCGGTTCCCCCCGTCTGATGACGGTACATACCGCTCAGGAGCATACGAAACGCATGGCCCGCTGGGTGCGTAAGCGCGTGGTTGAACTGGCGAAAGAAGACCTATGGGCTTTTATCTTTAAGGCCAGGTCGCCCAGTTGCGGCGTGAAGCGGATTAAGGTCTTTAATGAAGAGGGGGCGCGGACAAAAAACGGGGTGGGAATATTTGCCCGGGCATTTATGGAACATTTCCCGCTCTGTCCGGTGGAAGACGAAGACCGGCTCCATGATCCTGCCATTCGGGAAAACTTCATAGAACGCATCTTTGTCTGCAAAAGGTGGCGTGAGATTCTTGCACAAAAGATGAGCCGGGATAATCTGGCAGATTTCCATAACAGGCACGAGCTGCTTATCCTTGCCCACAGTGTAAAGCACTCCGGTATGATGAAAAAATTGGTAGCCAGGGCCCCAAAGAACCCGGTCAAGGAACTGTATGCGCAATACCAGAGCCTTTTATTGGAAGCCCTGCGGTTGAAAGTGACGCCGAACAAAAATGTCGGCATCCTGCAACATATTGTGGGGTGTCTTAAAAAGCAGCTTTCCCCGGATGAAAGAAAAAAGCTGCTGGAGGTCATCAATTCTTATCGCCAGGGCGACCTCCCCCTCATTGTGCCCATTACGCTACTGAATCATTACGTACATAGATACGATCTTCCTTACCTGAGAGAACAGTACTATCTGTATCCCCACCCCATAGAACTCCAATTTAAAAACCATGTTTAAGGGAAGAACTAACACCGTCCCCATCGGCTGCGGTGGCGGAACGCCTTCATATTTTCCTCTTTCAAGACCAACTGGTCCGGCGGCGGAAGAAAATCCTTGACAACTCTTAACTGGTGAATTCAAGGCCATCCCCAGAATCATTGCCAGACGCTATCAATGTCCGCCATTCTATTGATATTTCCGATTTGACTTATAGGTAAATGGTGATAGTTTCATCCCGGCAACGGATGGGGGGCTTGGCATCCTCGTTCATGGCGGTATTTGTCCTTCGCGGTAAGGGCGTCCGAATAAATTTGGCTAAGGAAGGAAGGCTGAATGGGGAGATGGGAAGCGATTTCTGGCGAGATTAAGGACGTGTTTTATGTAAGGATATGGAAAAGGGCCTGGCCTATCTGGGCCGGCGCTGTGGCCCTGGCCTTTGCAAATATTTTCATGTTCGCCT
The DNA here is from genome assembly GCA_011046395.1 of Pseudomonadota bacterium. Taxonomy (GTDB): domain Bacteria; phylum Desulfobacterota; class QYQD01; order QYQD01; family QYQD01; genus QYQD01. Next base: position 10,917 of record DSAQ01000023.1, read on the forward strand.
TTGCAAGGGCCATAGGTGTATTCCCGCAAATGGCGATGTGGGGGAGTTGGATATATAATCTTGTGGGAATCAAGGTTGACGCGCCTTTTATCCCCTATCCATTGACGCCCCTTCATCTCGATGTGCACACCATGATCAATTTCGGCATAATCATGGGCGCGGCTATGGCCGCCCTTATTTCACAGGAATTTAAGATAAGGACAGAAGATTGGCGCGGATATATGACCGCTATCGTGGGCGGCGTGCTCATGGGTTTTGGAACGGTTATAATGCCTCCCTGCAACGTGGGCGGTTTTTACTCCGCTACAATGGCGCTTTCTCTAAGCGGCCCCCTGGCCGGCATCAGCCTCCTTTCCGGCGCATACCTGGGCGGTCTTTTTCTCAAAAGGCAGGCAGCGCAGGCGGCTGAAGAAATAGATTTCACCGCGCTGCCGATGGGTGAAGAGGTAAGGAAGAAGGAAAATTCCTTCCAGCCTATAATGGGTGCGGCAGTCGGGCTTCTCCTGACTATAGCCGCCTATGCCTACGCGGTAAAGGGCATGCCGAAGCATGCGGGGCTATTGCTTTTTGGCGCTTTATTCGGGGTAATCTTCCAGCGTTCGCGCCTCTGCTTTGCTTCGGCCTTCTCCGGGATTTTCGTGAGCAGGAACGGCACCCCGATGAAATGGATTTTGTTCAGTATTGCCATTGGCACGGCCGGCTTTGCCATCCTCAAGTCTCAGGGCTACCAGCAGATGCATTTTGTGCTGCCGATGGGTCTGCATACGGTCATCGGCGGGTTTATTTTCGGCATAGGGATGGTCATAGCAGGCGGATGCGGCGTGGGCATACTGTGGCGTTCCGCCGAAGGATATGTCCGCGCATGGATGGCCTTGATTGCCGCCATGCTGACATCCGGTGCCTGGGTGATTATCTACGGAGGGCACGTAGGCGAGGGCTGGCTTTACGGAAAACCCTTCTCCCTCGGGCAGTTTGGCTGGTTTGGCGGCGCCCTGTTGATTTACCTGTTTTTGGCCGCTTTTTACGTCCTTATAAAGTATGTGGAGGCAGGCAGGAAATGAGAAAGATTACGGCAGCAAAAATAGGGGAAGGGCATTATCAGGTGGATATGAGGGGCTGGGTCTGTCCTTATCCCAAATATGCAGTTGAACCGTTGGTCGCAAAACTGCATAACGGCAGCCGGATGGACATGCTCGTGGATTGTCCTTCCGCTACCGTTGATGTCCCGAATGTGGCAGAATACATGGGGTGCAGGGTCCTGGAGATAAATCAGATTGGAAACGGCGAATGGCAGATAGTTATTGTCAAAAGCTGAGGTATCTGGATTCAATCCTATCCCCGATACCGCGAAACCCCGCCTTTTTAACGGTATTCTCCCTTATGCCGTCCCGGCGGTTGGATATACCCTGATGACCGCTGAAAAGGAGGAGATGGACATGATTGTTCATCCCCGCTGCTTGCTGCCAGGTTCGACACTGGCGGGCTGCGGGGAGTTTCAATCGTTAGGCGCTTTTTTGATTGTTATAGTGTGAAGCATACCAATCTATAACCTGTCTGATCATTTTTTGATACGAGGTGTGCTGTTTCTTTGCTTCTTTTTTAAAAAAATCAATGCTCGATTTTTTCAGGGCAATCGATACCTTCACGTTTTCCTCTTTCAAGACCAACTGGTCCGGCGGCGGAAGAAAATCCTTAACAACTCTTAACTCTCCCATCGGTTCATTCGTGTACTTTATTTTGCTCTTCATATATCTGCCTCCTTGGCACGTCGCGCAACGCTGCCATATCGGTGGGATTGAGCCGCAAGGGTTACTGGCATTTATCCCGTACTCTGGCTACTCAGACCGGCATGACTAATCAATGGCTGAAGGAACAAGGGCTGGTATCGATCAAAAAACTGTGGGTGGACATTCACTATTCCGCTCAGGCGGATGTTCCTTATTCCCAATCTTCAGGCACGTTCTGCACGAACGTTCCGTCATTATTTACATAACTTATATATTATGTAGACTCTACTTTTTTCGTCTGAGCTGAATATGACAAATATCGTATAGAAATTTGCTAAAAAATACAACAGGATAAAAATGACGATTTGTTATTCGGGGCTGTAAGTGGAACATTCACAGGGTGCCCCGGTTGACGAGGCAGACAGAGTGATTTAGTATGCAGGCCATGCGTCAGCCGCGCCTGTTACTTATCAATCCCTGGATTTACGACTTTGCCGCCTATGACTTATGGGCGAAGCCTTTAGGTCTGCTCTATCTGGCGGCCATACTGCGCCGCAACGGATTTGCGGTGGATTTTGTTGATTGTCTTGCTACCCGTCATCCAGAGACTTCAGGGGGACTGAACGGTGAGCGCAGTAAAAGAC